>CAZSVJ010000113.1:0-10672 GCA_964610185.1 uncultured Occallatibacter sp. | reverse complement strand
GGATGTCGATGCGGTCATTATTGCGACTGCCGACTTCCAGCACGCCCAGCACGGCATTGAAGCCGTCAACGCCGGACGCGACGCCTATGTTGAAAAGCCCACTGCCCACAATATGAAAGACGCACGCAACTTCCGCGCCGCCGTCCACAAGACCGGCAAGATTGTCCAAATCGGAACCCAGCGGCGCTCCACGCCCAAGTACATAAAAGCCGCCGAATACATCAAGTCCGGCGCATTCGGTGACATCGTCATGGTCGAGATGACCTGGAACGTCAATCAGCCCGGCCGCTGGCGCCGTCCCAAGGACGTGCCGTTGCTCAAGGAAGAAGACACCGATTGGAAGCGCTACCTACTCGACTATCCGAAGGTTCCCTTCGATGCGCGCAAGTATCTTGAGTTTCGGCTCTTCTGGCCTTACTCGTCCGGCATTCCCGACCAATGGCTGGTCCACCAGATCGACACCGTTCATTGGTTCACAGGCCTGCCGCATCCACGCAGCGTGGTCGCTAACGGCGGCATCTATCTTTGGAAGGATGGACGCCAGAACTGGGACACGATGACCGCTATCTTCGATTACGGCCCGCTCGACGATCTCACTAAGGGATTTCAGGTCCAGTATTCCTCGCGCTTCACTAACTCCGCCGGCGGCGTCAAGGAGCTCTACTACTCCAATGGCGGCATGATCGATATGGACAAAGGCGTGGTAACTAACACCGGTGGACTTAGCGCCCGCTCCGCCGCTGAAATGGGCATGCAGCCGAACTTGCTGAATGGCCTTTCGCTTTCTGAGCATGCCGCTTCAGTCTCCACAGATGCCGACACGCACGGCGATCCTGAAACCGCGGCGAACATGCGCAATTGGATGGAGTGCGTCCGCTCGCGCAAGACGCCCAACGCATCGATCGAAGCCGGTTATAGCCACTCCATTGCGTTGTGCATGAATGTCGCGGCCATACAGACCGGCGAGAAAATTACCTTCGATGAGAAGACCCAGCAAGTCATCGCGGGAGGCAAGGTCTATGCGTAACCTGATCGCGCTGGCTGCAATATTCACGCTTGCGGCCAGCGTTTTCGCTGCTCCCTCCAAGGGCGTTCAGGTGGTGCCGGACGAAGCCAATCGTCGCGTCGACATCACTATCGACGGTGCGCCTTTCACCTCGTATATTTGGCCGACGACGCTCAAGAAGCCTACCCTTTATCCCCTCATAGACGATGAGGGCGTCACTGTAACTCGCGGCTATCCGCTGAATCCGCTTCCCGGCGAACGCATCGACCATCCTCACCACGCCGGCCTCTGGTTCAACTACGGCAACGCCAATGGCTTCGATTTCTGGAATAACTCCGACGCCATCAAGCCGGAGAACCGTTCTAAGATGGGCACGGTTCTTCATACTAGGATCGTGTCCACCAAGAGCGGCGCTAACTCCGGCGAGTTAGTTGGTGAATCGGTCTGGGTTGATGGGCAGGGAAAGCAGATTCTCGCGCAGACCACGCACTATATCTTTGGCCGCCGCAATCGTGCCCGAGTTATCGATCAGGTGATAACTCTCAAGGCTCTCGATAAGGTCGTTTTCAATGACGACAAAGAGGGCGTCCTCGGCATGAGGGTTGCCCGCTGGCTTGAATCGCCTGAAGAAAAAGGCGGCGTGTTTAGAGATGCCAACGGAAACCCGACGAAGGTCGATGCTCCGGCGGCAGGCGCCGCAAACCCAGCCACGGGCGTCTATCTCACTAGCGAGGGAGTCAAGGGCCCGGCTGTGTGGTCGACACGGGGCCGCTGGTGCACCCTCACCGGTAACGATGGCAGCCACACGGTTTCAATTGCCATTCTCGATCACCCCGGCAACCCCGGCTATCCGACTTACTGGCACGCGCGCGGCTACGGCCTTTTCGCAGCCAACCCTCTGGGGCGAAGCATTTTTGATCCCAAGCAACCGCCGTTCAATTTCACCCTGGAGAAGGATAAGTCGGTAACATTCCGTTACAGAGTGATCCTCTTCTCGCACACCACCACTCCCGAAGAAATTAACAAAGAGGCTGACGCCTTCGGCGAAGGATCTAAGTAGCTGTACCGTACGATTCAACCGACCGAGGGGCATATCCGACATGCCCCCTTGGTCCATATGCAACTCGCAGTTCCAAATCAACCAATCCTTAACAGTCTTTGCTGGACCAACAAACTACCACAGTAAGTAGTAGTAGTCGGACCGGCGGTCTCTGATTTCCGATCTCCGGTGAATGACTTTACTTAAGATATGCGCGAACAAGATCGATCAGATCCTCAGCCAGTTCCGGCGCAATCTGCTCCTTGACCCCATCCACGAGGTGGAACCGAATGTGCGTTTCCAGCACCTCGCCCATCAACCCGTTAATTGCGCCGCGCACCGCTGCCAGTAGCATTAATTGCCCGCCGCAATCCTCATCCGCCGCCAGCGACCGCTCCACCGCATCCAACTGTCCACGAATTTTCTTCACTCTTTGCAGCAGCTTGACCTTCTCGCGCTCCTGATGAACCACAGCGGCATCCTCCACATTCCAATTGCTGTCCACGGCATTGTATATATATATTGTTACATCCATTCTATGGCCACACCTTGCGCCACGTAACTCTAATGCACGGGGCGTTCCGTGCTACGCTCTTTCGCTTGTCGCGGATAACCCCCCGCGCGCACGTGTACTATTGAAGGGAGTAGAGGCGCGAGATGCGCGTCTTGCTAACTCGAACATGCCGCCTATAGCTTGTTAACTCCCTAACCCTATAACGCTGATTGGGCCGCTAACTTGCCGATAACTGGTCTTGGCTCACTTCCCCGTCGCAGCCGGCTGCGTCTGAGTTTGCGGCGCAGCCAAGGTGTAGATCACCTCGCCGGGCTTGGCATAGTGCAGCTTTTCCCGCGCTTCGCGCTCAATCGCCTCGGGATCGGACTTGAGCCGCTCAATGTGATCGCGCAGGCGCGCGTTCTCCTGCTCCAGGTCCTTAATCTCCATTTGCAATTGCCGGTCCTCGGCTCGATTTTGCTGCCACACCGACAGCCCATGTTTGCCGTTAATCACATGCCAGGTGAGCAGCAGCGCCAGCCCCACAGCCAACACGGTTCCTGCCGGACGCCATGCCCGCTGCGCCAATTCAACGATCCGCTCGCGCATCTGACCCGGCTCGGAACCCGGCCGTGCCGCGCACTTTTCCGTTTGCGTTTTCTCGTTCGGCATTCGACCCCAACCTAAGACAGCACAAACTTCTCTGCCGCCGCTCTCAATGCATCCGAGTCCTGTTCCCTGCGCGCTTCAGTGTAGGCCCGCACCACCGGCTCGGTCCCGGAGAGACGGTAGCAAACCCAGGAGCCGTCATCGAGAATCAGCTTGAGCCCATCGGTCCGCACCACCGCCGTAACTTTGTGCCCGCCTAGCTCGGTCGGATCGGACTTCAACTTCTCAGTGAACGCGGCTTTCACCTCCGGGGTCAAGCGGAAGTTTTCGCGAACCGGATAGAAGGAACCAACCTTGCCAAACAGTTCCTTCAATTGAACTCCGAGGCTCTTGCCGCGCGTGGCGACCATCTCCGCCACCAGCAGGCCGGCCAGCACGCCATCCTTCTCTGGAACGTGCCCGCGTATGGTCAGCCCCGCCGACTCCTCGCCGCCGATTGCTATCGCGTCCGCAATAATCAGCTCGCCGATATACTTGAACCCCACCGGCGTCTCATGCAGCGGAACCTTGTGGTAATCGGCCAGGGCATTGATCAAATTGGTTGTTGCCACACTCTTGGCCACGCCGTTCTTCCACCCGCGCGTCTCCACCAGGTAGTCGAATAGCAGCGCGATAATGTAGTTGGGCTGGATAAACGTTCCATCCGCATCTACAATGCCGAAGCGGTCCGCATCTCCATCCGTCGCGATGCCCAAGGCCGCGCCAATCTCCCGCATTTTCGCCTTCGCATCGCCCAGCAAGTGGTCGTCCGGCTCCGGCGCGTGCCCGCCAAAGAGCACGTCGCGATAATCGTGAACCGTCGCAACCGTCACGCCCGCCTCGCGCAATAGATGGCATGGGTAACCGCGCCCCGCGCCCCAGAACGGATCGTAGACTACCTTGATGCCCGACTTTGCAATCGCCTTCAGATCGACCAGCTCCGCCAGCCGTTTCAGGAATGCCGGCTTCACATCGGCCGTATCGAAGGCGGCTCCTTCTGTCTTGGGTATGTTGAAGCCGTCGCTCAGGCCCGCAATCGCCGCCTCAATTTGCTTGGTCACTTCGGGCAGCGCCGGCGCGCCGTCGTGCGTGGAAAACTTGATTCCGTTATACTCCGGCGGATTGTGCGAGGCAGTAAAGTTGATGGCTCCTGAAGTCTTCATCTCCCGCACCGCGTAAGCAATCGCCGGCGTCGGCGCGGCATCCGGAATCACGATCGGCGTAACGCCGGCCGCATCCAGCACCTTGGCAGCCTCAGCCACAAAGCTCTCGCCCAGAAATCGCGGATCGCGCCCCACCAATACCCGATGCGGCTCCGGCTGCGTCTTCACATAGGCGGCAATTCCGGCCACCGCCAGCCGAATATTAGCAAACGTAAAGTCCTCAGCCACTATCGCCCGCCACCCGGACGTGCCAAACTTGATCGCTGTGCTCATTTCGCTTTCTCTCCACCTGCGCCGGCTTTGACCGCTGCAAAGTCCATACTGCCCTACTCGGCCGCTCTCGGCAAGTTGCAACATGGCCCCGACTTTTTTTACTTGACGAAGAGCCGTCCGTGCAGGTGTTTCGGAATACATTGGATTGAGAGTCGAATTCTCACTGGAAGCGAGCCCATGCCCGAACCCATCCCCGCAGCCCGTATCGTGCTTACTACCACGGCCACGCCTAAGGAGGCTGACCGCATTGGCCGCATCTTGGTCGAGGAGCGCCTCGCCGCCTGTGCCACGCTGATACCATCTGTGCAGTCAATCTACCACTGGGAAGGCAAGATCGAATCCTCCACCGAAACCTTGCTGCTGCTCAAGACTGGCCCCGATCAACTGCCCGCGCTCGAAGACCGTCTGCACGAGTTGCACAGCTACCAGACCCCAGAGTTCCTGGTTCTGAATGTGGAAGCCGGTAGCCATCCCTACCTCGAGTGGCTGCAAGCCTCCCTTCGCAAGGCCTGAGGCCGACAGCCGGCTGCATTTCCTCTGGTATTCTGGCTTACAGCGGTTATCGATATTCTTCGAGACAGGGTGCTCCATAGCGGACGAGCCGTCCGAGGCCTGCGTCTTGAAGGGCCGCTCATTTTTAGCGATGCGCTGGTTAATGATCGCTCTTCTCGTCTCGCTTGGAGCGCTGCTTTTGGCAGCTGCCGGCGTGGCTCGCCACATCTGGCTGCAACGCTCACAGCTCTCCAGCAAGCCGGTTGTGAGCGCCAGCCAACCTCGTGACCCGGCCGATGAAGCCGACCTCTAACGCTGAAGGGAATCTCATGAGCAAAGTACTCTCAGTGCAGTCCACTTTCGTCGTCGCGGATTCGTCCTTGCTTCGCAAGGCAGGCATCGTGCTTGCCGGCAGCGCTTTGGTCGCAGTCTGCGCCCACATTGCGCTTCCGCTTTACTTCACGCCTGTGCCGCTCACCATGCAGACCTTGGCCGTCCTGCTGATCGGCCTGCTGCTCTCGCCACGCCTGGCCGCGGCAACGCTCGTCGCCTACCTTGTAGAAGGCGCGCTGGGTTTGCCCGTCTTTGCGCCCAGCGTTCTCGGCCTCGGCGGGCTCGCTCATCTGATTGGGCCCACCGGCGGCTACCTGCTTGCGTACCCGGTGGCCGCGGCCACGACTTCGTTCCTATGGCGCAGAACGGCAAATTGGAATACAGGACGCGGATTCTTCTCAGCCGCATTCAGCGCAACGGCGGGCAGCCTTCTGATTCTGGTCTTGGGAGCTCTTTGGCTTTTCGTCTTCTCGCACGCATCGATACACAACGTGCTGACCCTCGCCGTCCTTCCATTCCTCCCTGGCGACGCGCTCAAGGTTGTCGCCGCCGCCGCGCTGGCCAGAGGATTTGTTCGCCTGCGCCGCCAAACGACGTAACCGCCTCGATGCATCGTTTCACTTATTTCTGAAAGGAATCATACTTCCCGTGAGCAATCTGAAAGCCGGAGCGGCCAAACTCGACGCCCCGCTCGATATCTCCATCGCGCACAGTCCCGACTCCGATGACGCTTTCATGTTCTACGGGCTCGCGACCAACAAGATCCGCGTCCCCGGCTATCGATTCAATCACACTCTGTGCGACATTGAGACATTGAATATTCGCGCTCGCGACGAAGCCTTCTACGACGTTACGGCTATCAGCTTCCACGCTTACCCCTATCTCCAGCACAACTACACGCTCATGGGCTGCGGCGGCAGCGTCGGCGAGGGCTACGGTCCCATGGTCGTCTCTGCCCGGCCTCTGACCCCGGACGATCTCGGCCACATCAAGATCGCCGTTCCCGGAACACTGACCACCGCTTATCTCGCTCTCAAAATCTTTAATCCAGAAATCGAAACAGTTACCATTCCCTTCGATCGCATCATCCCGGAGATTCTCGCCGGTAACTTCGACGCCGGACTCATCATTCACGAGGGACAGCTCACCTATTCCTCAAGCGGTCTTCACAAGGCTCTCGATCTGGGCGTCTGGTGGCGAGAAACCACGGGCCTGGTCCTGCCCCTTGGCGGCAATGCAATTCGCCGCTCGCTGGGGGCAAAATCCATGCGCATTATCACTAAGGCGGTCCGCGACAGCATCCAGCACGCCCTGGACAACCGCGAACAGGCCCTCGAATACGCGATGCAGTTTGCCCGCGATCTCGACGCGCGCCTGGCCAATCGATTCGTGAGCATGTACGTCAACGACCGCACGCTCGACTACGGACCCGACGGCCGCCAGGCCATCCGCAAGCTCCTCGATCTGGGTCACGAGCGTGGAATCATCCCCATAGCGCCGCAAGTCGATTTCGTCGACTGAGCCGGTTCTCCGCTTAGTCGAGAATCAGCGCACGGCGACAGTGCGAAGCCAATCTGCACGAATCAGGGGATTTGACGGGAAGGTGTTCGGAAAAATAGCCTCAAGACAAGGCAATACCCTGGCCTTGTGCGCCAGGGTCGGGCGCTTCCGGTCTAAGCGAACGTTCGCAGGGAAACAGATGCAACAAGGGGACCGGGAGAGGCAATTGGGGATATACTGGCGCGGAATTGGGAGCCCAAACTGGGAATCTCCGGTGAGAGGTGGAATAAAGTGCCGACTGTACAAGACAAAGACCTGCTTGCAAAAGCCTATGAGTCTGCCAGCAGGAAAATAGAGAAGAATCAAATTCCAACATTGCTTTTGCAGTCGGGTCAGTACTTCTACCGCTCATTTAATCCGACTTCACCCCACTCCTATCTGCCCAAGCCGCTCGCGGGCCGTTGGGTTCGGAGGCAAGATGCAAACGAGCTTCTTACTCCGAGGGATGGCATCAGGGAATTGAACAACCGTTTCAGCGGACCTTCGTACAATCCGAAAATCTCTGGAGCCGCGGGATTCTATTCAGTCCTTCAACAGCAGGCTCTCGTGAATGAGAATATGTATTACTCGGGCAAACCACGCGATCACGCGCTGACCGGCAAGTGCGTCATCCAATTGCGCTTCATGGCCCCGACACTCGTGGCTGATCTTTCTCCGCATAACGGCGGATCGCGCAAGTTCCTGCAGGACATGGCGGTTGGAAAATGGGACAGGATGAACGACAAGGACGATTGCTCCGTGGCGCGCGGCATCGGATTGGCGATTGCCCACAGCATGCATCTGTTCGGGCTGATAGCCCAGACGGTTCGCGAATCCGAGCGTTCTCCTCTCGAGCGGGGAGACAATCTTGTCTTGTTAGCCGCTCCCGGGAAATCAATAGCCAATGTGTATATCGACAAGGCGTACTATTTCACTTCCTCCGCAGTCGAGACGTTCAATGTCGAGTTCTCACCTTAGTGCAATCTTCTTTCTTCCGGGTGCGGAAAGCAAAATCGTCAACTGGAGACATCTTCAGGGATTCGCCGTGAACGGGCGTTTCGGACTGGTTTGACTCCATTTGGGCCCAAACCGTTACCCTCGGCTCGCCGATTCGCGCCAAAGGTCATTCAACCAACCGCATAATTCCTCTCACATTCTCTAAATGTTTTCTAACCGTCGCCGATGCATGGAGTAAGGAGCCCTTAATCCATGCTCGCCAACAATCCTCCAACCTTCCTGCTTGCTTCGCCAGAGCCCGCGCTGCTCACCGCTGTTGAACGAGTGCTCCTCGCATCCGGTGCTCGCGTTGAGGTTGTCCTCTCCGCAGAGGCCGCGCTGGCCTCAATGACTGCGCCCCGCCCACCCAGCCTGGCGCTGCTCGACGTAAACCTGCCTGGACTGGGAGCAGGTGCGGGCCCCGCTTTGGAGCCGGGCGCGGAGATTGGCCAGTTGCTCGCTGCGGTTCGCGCCCAGGTAAGCAGCAAGCATCTCCCGATTCTTCTCATTACGGACACGGTGACGCAGGAATGGACCAACCGGCTTGCCGAGGGCGTTATCGACGACCTGATCCCGCGCTCGGTCGAGCCGCCCTTTTGGCAGATCCGCATCGACCAAGTGCTGCGCAACCGCCGCAACGCGCGGGAGCTTGAAACCCTCCGCGAGGGCGCCATGCTCAACGCCCAGTTGGACCGCCTGACTGGCGTCTACAATCGCGAAACCATCCTCTCCATGCTGTTTCGCGAGACCGACCGTGTGCAGCGATTGAAGAGCTCGCTCTGCGTGGTTCTGTTCGACATCGACGACTTTGGCCACTGGAACTCGCGCATCGGCGCCGACGCCTGCGACGACTTGCTCTGCCAGATCGTTGACCGGACCTCGCGGCTCATGCGCACCTATGACCTGCTCGGCCGCCCCGGCATGGATGAGTTTCTGATTGCCCTGCCCGGTGGCAGCCCAAGCATCGCAACGATGCTGGCGGAACGGATCCGCATCGAGGTCTTCAGCTTGCCCTTCCATACTGGCGGCGAGTCCATCCGCCTGTCAGCCTGTTTTGGCATCGCCAACAGCCAAGGCCGTTCGCCGATGGTAGTGTTGCGCGAAGCCGAGCAAGCTCTTCAAATCGCCAAAGCTGCAGGGCCCGAATCCATCCAATGCTTCAGCGACTACCCGCAATCCAACGCGGCGCCCGTGGCCTTTCTCTCTCCAACCTCAGGCGACGAACTCCTCGCCTGGTAAATGAGCATTTTCTAAAGCGCGAGTCGACGGGTGCCCCATCCATTCCGTCCGCCGCGGCAGACGGAATGGGTGGGAAGCCAAGAATCCCACGTCAAAAACGACCTGACTTCCCACAATGCTGTGTGCCCCGGGTCTCGCTCTTGAGCCCTGAGATTTCAGTGAATATGGAGTTCTACGAAATCCCACCCATCGGACATCCGCCGCGGCGGACGTCCGATTGATGGGGCACCCGCTTCGTCGGGCCGGTGGGGAACTAAGAAGGTCGAACCTGTTCTTCCCTCTCTAATCCAAGGAACTCCTGGAAAACGTCGTTCGACAAGAGCCGGCCCTGCTCTGTAAGACAAACTGTCTTACCGTTCATCACTACCAGTTCGGCCTCAGCCAGCCGTCTTACAGCCTCCATCGCCCGTGCAAGTCGCCGCGGCGACGCAAACTCCAACTCGAGATCGCCCAAATCGACCCCCGCATTCAGCCGCAAACCCAAAAACCATGCCTCCTCGTGCTGGCCTGCCGGTGAAAGCCACGCCGTCTCCGCCGCCTCCGCCCCGCCAAGAAACGCACCTAGCTCGTGGGTCGTCGTCGAGCGCAGCACGTAGCCTGATCTTGCCTCATCTAGGCAATCCGATTTAGAGTCTGCCGTATGCAAGGCCTCGCGCAGCATGGACGACGCATCGAGCCCCAATCCCAGATACGGCCGCCGCTGCCAATAGCGCAAATTGTGCCGCGACTGAAAGCCCGGCCGGCAGAAATTTGAAATCTCATATTGCCCGAGCCCGGCCGCTTCCAGCTTTTCAATCGCAACCGAGTACATCTGCGCAATCGCATCGTCCGCTGGAACCTGCTCCGCGAAGTAACGCGCTCCGCCGCCCAGCATCTCCCGGCCCAGCCGCGAATCCTCGTCCACCTCCAGCATGTACACGCTGGCATGGGGAACGCTACATTCAACCAACGCCGCCAGAGACTCCTCCCAGGAGGCAAGCGTCTGCCCGGCCAAGCCCGCTATCAGGTCCACGTTGAGATTTGCGATTCCGACACTGCGCAGCCGCCGCAGATCCTCCGCCACCGTCGCCCGGTTGTGCAGCCGGCCGCTCACCTGCGCCTCGCGATCGACGAACGACTGCACGCCCAGGCTGACACGATTCACGCCAATCTCAACCAGCGCCTTCAGTGTTTCATCCGCGATCTGCCCCGGCGCGCATTCTAGAGTGATCTCCGCATCGGCCTCAACTTCGAACTCGGCCCGCATCGCCGCGAACAGCCGCTCAAGCAATTCCGGAGCCAGCAAACTGGGCGTCCCTCCGCCCAGATAAACCGTATCGACGCGGCGCGGCAGCTCTGCTCCCATGCGCGCCGCCCAACCTTCGGCTGCCGTCAGGTCGTGAATCACCCGGTCCACGTATCGCGGATGTTCGCTGGCCGGATAAACCCCAGACGCAAAGTTGCAATAGGTG
>CAZSVJ010000112.1:0-10693 GCA_964610185.1 uncultured Occallatibacter sp. | reverse complement strand
CCCGCTTCAGCCTGATCTATTTGGCCCTGCCCCTGGCCGCAAGCGCGGATTTTCTGGTCGGCCTTGGCTTCGCGCAAACCTCAAAGCCTGCGCTCCGGAGGCTGCTGCTTGGCATTTCTCTGGCCATCAACTTGGGTTTGCTTGCTGGGCTCAAGCTGGTCCCGCTCTTGACTGCGGGCCGCTTCGGATGGCTCTTTACTCTGAGCCTATCGTTCTATTGTTTTCAATCACTTACCTACACAATCGATCTTTATCGAGAAGAAATCCAGCCAGCGCGGAGCTACCTGGCTTATCTGGCTTCAGCCTTGTTCTTCCCGTCAATGACGGCGGGGCCGATTCCGCGCCAGGGCAAGCTGCTGGGCCAGCTCTCCAAGCCATTTACCTTCACCGCTGAAGACGGCGGGCGGGCGCAGCTGCTGATCGGCATCGGGTTGGTCAAAAAGCTGCTGATTGCCGACTACCTGGCCAACAACTTGGTGGGCCGGGTCTTCGACACTCCGGCGCTCTATTCGAGCGTGGAGACGCTGGCCGGCGTCTACGCCTACGCGCTGCAACTGTTCTTTGACTTCTCCGGTTACACAGACATTGCCATCGGCGCGGCGCTACTGCTCGGCATTCAGTTGCCGGAGAACTTCCGTAGGCCGTATCTGGCGGTCAACATTGCCGATTTCTGGCGGCGCTGGCACATCACCTTTTCAAACTGGCTGCGCGATTACCTCTTTGACGCGCTGCCCAAGCGGCGCAAGCATCCACTCGCCTCTTACAGCTACGCTTTCCTGATTACATTCATTCTGGGCGGGTTGTGGCACGGAATCTCCTGGACCTTTCTCATCTGGGGTGTGCTGCACGGGCTGGCGCTGGGTGTGGTTTTCGCGTGGAAGCTCTGGCGCAGGCTACCCTCGCCGCACTGGTGGGCCAAGCTGCTCGGCGGCCTGATCACGTTCAACTTCGTTTGCTTTACCTGGATCTTTTTTCGCGCCAGCTCGCTTGAAAACGCGCTGGCCATCCTGCGCAGCCTGGGCTCGCTCACCTGGTCCACGGACAATCTGACGCCGCTTGTGATGGGCGTAATGGTGCTTGCCGCCATCCTTCACTCGCTGCCTCCGAGCTGGTTTGATTTCTCAGCGGGGGTGGCTGCTCGCGCGCCCTTCTGGGTGCAGGGACTGGCTATGGCCGGCCTGATTCTGCTGATTCAAACGCTGGCGGGCCGCGGTTCCGCTCCCTTTGTCTATGGCAATTTTTAACTTCAACGATCCCGAACCCGGCCAGTCCGGTCAAAGCGAGCCCGCCACCAAGCCGGCCGGCGGCGGCTGGCGCTTTCCGTTCAAGACCGCCCTTGCCATCGCTGTGCTGGTGGGCGCGCTGATGGGTTGGCACTGGGTTGTGGATCGCAGCAAGGGCCTGGACCCAGGAATATTTGCGGAGACATTCGGGCTGCACTGGCCACGGCCGCCCGCCCCAGTTGTTCCCAAAGCACCGACCGTTCAATCGAAAGGCAACGGAAAGCTGCCGCAGATCTCGCCCGCGTTTGTCGATGACGCCAACAACCTGGACTCGTTTTATGCAGCGCTTTGGGGCCTTGAAAAAGCTAAACAAGACCAAGGGCAATCAAACGACGTAGTCACGATTCTGCATTATGGCGACTCGCCCACTACCGCCGACATGATCACCGGCGACGTCCGTGCGCGGCTGCAAGACAGGTTTGGCGACGCCGGCCGAGGCTACACGCTCATCGCCAAGCCGTGGGCTTGGTATGGCCACCGCGGCGTTGAGATCAGCGACCACGGCTGGAAGATTCGTACCGGGGTGGGCCTGATGCGCGAGGGAATCTATGGGCTGGGCGGCGCGGCCTTTGAGGGGCAGCCCGGCGCTTGGAGCAAGTTTCGTCTCATCGAATCGCCTCAATCCTCCGTAGAAGTGGAGTACCTGGCTAAACCCGGCGGCGGCGCCTTTGCCGTCGAGGCGGACGATGAGCAAATCATAGAGCAGACCACCGACTCCGAAACGCTGGCGGCGGCTTCGGTCCACGTGGCGCTTCCCATTGGGACTAAGACTGTCGCCATCCGGCCCACATCGGGAAGCGTGACCTTATTTGGAGCCGACTTCCGCCGCGGGACGACTGGCCTGCTCTACGATAGCCTTGGCCTGAATGGCGCAACCACATCGGTTCTAGCGCGGGTTTTGCAGCCTTTCCTATGGAAGCAGGAGCTGGATCATGCGGCTCCGGCGCTGGTGATCGTCAACTACGGCTCAAACGAGAGCAGCTTTGGAGCCTACGTTCACAAGGGGTATGCAAACGAGTTACGTCTTGCGATACAACGTGTACGCGATAACGCCCCTGGCGCGTCTATTTTGATCATGAGCCCGATGGATCGAGGGGAACGCAGCGGATTGGACGACGTCAAGACTATGGACACCATTCCCGAGATTGTCGCTATTCAGCGCCAAGCGGCTGCGGAGGCCCACGTCGCCTTCTTTGACACGTTCAATGCGATGGGCGGCGACGGCACAATGGCCCGCTGGTATGCCGCCAGTCCCAGGCTGGTGACGGCAGACCTGCTGCATCCCACGCCGCAGGGAGCGACCATTGTGGCTGGGCTGTTCATCGATCAGTTGGACCTGGGATACAATCGATGGAAGATGCAACACGGAATTGCCCTGCCGGCCGCAAGCCCCACCACCACCCCCAAGGCTGAAGCACCAAAGGCCGCTGTGAACACAAACTCCAAGGCGAAATCAAACTCCGAATCTGCCGCGATACACGCCGGAAAGAAGGCCAGAAAACAATGAGCTGGCGGCTTCCAACCCGGCGCTTCGGAATCCAGCCATTTTCAATCTGGATGAGTGTTGCCGCAAAGGCCGCGAACAGATTATGTGCGGAGGGAGGCGGGGGTTTCAACCCCCGCATAAAGCCATCGCAATCAACCCGGGCTTTAGCCCCGGGTATCTCCTCTCGGCCGGTAGGCCAGGGATTTATCCCTGGTATAGCGTCAGCAGAATCAATCGGGGCTTTAGCCCCTGCGGGATGCTCGTCCGGAAACTCCTCTTCGATTCGCTCTTTTTCTCTAATCGGGATCGCCGTCGCTCTGCTGATAGCGCTTGTGGGCTCCGCCGCGCTCTCGGCCACCTCAGCCAAAAAGAAGCACCATGCTCCGGCGGCAAGTCATTCGACGGCCAAGCCGCACCGGGCGTCGCGTATCGCGCCCGCACAGAGCGCATCGGCACGGGGAAAGTCAGGCAAGGCCGGTCAATCTCACAAGCGTATCCGTGTACGCTACCTAGCCGGACCCCGCCTTGACCCCGCGCGCAAAGCCGCGCTGATCGAGGAGATCGGCACGCAGCTGAAGGACCCGCCCGCCCAGGCGATCGCTTACGGCTCGGCGCTAGACGGCTTCTATGCCCAGCTTGAATCCCATGAATCCGAGCTTCACGACACCGGACCGCTGACCAGCACGGTGCGCGTGATGCAATATGGCGACTCCCACACCGCGGCCGACATGTTCACCGGCGAAGCCAGGCGCGTCTTCCAGGAGCAGTTCGGCAATGGGGGCATCGGCTACTCCTACGCCGGCCATCCGTTTGCGGGCTATAGGATCATAGGCTCCGAGCGGTCGCAGTCGACGGGATGGAAGACGCAGGGCAACAAGTTTCTTCAGCTCGGCGACGGGCAGACGGGTCTCGGCGGCATCAGTATCTCAACCGAGCGCGCCGGCGAATGGGTCACGCTTGACGCGCCCTGCGCTACCCTCGAGCTTCAATATCTGCAGCAGCCCGGCGGCGGCAGCTTGCGCTTCTCGGACAACGGCGTAGATACGGCTGAGATACAAACCGACGCCGTGGCTACCGGTCCCGGCACCTATACCTACTTCTGCACGCCGGGAGATCACCGTTTCCAAGTGACCACGGAGCAAAGCGCGCCGGTAACTCTGTTGGGCTGGGTAGCTACACAGCCCGGAGTAACATGGGAGTCGATCGGCATCAACGGAGCGGAAGCTCCGTTAATACTCAAATGGAACCAGCCGCTTTTCTCGCAGTATCTCAAAGATAACTCGCCAGCCCTGATTGTCTTGGCTTATGGAACGAACGAAGCGGCAAGCACTTTCTGGGACGAGGAAAGTTATGAGCAAGCCTTCGCATCTATCATCGATAACTTGCACCAATATGTCCCGGAGTCGTCGATCCTGGTTATAGGCCCCGCTGACCGTTCGGTAACTCAGCGCCGCGCATGGCATCCTTTCGCCGGAACCGATCGCATCATCCAGGCACAGCGAGCCGTTTGCCGCACACACGGGTGCGCATACTGGGACCAGCGCAAGCGCATGGGCGGATTCGGCGCCATGCAGCAGTGGGTTTACGCAGGCTGGGCGCAGCCGGACCACACTCACTTCACCGGAGAAGGGTACCGGGCGCTGGCCGATGCGCTGATGGCCGACCTTGTGACCGGTTATCAAGCGTACAAACAACACCACGCTGACGGCATTGTAACTACGGCTCAAGGAGTAGCAATTGGAAACTCAAGCTCGAATCCTTAATGTTCTTCATAAAGTTAGCGGGAAGGAGATCAGCCCCGGCGCCGATGAGTCGCTTTTTGTCTCCGGGTTACTCGACTCCTTTGCACTCACCGATTTTGTTACCGGCCTCGAAGAGGAGTTTGGGGTAACTATTCCCGACTCCGACTTATCGGCGCGCAAATTCGACACCATCAACAAGGTAGATGCTTACCTAGCCGCTAAGAGATAATCAATGGCCTTTCTGCGCGCCTTCGGATCGTGGCTTCCGCCGCGCTGCGTCAGCAATCGGGAGCTTGCGCCGCTGGTGGATGCAACCCCGGAATGGATCCTTGAAGTTACAGGCATCGAAGAGCGCCGCTACGCGGCCGAAACGGACACGGTCGCTGGAATCGGCCTTCTAGCCGCGCAAGATTGCCTGGAAAAGGCCGGTGCAACCGCCGCCGAACTGGGTATGATTCTGGTAGCAAGCGGGTCGAGCGACCGCTTCTGCCCCGGACCAGCCAGCCAGATCGCCGCCGGACTCGGGCTTGCGTCAACGCCTGCCCTCGACATTCCCGTGTCCTCGGCGGGATCGCTGATCGGACTTATCCTGGCTGCACAGCTTGCGCCCGCAGCGGGCCGAGTGTTGGTGGTGGGCGCGGAAATCATGTCGCGCCGCGTCACTCTTAACCCCGAAGGCAAGAACACCGCAATCCTATTCGGGGACGGCGCGGGCGCGGCCGTGGTGGATAAAGAGACCGGCTTTGCCCGCATCGCGGACTCCTGCCTCTACACCGATGGCGCTTCGGCGGAGGTTCTTTTCGTCGACGACGGCCAGTTTCACATGGATGGATCGGCGGTTATCCTTCATGCCTCGCGCAAGATGCCGCGGGCCATCAATGAACTGCTCGCCCGCAACCACCTTGCCGCTGCTCAGGTGGAGGCGTTCCTGCTGCACCAAGCCAATCTGAATCTGATTGCGCGCGTCGCAGGAGCGCTCAAAACTCCCCTAGACCGGTTCTTCACCAACATTGCCCGCTATGGAAACACCTCGTCGGCATCGCTGCTGATTGCCGCCGACGAGTGGCATCGCGGACGACCTGGCGTGCTTTCCGGCCCGCTGATTTTCTCCGCGTTTGGATCTGGATTGAACTGGGGCGCTTTGCTGGCCGTCCCGCGCGAAAGTGCATTAAGTTGACACAGCTTGTCTTTGCGGCTCGTCGTTATGAATTTTCAAAGAAACAAGCATTGGGGTAAAATACCTTAAGTAATGGTTACCGTGAAGAGATGTAATCTCGTCGCTGGTTACTGTCTGGTCTATCCAAACCACATCTCAACGGCGCCGGTTTGCAGAATCATTGGTATGCTAGAGTCCTGATTGGACTTTGGGGCTGATTGATAGCTTGCGACAATTGTTGTATTTACCCTTTGCCAACCGGTAGCTAGTATTGCCGTGTAGGTACCAGTATTGGCAAAGCATCGCTTCGGCCTATGTTCTCGCGATCAGAATTCAACCAGGGTGAAAACATGAGCTCAACGCTTCTCGCTCGGCACGTTCAGAATGAGTTGTCCGGAGACCCGATCCAGCAGAGGATCGCTGCCATTGTCGATGAGCTAATGGCTCAGCTTCCCAACCCCGATCGGCTCACCGGCGAAGAGCGGCGAGGAATTATCGCGAGATACGCTGCCGTTCTGGAAGGCAATTTCATTTATTGGATGACCGCGACTTTCCTGGCTGTCAAGTCGAAGGAAGCGCACCCGATTCTGCTTGAGAACCTCTTCGAGGAGTGCCGCGACTCTCACCCGGCGATGATGCGCCGGTTCGCCATTGCGGCTCACGCATTCCCCACCGACGCCGATGCGTTCGCGGTGGATGCTAATCTGACCAGGATGCGCCTGTTCCTGGGCAAGCTGCAGGGAGTGCCATCGCTGGTAAGCATGGCCTTCTTCGAGAGCTGGATTCAGAGGTTCATGCCCTTCCTGGCGGCTCTGGCCGCGGCACGGGGTTCCTCTGAAATGGAGTACACCGACGTGCATGGCGTTTGCGACGTTGTGCATTCGCAGGAACTCTTTCGCGCAGTTTCGATCGAATTGGCAAGCAACCCGGTGAAGCCGGAGACAAATATTTATGAGGGCGTGGAACTTCTCAGCGCACTGATCAAGAACATGATTCAAGGCCCTGCGGCGGAAGCGGCATCTTAGCCAACTCAATGAGGTGTCACGATATCCCCCGGCTCGGCAAAGAGACAGCTCGATTGGCCAAGGCCCCAGCCGGCCAAGAGAGGATCGGCGGGATGCGACGACCTCAAGGGTTTCTCATGGTTGTTTGCTCGCACTAAGCTTGGATTGTCGGGGCCGCTTCGACTCTAATAAGATAGAGACTCATGCAGCAGGCCACTGGCACGCGCGAAGTGATTGACGCTAAGGTGCTCGGGCCCCTCCTGCGGGGCAACTCCCGTCGGCCTGCTGGACCGTTCTCAGTTATTCGATCCGATTACGACTGCGCTCTGGAAGGCCGGTGATTCTCTACATGGATGTCCGAACGGAAGTGATTGCCCAATTCAAGCAGGTAGCCGATGAGCAGGACAAAGAGATCCCGCCGCTGACAGACGATCTTGCCCTTATCGACTGTGGACTTGATTCGCTTTGCTTCGCTGTCGTGGTCGCGAGACTTGAAAACTCGCTGGGAGTCGATCCGTTCAGCACCGAAGAAGACGTCCACTTTCCCGTTACATTCGGCGACTTCATTGGATTCTACGAAAATGCCGTGCATTAGTCCCGCATCCTTGTCGAGCGCAATCATCGCCGCGGGCGCTCTGTCTTCGCGCCTTGACGCCGGCCCTGAAAGAAGCGCGAGTTGGGGAGAACTGGCTGCTGAGACCGCTCTTGAATTGCGGGCTGAAGAGTTTCGGGGAAAGTGCGTTCTGCTGGCCACGATCGATCAGTTCACCGCGGCCGCTGCGCTGATACAGCTCGATGGTCTGGCGCGGCGCATCGTTCTCTATCCTCCCGATCTTTCGCGGGAGCATCTCGCATTTGTCGCCGACGTTGCGGGATCTGATTTCACTGTGACGGATGACCTGCAGTCTCAAGCGGTCTATTCGCGGAAGCTCAGAATCGCGCCCAGCGTCCGCGAGTCCAGCCCGGAACCGGTTGCCGGAGACTTCCCTCTTGAGACGGAATGGATTCTGCTCACATCGGGTACAACTGGCCGGCCCAAGCTGGTGCAGCACACTCTCGCAAGCCTGACCGGCGCAATTGAACATGAATCCGAACCTGGGCGCGTATGGAGCACGTTTTACGACGTTCGCCGTTATGGCGGCTTGCAGATATTTCTTCGCGCCATCCTGACCGGCACGCCGCTGGTTTTGAAGAGCGCGCAAGAAACCGCGGCTGAATTTCTGACCCGAGCAGGCGCTCTCGGCGTTACGCATATTCTCGGCACGCCTTCGCACTGGCGGCGCGCGCTCATGAGCCCCGCGGCAAATTCCATCGCGCCTCAGTATGTGCGTCTATCCGGAGAAATTGCCGACCAGGCCATCCTTAACAATCTCCACCGACAATATCCGCAGGCAATAATTGCACATGCCTTTGCATCGACAGAGGCCGGCGTCGCATTCGTTGTGGAGGACGGATTGATGGGCCTGCCCTCCAAGTCCGATTCGCCCATGCAGACCCCTGGAGTTGAATTGAAGGTGGAGGCCGGTACGCTGAGGGTTCGCTCGAACCGCGCCGCAACTCGCTATTTGGGCGTGGCCAGCCCTCCATTGAAAGACGCCGATGGCTTCGTCGATACCGGCGATGCGATGGAGTTGCGCGACGGCCGCTTTTATTTTGTGGGCCGGCGTGACGGCATCATCAACGTTGGCGGCTTGAAGGTGCATCCCGAAGAAGTGGAGGCGGTGATCAATCGCCATCCTGAGGTCAGCATGTCGCTGGTGAGGAGCAGAAAGAGTCCCATCACGGGCGCGATTGTGATTGCCGACGTGGTGCTCAGGACTCCGCCGTCATCAAACGACGGCCGCACTCCGGCGCTCCAGCACGACATTCTCAAATTCTGTCGCGGAGAGCTTGCGCTTCATAAAATTCCGGCTGCGATCAACTTTGTGTCTAGCCTGGACGTTTCCGATTCCGGAAAGATGGTGCGCTGCCATGCGTAATGTGATCGTGACGGGCGGGAGCCGTGGGCTTGGTCTGGGCATCGCCAAAAGGCTTGTGGAATCGGGCTTTCACGTGATCGCGATCGCGCGCAAAGAGAGCGCATATCTTGCCAAGGCCATATGCGAGGCCGCAGAGACACATCCAGGAGCGCTGCGCTTTGTTCCCTTCGATCTTGAGAACACCGATCGCATTCCGGATCTGGTGAAGGAACTGCGGAAGGAATTCGGCCCCATCTATGGACTGGTGAACAACGCCGCAATCAGCATCGATGGCGCGCTCGTCATGACTTCAATGCAAAAGATTGAAAAACTGGTGCGGTTGAACACGATTTCACCGATTGTGCTCACCAAATATGCTGTCCGCGCCATGATGGCGGACGGAGGTGGACGCATCGTCAGCATTTCTTCGATTACGGCTTTCACCGGCTACAGCGGCCTTTCAGTATACGCGGCGACAAAAGCCTCGTTAATTGGGTTTACAAAATCGCTCGCCAGGGAAGTTGGACGCATGGGCGTCAACGTGAATGCTGTCGCGCCAGGCTTAGTCGACACTGAAATGGCTGAGGGGCTTCAGGCGGAGCAACGCGAGCAGATCGTGCGGCGCAGCGCGCTCAAGCGCTTGGTCGAAGTCGAGGATGTGGCCAACGCGGTTGAATTTCTAATGAGCGACCGGTCAAAGAACATTACCGGGACTGTGATCACCGTGGACGCTGGAAATACCGCATGAGCGACAAACCAAAAGGAGACGCGATTCACAGCAACGGCTCGGTTGCGCAGGCCTGGATGCGCGCGCTGGAGCTGACGACTCCTATTGCGCGCAACCGCGAACGCACTTTGCCGGTTGTTGTTGCGCAGGCAGCCGCGCAGTACGGCGACGCTCCTGCGTTACTATCCGACCGGGAAAGCCTCTCTTACCGCAGCCTTGCAGAGCGCGCAAACCAGTATGCCCGATGGGCGCTCGAACAGGATCTGGCCAAAGGCGAAGTTGTCTGTCTCTTGATGACCAATCGCCCTGAGTACCTTGCGATTTGGCTGGGCATTACGAGTGTGGGCGTGGTGGTTTCGCTGCTTAACACCAATCTCAGCGGCGCATCGCTGGCCCATTGCATCCGCGCTGTCGCGCCGAGGCACATCATCGCGTCAACCGAGTTCTTCGATACGCTTGTCTCAGCATTGCCGCTGCTTGAAGCGTCGCCCGCGATCTGGATGCACGGCGCCCATGTTTCAGAGTTCGCACGCATCGATCTTGACGTTGCGCAATGCTCTAGCGACCCGCTCAGCACGAGTGAACGTCGCGAGACCAGCATCGACGACTTGGCCCTTCTCATCTACACCTCCGGCACGACCGGGTTGCCCAAAGCCGCAAAGGTCAGCCACGCGCGCGTCATGCAATGGAGCCATTGGTTCGCCGGCATGATGGAGGTGCAGCCATCCGATCGCATGTACAACTGTTTGCCCATGTACCACAGCGTTGGCGGCGTGCAGGCCCCTGGCGCAATGCTTGCCGGCGGCGGCTCCGTTGTGATTCGCGAGAAGTTTTCCGCGAGCCAATTCTGGAGCGACATTGTCTGCTGGGACTGCACGCTGCTTCAGTACATCGGCGAGCTTTGCCGCTATCTGCTGCACACTGATCCCTGCGCGCAAGAGGCCGAGCATCGCATTCGTCTTGCCTGCGGCAATGGATTGTCCGCGGAGGTGTGGGATGCGTTCAAGGATCGCTTTCGCATTCCACGCATTCTCGAATTCTATGCGGCCACCGAGGGCAACGTTTCCTTGTTCAACGTGCAGGGCAAGCGCGGAGCGATCGGCCACATCCCCGCGTACCTGGCGCATCGTTTTTCACCCGCTTTGGTGCTGCTCGACAGCGAGACGGGTGAGCCGGCGCGCAATCGGCAAGGCTTTTGCATCCGCTGCGAGCCGAATCAGGCGGGCGAGGCGTTGAGCAAAATCGCCGATGATCCAACCACCATCGGCAGCCGCTTTGAAGGCTACACAGCGACGGACGCGAGCGAGAAGAAAATCCTTCGCAACGTATTCGAGACG
>CAZSVJ010000111.1:0-10822 GCA_964610185.1 uncultured Occallatibacter sp. | reverse complement strand
AGCGACAAGCGCACTGAGGATTACATCACGGGCAGGTTCGGATGACGCGCATACGCTTTCAACAAAGCCTGGACGACTTGAAGGAGCAACTGCTGGTGATGGCGGGGCTGGCCGAGCAGGCCATCCAGCGGGCGATAGAGGCTTATCGCGTGCGCGATCTCTCCATTTGCGACCTGGTAAGCCGCAGCGAACTGGCCATCAATCGCCTGGAGCGGGAGATCGATCAGGCGGCCTTGGATCTGCTCGCAATGGAGCAGCCCATGGCCATCGACCTGCGCTTCATCCTGAGCGTGATCAAGATCAACGCGGACTTGGAGCGGGTGGGCGACGCGGCCAAAAGCATCAGCGACCGGGTGCGCAGCATGGATCAGATGGCGGCCGTCGATCTTCCCGTGGATATTCCGAGAATGGCGTCCATGGCCGCTGACATGGTACGCAAATGCCTTCAGTCGTTCATTGAGGGAGACGCCGAGATGGCGCGCTCCGTGCTGAGCATGGACGACGCCGTGGATGCGATGAATCGCGCGGCCTACAAGGCATTGATCAAGGTGATGGAAGAGCAAAGCCACCTGGCTCCGCAGGCTCTGAACGCGCTGATGATCAGCCGCAGCCTGGAGCGCGTGGCCGACCACGCCACCAACATTGCCGAAGACGTAGTCTTCTGGGTGCAAGGCGCCGACGTGCGCCACCACAAGAGCCCCACCGGCGGCCGGGACGCCCGCGCCGGGCTAAAGCCCGATCCGGTTCCTTCGGAGTAATCCGCGAAAACAGATTTAGGCCTATACCTCCCACCAATCCAGCAGCAACATGCGAGGATAATAGAGTCCCGCGCGAAGAGTCGCGTCCGCGCCGTGCAGATTGCGGAGTATTTCGCCGTAGGCCTCAAGCTGCGGCGCGAAGAGCGGGCGGAGCTTGGAAAGCGCCGCGGCTGGGTCGTCGCCGTCGTCGGCATAAGCGGTTTTGTAGTCGATAATCCACCAGGCTTGTTGGCCTTCTGACCTAGGTTCGAGCCCGGCGCGGAACACGCGATCCACGCGAACCGTGCGCAGGCCGCCTGAGAGAATTCCAGCCCATCGGACTTCGCTGGCCGAATCGGCGTGCGGAGAAAGAATCCACCCTCCCTCGGGCGAGCGCGAGGCATTGATTGCCAGTTGGAACGCCTCGGCGGCAATGCTTCGGGATTTGCCTCGGTCCACGCCTGAAGCTCGAATATCAGCGGAAATGCGAGGCTCAAGCTTGCGGAGTGCCGCGCGAGCAGCTTCCCAATCGAGTTCTGCGCGCAAGCGCGACAGCTCTTCGAGCAGCGCGTGAACGGCGCTACCCAGCGCACGCGAGAGTAGGCCGCCCTCATGGCGGAAGTAGAGATTCGAATTCGATGGACTCGACTCCAATAAAGTGAGTGGATCTCGACACCCAATGCGTCCGCCGGCTTCGCCCACCCAGGGGGAATGAAACTGTGCCCCATCCATCGGACGTTTTTGTCCGATGGGTGGGAGTCCGTAGAACTCCATATCGACGTCTTGTTCTGTCGATCTTCCATTTTCGTTTTCTTGTAGATCCCCCACCCTCTCAGCGGAACAACGTGGGACCATCGCGGAACTCGGCTGGTAATTGGGCGGCAAGCGACGGAGCAAGGTTGGCTTGATCGGCGTGGGAATTACGTAGAAATCTCCTCCGCCGGAGGCGGCGATGGATTCAATCACTTGCTCTCCCGCAGCGGGAAGCGACACTCTTGCGATCTTCCAGTCTTCAAACCGCGCGCGCACCTCTTCTTCAAGCGCGGGCCAGGCGGTGGCCAACAAGCTGTTGGCCGGCTCGACAAGCGCGAAACTCCTGTCGGCCCCGACCTTATAGTTGGGACGAGCGAAGAGGTGGAGTTCTTCGCGGGCGCGCGTCGCGGCGACGTAAAGAATGCGGCGCGTCTCCTGCGATTCCCGCTCGCGATAGACGCGATCAACCCAGGCCTTTGACTTGCCGCGATCGGCCCCTTTGGTCTGCAACGGCGCCACAAGAAATTCGGTAATCTCATCGGAACGGTTCGATCCAGCCTCATTCGGGCCTGCTAGTCCCCGCTCCAGCCACGCCAGCAACTTGCGGCCGCCGCTGCCGGCTCTGGCCTGCAGGTCGGGCACAATGACCACTTCGAACTCCAGGCCCTTCGACTTGTGGATGGTCATCAACTGGACCCCAAAGTCGCTGCTGGCCGAAGGGTCAGGCAACGCCGTGAGGTACTCTAGAGCCGCTGGGAGGTTGGGGCCGAGCAGGTCCTGTTCGCCGCCGGGCAGACTGTCCAGGCAACTCCAAAGCAGGTCAACGTTGGCGCGAGCGGTAGCGTCCACGCAGTCCTCACCTCCGAGACCAAGCCAGATTTGTTCGAGCCATGTTCCGGGCATGGTCCCCGGCAGCCCAATGCGCGCTCCTTGCGCGGCGGTAAGTTCGTGGAGCAAACGCGAAGCAGCCTCGCGGCCCGGATCGCTGAGCAGGTGCAAGCGTTCGGCGAGCAGATCGGGCACAGGCCGCGCTAGAAGGTCCGGACTGTCTGCGCTGGTGAGCAGGTGAAGGTCTTCGAGCGAAAGACCGCACCATGGCGCTCGCAAAACGCCCAACCAGGCAACGCGGTCCTGGGGATTCAGTAGGGCGCGTGCCAGAGCGAGCGCGTCAAGGACTTCAGGCCGGTCCTTCAGATTTTCCAGGTCAAGCGCGCGGAAGGGAATTGCCGCCTCGTGCAGAGCGGCGGCGATGGGCGCAAGAGCAGCGCGCGTGCGGCCGAGTACGGCGATGCGATATTTCGAATCGTCTTGTTTTCCACAGGCTTTTGTACGGGCCTGTTCCAGGCGCACCAGGTGGCTCTCAATCAGCTCGACGATCTGTTGAGTCTGGCAATCGTGGGATTGGTCTCTTTCATTCAGGACATAGGGATCAGCGTTCTTGTTGTATGCGGTTTGCGGCGAAAAGTTCAGGTGTAAGTTTAAGTCGATGCTGGAGACGAGCCGGGTTTCTCTGCCTGGCTGCGATGATGAAAAACTTATTCCGCTACCATCGCTTACAGCAAAAATCCGATGAAACACTTCATTGAGTCGATTGACAAGCGAAGGCTCGCTGCGGAAGTTTGCTTTCAGTGGAACGAAGTCGAAAAGGAATGGTTCTGCGTCAGGAATTTCAAGGCCGAGCGTCTTGACCCGTTGAAAAAGTTCAGCATCGGCATCGCGGAAAAAATAAATGGACTGCATGGGGTCGCCAACCAGGAAGCAGGTCCGGCCGTTTCGTTCCGGCCAGGCGGCGATGAGCGAAGCAAGCAGCTGATGCTGACGCCGGCTGGTGTCCTGGAACTCGTCGACCAGCAGGTGGCGGATTCCGTCTGCCACGGCAATGGCCGCGTCGGTGGGAAGCTTGTCGGGACCCCGGAGCGTGCGCTGAGCGATTTGCGCCACTTCGATAAAGTCGACTGCGGCCGCTTCAGCGAAGACAACCTGCAACTCGGCAGCGGCGTGGCGCAGCAGGGTGAAGCAAGACCTGACAATGTTCCAGTCTTCTTCCGTGTATCTTGCAGGGGGCAGTTCGCGGACGGCGTCGAGAGCCAATGCGAGGCCCGAGATGGCGTCTAGGCGGGCAATCAAGGCGAGGATTTGCGCCTTCTCGCTTTTGCGGTCCGTTGGGAATCCGAGGTTCTTGTCCACTCTCTTGCGGAACGTACCGCTGCCGGTGAGCAGTAACTCGCCGAGGTTGACGAAGGCTTGACGCGCTTCTTCGATGTCGTCGACCGAGACAAACGGCGCGCAAGGGAAATCCGCCAGCTCTGCCAATTCGCGAAGAAACGCGCTGTCCGCCTGCTGGCAAGCAAGTCGCGCCAAGGCTAACGCTTCGTCGCACGCTCCGGGGGCATGGTTCAGCAGAAGATCGACCTGGGTGAGCGCGTCGCGCACGGCATTGGCAAAGGGCCGTTCGAGCCGGTCTCGAAGTTCGTTCCAATCCGGGTCGCGATCCGGTTTCGGAGACAGAACAAACTCGTGCATCCAGCGGTCACGCTGCGCAAGCATTTTGACGAGCAGGTTCTCCATCTCCTGCCAGTTGTTGTCGCGCCAGAGAAGCAATGCTTCAATGGCGTCGCTGAGAAGCTGATCTTTCTCGCCGATCCCTTCAAGAGTCTGTCCAGCCGCGCGGCGATAGAGTTCGTTGGGCTGCTCGGCAATGCCGATGCCTCCGCCGAGCGAAGAGAGCAGCGGCTGTTGCAAGGCCAGTTCGCGGCAAAATGAGTCGATCGTGGAGATACGGAGCTGAACCGGCAGATCGAGAAGCTTCCAGTCGCGTCGGCGCGAATGATCAAGGGCGCGCCGGGCGAGAGTCTGCATTGAGAATTCATCCGAATCGGGGCTGATGCCGTCATGGTCGGCGGCTTTCTCCAGTTCGCCAAGGATGCGGTGGCGCATCTCCGCGGCGGCCGCGTTGGTAAACGTAATTGCAACGACCTGGCCTGGTTCGTCAACCTCGGCCAGCAGGCGGAGGAAGCGCCGAGTCAGCAGATCGGTCTTGCCCGAGCCAGCCGGTGCCTGCACGAGCATTGAACGGCGGGGATCAAGGGCACGAATGCGCTCGGCTTGATCTGGAGACGCGGGCTTTTGAGTGAGACTACTCATCGGCGGTCTCCGCGATCTCGGTGTCTTCCTCGGCCTCGATCAGGGACCGGTCCTCCTGGATGCGGCAGAGAGTTTGCAGGCCGCAGCGTTCGCAGGTTTTGGGGTATTCGCGCGGGTTAACTTCTGCTCGTCCGTCAAGAAAGTCTTTGGCGAGCTGCTCGATATACACGCGCCAGTCGATGAGCAGCTCGGCAGTGAGGCTGTTTTTGATCAGATCGCTTCTGCTCGACAAATCTGCGATCAGCGCCGATCTGGCATCGCCCACGCGTCCGGCGAAGCATTCATCGCCTGCGCGAACCTTGGCAAAGACCAGTCCGCCTAAATCTCCGTCGAGAGCAAAGCCGGCGTAGAGCGGGAGCTGCACATCGTCAGGGCGAGGCAGGTCCCAGGATTTAGGCGAGACATCGCCCGACTTGTAGTCGATAACCAGCAGCGATCCGTCGTTGAGCCGGTCGATGCGGTCCAGACGAAGATCGAATTCAAGGCCGGCGAGACGGATGGGGCGATTGACCTCGGTGCTCGTGACTTCAAACTCGATGCGGCTGGCTTCATATTCCAGCCATTCGGTCAGCAGACCAGTGAGACGCAGCTCTTCGAGTTCCAGATAGCGCCGAGGCATCCGCTCGCGGAGTTCGGAGCCAATTTCATTTTGGAGAGCGCGGTGGACGTGGCCGGCAACAAACTCCCTGCGGTCCTTCAACAGCAGAAGTTGTCGATGCGAGCGCAGCCCTCTTGGCGGGCCAGCCCAGATGGCATGAAGCGCGGCGTGCAGAAGCTGTCCGCGCTGGGAAGCTGTCAGCCCTGCCTCGGCCGGTTCCCAGTTTTGTGCTCCCAGGCGCGCGATGGCGAATGCTTTGAAAGGGCATTGCGACTGCATGGTGAGGACCCCCGCGCCGCCATGAACTCGGCCGGGCGCGAATGGAACGCGGCTGAAGTCCTCAAATACGATCGTGCACGGCGGCTGGCTGGCCGGGAGAGTCAATTCATGCGGCAGTGGCTGCGGAGCGCCTGCAAACTCGGCCGCCAGGCGGGACGGGCGAGACTCTGTGCTCGCAACCTGCCTCGCGCAACTGAAGTGAACCTCAGACGCGGATGTAATGAGGCGGGAAGTGATTGCGCGCGCCAGCTCCCAGTCGAGTTGCGGGCTGGCGTGAGGCATGGCAGCTTGACGCTGCGCTTCGAGCGGAAGCAGCGGATGCGTCGCTCCACTGGCTGGCCATGCGTCTTCGCTTGCGCCCAGAAACCAGACCGCATCGGCGGTGAGCCCCGCAGACTCGGCCGGGCCGGTAATTTGAATGGGCGCATCGCGAGATTCGGGAGCAAAGAGTGTTTCGTCCAGTGTGCGAGCCAGCGCGGAAAGCAAACCATTCCATTGCATTCGTCGGCCGTCGAAACCCAGGGAAGCGCATGTTTCTAGCGCCTGCTGCCAGCGATCGGCCGCCTGGAATTCGGCGCTCGATAGCGGATTCGCGCCGGGAAAACCGCTGGCCGCGAGCAACCGCGGAACCAATTCAACCCAATCCAGCGGAGCTTGCGCGCGGCGCGCAAACTCATCCAAACGGCGTTGGGCCTCGTTGATGCGGCTAACCCATGAGTGAGGGAGCGCCGAGCCATTGGTTGTCGCAATCAACGCCTTCAGTGACCATTCCGGTTGCTGTCGGCTGTGGCTGCGAAGTGCGCGCATTTGCACTTCAAGTGCGTTAGACTCCTGCGGACTGGCGGCCACGTAGCTAGTGGAAAAAAGCCAGTCCAGTTCATGCTCGGCGAGCGGAGATGAGAGCCAGCGGAGCATGAGAAGAGCTGCCTTAGGCAACGCAACCTGGCTGAGCGGAATTCCAAGCGAAAACTCGAAGAGCGGGGAACTGGCGGGGCGGGCTTGAGTTGAGTCAGCGCATTTGAGGAGCGCCCGTTCGATCTGCCCGCGACGGGTGCGGTCGGCCGCATCCTGAGTCACGATGAGCAGGCGGGAATTTGAATTAGCGGCCAGTTGGCGGCTGCACCAAAGGGCGCATGCAGCAAGTTCGGCTTGGGCGTCTGGAGCCTGGTGAAAGAGGATTCGTTCAGCGCGTTCAACCGGTGAGGCTTGCCGCCACGCGCCCCAGGCATCGAGAACGCGGCGCTGCGTGGGCAGAATGCGGTCAAAACCTGCAAGCAGAAGCGGTGCCCACGATGCCTGTCTGGACGATTCGCCTTCAAGCAGTGGAATCAATTCGAGCGGCAGACGAGCAGGGCTCAGGACTTGGCTGGCGTGGCAGATATCGTCGAAAGCCGTCAGCCATTTGCTGAACGCCGCTGCATCTTGCTGCCAGCCGCCGCGGGCCGAAGGGCGCAGCAGGCTGGGCGCGTAGGCGCAGAGCAACTCGTGCGCATCCATCGCCAGACCGGCCAGGCGGTGGCGTGGGCCTTCGAGCAGTGCGGCGGGCTGGTTGTGACGGCCGGCAATCTCCGCCCAGAGAGCCTGCTCCTGCACTGGGTTCAGCGCCAAGCGGCTGTCGCTGCCTGCCAGGTCATCCCAGGCGGCGCGGACAAAGCTCTTCCAGTCAAGAATGTTGGGTGCGGGCCAAGCAGTTAGCCCCTCAGCGATGCGGGCTCGATTGTAGGCTGACGCAAGTGCACGGGTAGCGCGATCGCTTGCCGTGACCACCAAGCCGCCGCCGCGCAGCCACACATCGATCTCCGCATCCGCCGATCTTCCCATTCCAGCTTTATACTCTGGCAGGCGTGGGCGGGGCGAATGCAGATTGCGACGTCGCTCTTCTTGCGCTCTTGGCTTTAAACTCCGCCGAAGGCCGCGAATCCTCCATCGACCGGAATCACCGTGCCGGTGACAAACTCCGAAGCCGGCGAGAGCAGCCAGAGCACCGTGCCAAATAGGTCTTTGGGCTCGCCAAACCGGGCCATCGGCGTGTGCGCAATGATCGAGTTGCCCCGCTTGGTCAGGTTTCCCGTTTCCCGGTCGGTCAGCAGGAAGCGGTTTTGATTGGTGAGAAAGAAGCCGGGGGCAACGGCGTTGACGCGGATCTTCGGTGAGTACTCCTGGGCCATATGCACGGCGAGCCACTGGGTAAAGTTGCTGACGGCAGCTTTCGCCGCCGAGTAGGCCGGAATACGGGTCAGCGGTCGGAACGCATTCATGGATGAAATGTTCAAGATCGTTCCATGACCTTGCGCCGCCATAATTTTTCCAAAAGCCTGGCAGGGCAGCATGGTGCCGAGAATATTCAACTCAAATACCCAGCGCAAAGCGTCTGTGGGAAGATCGAAGAAATTCATTTCAACACTGGTAGTCGCGGCCGGCTTATTTCCGCCCGCGCCGTTGATCAGGCAGTCGATCTTGCCCAGGCGGTTCACCACGTCCTGAGCTGCCAGTGAAATGCTGTCGCGGTTGAGCACGTCACAGCGGAAAAGCGAGAATTGCTTGCCGCGCGGCCCCATGTTTTCGGCCAATTCCTTGGCCGGCTCCACATTGATGTCCAGGATGGCGACCTGAGCGCCGCATCCGGCCAGTGCGCGGGCAATCTCGCTGCCCAGAATGCCGGCGCCCCCGGTCACGGCGACTACTGTTCCGGTGAAATCGTAGATCTTTATGAGGTCTGCCAGATCGAAGGAAACCTGCTTTGTTTCGAGATCGTGTTCCAATGCGAGAGTCGCTGTTCCTGCCATCGTGCATTCCCTTGTCAGTTCATTCAGATTAAAGGAGCTTGGTTGTCGAGTTTCGGACCCGTTTCGAGCGCGGCGGTTATTGATAGGTTCCGCTAGCAAAACCCCCGCCATTTAAAAACGCTGCGAGTGTTCACATAGATACCCCAGTTGCATTGGGACTAGATGACATCAATTAATCGTCGATCCGAGTTCGCTAGGTCAGTGACTGCTGTCACTAGTTTTGAATAACAAGGGACAAAGGGAAATGTTAGTTCAGAATCATTAGTCCGCCTAGAGCTGACTAAGCAAACTTACCTTGGCCTGTGTCGCAGATCACCTTGAAACAATGGCATTCGCCCGGTTAGTGACTACAATCACCAATATCTGATCTACAAAGAACAGATGCTGATGTTAGTCTCGAATCCTCGTCTGTTTCGATCTGAGTAAGTTACCTCACATTGGCCTGTGCCGCAGATCACTGTGTCAAGATGGCGTTCGACGTATTCAACGTACTAAATGATCGATGTCTGGAAAGGGAGTTTCCTCATGCTTCTTGAGTTGAGTGTGTCGCTGGAGGGCAAGGAACAGCAACGAAGCGATCCTGCCGCGGAAATGAATAGAATTATCGGCGCCAGCGGCTTGCACTACGAGACAACGAATCGTGGCGCAGTGCTCGAAGGAAGCTGGGAACAGCTCATGGCAGTCGCAAAAAAATGCCATGACGAAGTACTCAAGAAGAACGATCGTTTCACAACGCTTATGAAAGCTGTCGACGATCCGGAAGCTGTTGTTCCGCCGGCTCCAATCTGCGGCGGGAACGAGCCTGAAGTTCTCCTCGAAGACGACGGCGAGTGGTTGATCATGTAGCTTCCCGGCAGCTTCCATTCGATCTTGCTCCGAATGGCTGCTCAATATAGATGACCGCGAGTGTCCACGCACAAGTGGGTGAACGTCTCTCCTTCGCGGACCGTCGATTGCTTGCCGGTTGTACACTGGACTGTGATTCGCCCGTTATTTTTTTCCGCATTGCTCGCTGCTGTCTCGCTGGCTGGGTGCCATTCGAGGCAAAAGGCGGCTACCCAGCCTGCCGCCAACCAGAATTTCAAGATATACAAGCTGCGCGGCAAGGTTGTTTCCATCGACCCTGCAAAGGGTGAGGTCACGCTGAATCATGAGGCTATTCCCGGCTTCATGGACGCCATGACCATGCCCTACAAGCTGAAGGACGTGAATATTCTCAGCGAACTGCATCCCGGCGACGTAATCACAGCGGACGTGCTGGTTTCGCAAGATCCCGATGCGGACGTGCTCCTCGAGCATATTGTTGTGGTCGCGCAGGCCAAGCCCGATTACAAGCCGGCGGTCTTCTATCATGTGCCCGCGCCAGGAGACGCGGTGCCGGACTTCAAGCTGCGCAACCAGGATGGGCGGACGATTCACCTGGCGCAGTTCAAAGGCAAATCGCTGCTCCTGACCTTCATCTACACACGCTGCCCGCTGCCGGATTTCTGTCCCCGCGTGACGCGCAATTTCGCCGCCATAGACCGGCAGATTGCGGCTAATCAGCAACTCCGCGGCAAGACGCGCCTGGTCTGCGTGAGTTTCGATCCGGAACACGATACGACGGAGCGGCTGCGAGCTTACGGTGCAACCTATATTGGCAGCGACGCCAAGGACGCGTTTACCGATTGGGATTTTGCCGTGCCGGATAAGCCCGTCCTTCTGGAGATGGCCAAGTTTTTCGACATAGGGATAACAAGCGCCGCGGATGGGTCGATTACGCACACGCTCTCGACCACGCTGATTGGCCCCGACGGCAAGGTGGTGCGCTTCTATCCGGGGAATGAGTGGACGGTTGAAGATGTAATGACAGAGCTGAAGAAGTTATCGGGGACCAGCGGATGATAATCCCAGCGCGGTGGTCAGACCACTAGTTTACAATGTACAGTGTCACCGATGTTTGCGCGGGGCACCTTCAAAACCATAAGGAGCGTAAGACCGATGAGCCATGGATTGAATATTCGCAAGGATGCGGAATTGGATTTTTTGTCGCTGGGTGCTTTGGTGCACCGGCTCGATCCGGGAATTATCCCGTTCCGCAAGGCGACCGAGTGCCAGATTCACGTTAGCGGCGGCGAGTTCAACGTGGCTGCAAATCTCTCCGACTGTTTCGGCATGAAGACGGCAGTCGCCTCCGCCATGTCGGACTATCCCATCGGCGACCTGATTGCCGAGCGTGTTCGAGCCATGGGCGTGAAGCCCTTCTACAAGCACTTCAAGCACAACGGCGTTACCGGGCCAAACATGGCGGCCGTCTACAGCGACAGGGGATTCGGCGTGCGAGCGCCAGTAGTCTTCTACAACCGGTCGAATGAAGCCGCGGCGCAACTGAAGCCCGGCGACTTCGACTGGAAAGCAATCTTTGCCGATGGCGTCAAGTGGGTGCACAGCGGCGGCATCTTTGCCGCGCTGTCGCCAACCACGGCTCCATTGGCCGCGGAGATGATGCGCGAAGCCAAGGCTGCGGGAGCCATCACGTCGTTCGA
>CAZSVJ010000110.1:2603-10979 GCA_964610185.1 uncultured Occallatibacter sp. | reverse complement strand
CCAGCGCCGTCGAGCTATCCAAACTGGCGGAACAACTGGGCGCGCAAGTGGCGCAATTCAGAGTATGAAGGAGCAAAGATGGCAACAACTATTTCCATTCCGGAAACCAAAGAGGATTTGCTGATAGCGACCTTCCAGCTAGGGGGCGACGACGGCTTGTTCGGCATCGACGCCACCTTGGTTCAGGAGGTGGTGATGGTGGGCGAGCTCAGGCCCGTCCGTCACGCTCCAGCATACGTGGCCGGTATTCGCAACTTGCGCGGCCGAATCATTACCGTCATCGATTTATGCGTGCGGCTGGAGCTGGGATCGGTTGAGATTGGCCCGGAGAGCCGCATTTTAATAGCTGACTGGAAAGGTGAGACAGTCGGCCTGCTGGTTGATCGGGTAGGGGACGCGATTGCGGTAAGGATAGACGATTTGGAGCCCGCGCCTCAGAATCTGAATGGCATTCAGATGCAGAAGCTAGTGGGAGTATTTCGCAGCGGCGAGCGTCTGGCGGCGCTACTCGATCTTGCCGCCTTGCTTGACACAAACGACCGCGCCGGAAAACCACCGTCGAACGAAGAAAAGAGAGGGTAGACGTGAGGGTTCTCGTAGCCGACGATGCTGTCCTATTCCGGCGGCTGCTTGCGGATGTGCTGGCGTCGCTTCCCGGTGTCGAGGTGGTGGGAAGCGCAACCAACGGCAAGATCGCCGTCCAGAAGGTCCGGGAGCTAAAGCCCGATCTGCTGACTCTCGATATCGAGATGCCGGAAATGGACGGCCTGGCGGTTTTGGATGCGCTCCTCCAGAATGGCAAGCCGGAGGTCGAGGTGATCGTGGTCAGCGCGGTGTCACAGCGCGGAGGCGACCTGACCATGCGGGCCCTGGAAAAGGGCGCATTCGACTTCATTACCAAGCCGGATGCCGCCACGCCGGAACTATCGCGCGAGGCGCTGCTTCGAGAGCTGGCTCCTCGAGTTCGCGCAGTGGCGAATCGCCTGGAAGTGCGCGCGCTCCTGCACGGCAATTCTCCCGTGTCCCGGCCCAGTAATCCCGAGCCCCGCGTCGCCCACCAAGCTGCGCCGCCAGACTCATCGCTCAACGGAATAGCGGCCCGGATGGAACGCCTATCGAACCCGGCGAAGCCGGAGATGGTTTTGATCGGTGTATCTACCGGAGGCCCCGTCGCGTTGACCCGGCTTCTGCCCGCAATTCCGCGAGATATTGGCGTGCCCATCATTGTCGTGCAACATATGCCGCCAATCTTTACCAAGTCTCTGGCCGAAAGCCTGGCCACCAAGTGCGCGGTGGGCGTGCGGGAAGCGGTTCACGGCGAGGCCCCCCACCCAAACACGGTTTACATCGCGCCCGGCGGCCGGCAGATGCGACTGGGAGCGGGACCGGATCATCGGCCGAGACTCGAACTGACGGACGACCCGCCGGAGAACAACTGCAGGCCGGCCGTGGATTATCTGTTTCGCTCGGCCGCCAACCGTTTTCCTGGGCGCTCCATGGCCGTCATTCTCACCGGAATGGGCAGCGACGGCACACTCGGCCTGCGCCTGCTCAAGAGCCACGGTTGTTTTGTCATTGCCCAGAGCGAATCGAGCTGCGTGGTCTACGGGATGCCGAAAGCCGCAGTGGACGCGGGCATGGTGGATGTCGTGCTGCCTCTGGAATCTATCGCGAGCCGGATCGCCGCCGTCGTCAAAGGGGGACGTGGATGAGCATTGCGATCACCAGCGAAGAAATGACTGTTTGGTCCCGCTACATCAAAGAGATTTGCGGGATTCATCTGGACGATTCCAAAGGATACCTGGTGGAGACGCGACTGAGCAGCCTGCTTTCCGAAGCCGGCGCGGCCAGCTTCTCCGAACTTTTCTATAAGGCGCGAGCAGACACCGGCAACAAACTTCGCGGCAAGATCATTGAAGCGATCACCACCAACGAAACCTCCTTCTTTCGCGATACTTCTCCTTTTGAGTTGCTTCGGCACAAACTGATTCCCGACCTCATCGACGGGCGCAAGGGAAATGGCGCGCGAATTCCAATCCGCATTTGGAGCGCCGCCTGTTCTACCGGGCAGGAGGCGTATAGCACGGCCATCACGCTCAAGGAATTGCTCGGGGATCTGACGCGCTACGACATCCGCATTCTGGGCACCGACATCTCCAACAAAGTGGTGGCCCAGGCAAGCTATGGCGAATACAACCGCATGGACCTGGAACGAGGCCTGCCGCCGGAGACGCTGGCCCGGCATTTCATGGTATCTGGAGACCGGTGGAAGGTGCGCGACGAGGTCCGCGCCATGGCCACCTTCCGCACCATGAACCTGCTGGAGCCGTTCTCGTTCCCAAACCCATTCGACATTATTTTCTGCCGTAACGTGGCCATCTACTTTACGGAGGCGGACAAAATCAGATTGTTCCGGAACCTCGCAAGATATTTGGCTAAAGACGGGTGCCTGATCATCGGGTCGACCGAGTCGATCTCCGGGCTTTGTCCGGAACTTGAGCCCAAACGCCACTTGCGCTCGGTGTTTTACCAGTGGAAAACCACGGGATGAAGGCGAGAGCATGAAGCCGGAAAGCTCCTCTATTGCAATGGAACACGCTTCTCTGGCCGCGGCTGTGGAGCAGGCGGCGGATAGCTTCGTCATCACCGGCATCGACGGGAAGATCCAGTACGTCAATCCGGCTTTCACGGCGATGACGGGATACACCAGCGAAGAGATTGTGGGGCAGAATCCGCGCATCCTCAAATCGGGGCGCCATCCCGCGGCGTTCTACAAAGAGCTTTGGAGCACCATTCTATCGGGCAGGGTCTGGCACGGAGAGGTGATCAACCGCCGCAAGGACGGCGCCCTCTACCACGAGGAAATGCGGGTAGCTCCGGTCCGCAACGCGAATGGCGCAACCACTGGCTACGTCGCGATAAAGCACGACGTGACCGAGCGGCGCGCCGCCCAGGAAGCGCAAGAGTTCCTGGCTTCAATTGTGGAGAATTCCGAGGACTCCATCATCGCCTGCGCGCCCGAGGGGACCGTCCGCTCGTTCAATCACGGCGCGGAGACGATCTTTGGTTACTCCGCCAATGAGGTGATCGGGCGGCACATGTCCATGCTGGTGCCCCCAGAACGTTCCGCCGCCCTTGAACATCTTGCCCAGAAGTTGTTGCGCGGCGAAGGATTCTCGCAATATGAAGGTTTCTGCCTGCGCAAGGATGGCCGCAAGATCGAAGTGTCCTTGACCGGAGTTCCCATCAAGAACTCCGGGGGAGAAGTGATAGGCTTCTCCAACATTCTCCGCGACATCACCCAGCGTAAGCAGTTTGAGCGGCAGCTTCGCGAAAGTGAAGAGCGCTTCCGCTCCTTGGCGGATAGTTCACCGGCAATGATGTGGGTCACCAACGCGAAAGGTGAGCACGAGTTCATCAACCGGACGTACCGTGAGTTTTCCGGCATCACGAGCGAGGAGGCGCAGGCGGGCAAGTGGCGCTCGCTGCTGCACCCTGACGATGCGCCAGGGTATCTGGCGGCATTCGACCTCGCGATAAGAGAACGCACGTCGTTCAGCGCGGAAGGGCGAGCCCGGCGAGCCGATGGCCAGTGGAGGCTGATCGGTTCTCGCGGCGAAGCGCGTTTTTCGCCGCAAGGCGAGTACTTGGGGCACATCGGCCTCAGGGCGGACATCACTGAGCGCAAAAAGGCCGACGAAGAGCGCCAGTTCCAACATTCCCTGACTCGCACAATACACGAGGTATCGCTCGACGGAATTCTTGTCGTCAACGAGGAAGGCAATATCGCATCGCGCAACGCCAGGTTTCTCGAAGTTTGGCATATCCCCCCCTCGGGGACTCGGGTTGATTTCGCGATTGGCGCCCCGGATGAACCCTTGTTGTCGGCAGTCCTGGATCGTCTTGTCGATCCGGAAGCTTTCTTGAAGCGGGTGCGAATGCTTAACGCCGACCGGAATGCGGATGACCGCTGTGAAATCGAGCTGAAAGACGGCCGGGTTCTCGAACGCTATTCCACCGCCCTGCGGGCTGAGGATGGCGGGTACCTGGGGCGTGCCTGGTTCTTCCGAGATATAACCGAGCGCAAGCAAGCTGAGGCGGATCTGGTGCTGGCGAGGGAGGATGCCGAGGCCGCCAGCCGCCAGGTTTCCGCGCAAAACGCGATTCTGGATAACGAGCGCAAAATACTTCGCACCTTTATCGACAACGTCCCGGATTTCATGTACGTGAAAGACATCGAGGGCAGGTTTATCGTCGCGAACTCCAAGGTGGCCCAATTCATGGGAGCGAAAAAGCCGGAAGATATGCTCGGAAAGACCGACTTTGACTTCTTTCCGCGCGAAATCGCCACAGGCTTCTATGAAGACGAGCAGCGCGCAATCCGCTCGGGTCAACCGTTGGTCGACCGTGAAGAGATTGTCGGCGAGCAAGCGACAGGCGGGGTCCGCTACATCTTGAGCACAAAAGTGCCGTTCTTCGACAGCGAAGGCAATGTCACTGGAATCGCCGGCATAGGGCGGGATATCACAATGCGCAAGGCAACGGAGGATGCGCTTCGCGAAAGCAACCGGGAACTCCAGGAAAAAACCGACTTGGCCAATAAGCTGGCGATGGATGCGGAGTCTGCTAGCCGGGCAAAGAGCGAATTTCTGGCCAACATGAGCCACGAGATCCGTACGCCCATGAACGGCGTGCTCGGCATGAACGGTTTACTGCTCAGTTCCAATCTTGACCAGGAGCAGCGGCACTATGCGGAGGTAGTTGAAGCCAGCGCCAAAGCCTTGCTCACGGTGATCGACGACATTCTGGACTTTTCCAAGGTGGAAGCGGGCAAACTGCAAATCGAGACTATCGACTTTAACCTGCATGCCCTGATGGGCGATTTCGCGGAACTGATGGCCGAGCGTGTCGGTGAGAAGCATTTGGAGTTCATCTGCGCCGTGGCGCCCGATGTCTTCGGACATCTACAGGGAGATCCGGGGCGCTTGCGTCAAGTGCTGCTCAATCTTGCCAGCAATGCCTTGAAGTTCACGCGTCAAGGCGAGGTTGTTGTTCGCGTGGTCCTGATCTCGGAGACCGATGACGCGGTGTTCTTGCGCTTCTCCGTGCGCGATACGGGCATCGGAATTCCTGCAAACAAACAGCAAATGCTGTTTGCCAGCTTCACCCAGGTGGATGCATCGACCACGCGGCAGTATGGGGGCACCGGGCTGGGCTTGGCGATTTCAAAAAAGCTGGTTGAACTTATGGGCGGCAAGATCGGGTTAGAGAGCAAAGAAGGCGCGGGCTCGGAATTCTGGTTCACAATCCGCCTTGCCAAACAACTTGCCAACCCTCAGGTGGATTATCCCAAGGTCCCAGTGAAGGGCACGCGCATTCTGGTGGTGGATGACAATGCCACCAACAGGGAACTGATCATTGCGCAACTGGAATCGTGGGGCGCGATTGCAGCCGCAGTGGAAAGCGGCTCGACGGCCTTGGACTACTTGCGCTACGCGACAGCCGCTGGGGCCCCGTTCCAGTTAGCGGTGCTGGACATGATGATGCCCGGTATGAACGGGGAGACTCTGGGCCTGGCGATCTTGGCCGACGAAACCCTGAAAGGGATACCGTTGGTGATGATGACTTCCATGGGGCACCGCGGAGACGCCCATCGGTTCAAAGAAATAGGGTTCGCGGCATACTTGATCAAGCCGGTGCGGCAGTCCGATTTACTTGACTGTCTGGTGGCGGTGTTGAGTGGAGAGAGGCAAAAGGAGGCAGGCGCGATCATCACTCGGCACAGCCTGCGAGAATTGCGCCGTGGCAATGCCCGCATACTTTTAGTTGAGGACAATCTCACCAACCAGGAAGTGGCACGCGGGATGCTCCAGCGGATGGGATGGAACGCGGACGTGGCTGCAAACGGCAAAGAAGCTCTGTTGATGCTTGCAACGGAGTCTTACGACTTGGTGCTCATGGACGTGCAAATGCCGGAGATGGACGGATACGAAGCTACCCGGCAGATCCGCGATCCCCGGTCTGCGGTGCTAAATCACAACATTCCCATCATTGCCACTACCGCCCATGCCATGGCGGGCGACGCCGAACTATGTCTTGCCGCCGGCATGAGCGATTACATTTCCAAGCCGATCGATCCGAAGTTTCTGGCCAAACTCGTCGAGAAATGGCTGGCGCAAAAAGTGCATCGCGCATCTGGGGAAGCCCCCGCTGAATCGGCGATGGACGGCAACGCGCCGCCGCCGAAACCTGAAATCGAGTCGCTCGTTTTCAACAGTACTGTGTTTCTAGAGCGCATGATGGGCGACGAGGAGTTTGCTCGCGAGGTGGCGGCTGGGTTTGTGGAAGAGCTGCCTTCTCTGCTGAGTACGCTGAAGGAGGAATTCGCGCGGGGCAATCTTGAAACTATCTGGAAACAGGCGCACAAAATGAAGGGATCGGCTGCCAACGTAGGGGGGGAGACGCTGAGGGACGCGGCTATGGAAGTGGAACAGGCAGGTAAAACTGGAGACCTGGCGCGAGTTGCCCACTGGATGCCCGAGCTGGAAACGCAGGCCGTCCGATTAGACGAAGCGCTGCAACAATGGGCAACTTGAGACTTTGGGCAAATTGTCGATGAGTACCGGGCCGCAGTGCTTCTTCGCGATACAGGTTTCCGCGCGCGGGCTTGCCCAGACGCACATCATCGAGCATCAGAAGTCGGTGTGGAAGCGGACGGCTGACACAGCGGCTGGCCCGCGCGCCTGATTGTAGCCCGGATTGTTTGCGTGCTGGAAGTCGTAGGAAGCATAGAATCCACGCCACAGGTGCGCGGTATAAAAGGCCTCAACAATTTTTTCGTGGCCGTAGGTTAGGCCGCCGTCGCCAAGAATAAAGCCGAGTCCGCCCAGGGCAAGATACTCCTGGTGCGCAGCTACAATTCCATTGGCGACGAAGGCGACACCTGCGCGATCGTCCCGCCGGCGCCATAGACTGCCATTGGCCATTCCGCCGACTTCGGCGGTGCGATCGTCTTCGGTGTAGGCGTACGATTCGTTGCGGCCATCGCTCCAGCCCAGGCGGCCGAAGACACCAACCTGCGGAGTGATTGACTGCTCTACGTTCAAACCGAAGCCGTATTTGTGGCGTCCCTGCACGCGCGTGGCTATAATATCTGGCGTGGCGGTCTTGCCTTTGAGGAAGTCGGCGATGGCTTCTTCGTAGTTTCCCATGTCGGCGTGGTTAAGATAGGTGAGCAGGCGCACGGTCCCTGGCCGATGCGCGACGCGCCTTCCACGGGCTTCCAGTTCCAGGTTCTCCGCGCGGGCACGGGCGATATCGGCGTCCAGGAATCGTCCGTTCGCTGTCTTTGGCATCATGACTTCGGCAAAGCGCGCCGTCCACCAATGATCGACGTATTCGAGCATGGCGCCGTCGGTGTAGCCGCGCGTGTTGGCGGCATAATCGTACGCGCCGTTGCTGTCCACGGTCCAATTGAGGAACTGCAGGTGGCTGTCGCTTCCCCATGTGTTCACATCGAAGAAATCGACCGTGTCGAATTTGCCAACCCGGAATTCAAGCCGCCGCGCGGGCAGCAAGGTTGCCAGGTGCAGTTCATCGCGGTCCGCCTCCACGCTGTCATGCGACAGGGGAATAATCTGGCGCAGCATGAAGCGGGCAAGGTAGGGCGCCCTGGACAGCGCAACGCCATCGGCGATCCGCACGGAGTCCAGATTGGTGTAGCCGGCCATGCCGTTCGCGTTTCCAATGCCGCTTCCAGTAGCATCCTCGAGGTCCGCGAAGACTTCTGTTGTATGCGTGAGTTCGTAGCCCGTGTAAAGCGTGAGCACGTGTGTGGTCGCGCTCTGTGCCCAATTGGTAAGGCTGTTCTGCCCGGAGTATTTCGCCGGGAACGCTCCATGCCATTGCAAAACGACGTTCCCCTGCCCTGAAATCCAGTAGCGGCTGATGTTTGAGTGGGGAAATACCGTGACGGAATCGCTGGGATCGGCAGCGTCGCCCGTCGCTTGGTCCGCGCTTGAAGCGGGCGCGGCGCTGGGTTGCGCGCTGGCTTGCTCTGGTAGCAATTTCTTCCGCGCGTCCTGAGCGAATACTGTAGCCGGAAGCGGAGCCAAAGGCAGAGATTGCGCAAATGACAAGTGCGGCGCGGCAAGATATACGTTCAGCACGAAGAGAAGCCGCGCCACAAGTTGGAAAGCAAGACGCGATTTCCGGGACATGATCTCTTCCTCTCTCGAAGCTCCCCGCGGGAGCAGTTCTCGCCCAAGAGGCACTTCCTCATGGCGCCTTGCCAAACATTGGTGCGCAGCATGCCGGCCGGCTGAAGCAAATGGCAATCGGCGCAATTCGAAGTGAAACCTGGCTGGCACTATCCTC
>CAZSVJ010000110.1:0-2593 GCA_964610185.1 uncultured Occallatibacter sp. | reverse complement strand
TCTCCTCTTAACTGGCTTCTTCTATCGGGCTAACGATTCCAGGGCATCCTTTGCAACCTCAGGCGGCAAGGGCGCATAACCCAGAGCCGAGCACTTCCTTTGGCCTGAAGTCAGCACCCAGCGAAGCAGTTGTGTCATTACTGCCTTTCCGTTGCTGTCTTCCATAACCTCTGGGACCAGCAGCCAGGTGTAGGTCGAGATCGGATATGCGTCCTTTCCTGGCGGGTTGGTAATCGACACGCGAAAATCCTTGTTCGCGGCGCCGCTCCCTGCCGCCGCGGCTGCGGTCACGCTGGAGATGCTTGCCAGCACGAACTGCCCAGCGGCGTTTCGGACGGCGCCAAAACGGAGTTCGTGCTGCAAGGCGTAAATGAACTCAACGTAGCCGATCGAATTGGGCGTCTGTTGCACTTGAGCGGCCACGCCTTCGTTCCGTTCCGCTCCAATTCCCACCGGCCATTGCACGGTAGTGCCCGCGCCAACCGATTCCTTCCAGCGCGCATCCACCTTGCTCAGATAGTCGCTCCAGACAAAACTGGTGCCGCTGCCGTCGGACCGATGAACTACAACAATGTCCGCGTTGGGCAAGGACGCATCGGGATTTGACCTTCTGATCTCCGGCGCATTCCACTTGCGAATCCTTCCCAGATAAATTCCGGACAGCGTCTCCGGGGTAAAGTTCAGATACTGGTGCAAACCGTTCACGTTGTAGATGACAACGACCGCGCCGAGGACGGTTGGCAGATGCTTGAAACGCTGGCCGGCTCTCAACATGGCCTCGTCCGACAAGGGCATCTCGGAAGCGCCAAAATCGACTGTGCGCTCCTCGAGCCGCTTGATTCCCTCTTCAGAGCCGACTGCGTCGAAGCCGATGCGGACATTGGGATACTCTTCCTGGTAGGTCTGGAACCAGCGCCGATAGAGGGGCGCGGGAAACGTTGCGCCTGCGCCCTTGAGAGAAACCTGGATCTGCCCAACCGGGCCCGCGGCAACCGGTCCCTGCCGATCCCCCGCTTTGAGGGATCCGAGCAATTTGTTCGCCAGCTGGCCGGCGAGGTCATCCGCAATGCCGTTCCAGACAAACTCGCTGGGGCTTGCCAGGTAGGACCACAGCGTATCGTCCTTGCCCCCAACAAGCTCCGCCGAGAGGAATCCTCCGAAGGTCGGCTGGCTGGGGCTATGAGTGCGCGCGTTGGGAGAGATGTGCCCGGTCACCCAGATCCGCGCCGTCCCCTTGAGTACAGCGTCCGCTTCCGTTGGATTCGAGACAAGCTGGATATCGCGGCTCCTGCGAAGCCGGCGAATCAGTTGCTCGCGTATTTCGGCCGCACCGTGATCCGCGCCGAGCGAATCGACATAGATCTTCTTAACCTGCAACAGTCGATCGGCAACTTGAGCATTGCCGCTCGCGGCGCCGACCGATAGCTGCGCAAAAAGAGCGATGACCAATGGAACAAGCTTAAGCCGCCGGCCCAAGATCGCTTTCCTGCTCTGAACCGGATTTCTCATCCCAATCTCCATTGGCCTTGCAAAGACGAATCTCTACGGCGGCAATTCACAGCTAAGGAAAACGGCGGTAACGTCATAATGCGTTCTTGCGGGAAATCAGGATGTCTCGGGCTGCTTCTGGGAAGCAGTGCAGGGAAACAGGCATTCGATGGATGTGAAACCTTGCCCCCGCTTTCTATATACTATACCGGGGGTGGGTACAGTCAACAGCGGGCTTTCTGGGTCGCGCCATCCATGCGAAAGCCTTCCAATAGAACTGATGATTGCGGAATCGTGGCGCATTCCTGGACCGGGGTCGGGCATCGGCTCGCGCTACGCGCAACACGTATCATTCCAAGTATCAATAAACTTGACTGGGATGTTGATTAAAATTGGTGAAACATTTCACGGCCATTGATCCGTCCACCAAAAGAAAAAGGAACCCCTTCATGTCCAAGCGTTCAGTATCGCGTCGCGAGTTTATCGGAACGGCCGCAGTGGCGGCAGCAAGTCTACCCGTGCTTTTCGGAACTGGCCGATCCGCGTTCGCAGCGGCGCCGGCTACGCGCTACACGCCGCCTAAATCGCCGCGCGCAAGAGTGAACTTTAATCTCAATTGGCGATTTATTCGCGAAGACGCAGCCGGCGCCGAGGCTCCCGCCTTCGACGATTCTCAATGGGCCACGATCAGCACACCGCACAGCTTTAACGATGTCGACTCGTTCAGAAAGATCATTTCGCACAGTGGCGGCGACCTGGGCACGTACAAGGGGCTCTCCTGGTATCGGAAGCATTTCAAGCTGCCCGCGGGCTTCGCGGACCGCAAGATTTTTCTCGAATTCGAGGGCATGCGCCAGGCTGGAGACATCTATCTGAACGGGAAGCAGGTCGGCTTGTATGAGAACGGAATTACCGCCTACGGCATCGATATTACCGGCGGAGTGCATTTCGGGCCCGAGGAGAACGTGCTGGCGGTGAAGGTCGACAACCAAACGACCTACGAGGAACGCGCAACGCAGACGCGGTTTGAATGGAACGCAAACGATTTCAATCCCGATCATGGCGGCATCAACCGGCACGTCTGGCTGCACGTCATGGGCAGCAT
>CAZSVJ010000109.1:6483-11097 GCA_964610185.1 uncultured Occallatibacter sp. | reverse complement strand
GAACGATCACGCCCACCGTCAGCCCCAGAAACTCGTAGATCTTGCCCATCCACTCCGCATCGCGCTTGGCCAGGTAGTCGTTGACCGTAACAACATGAACCCCGTGCCCGGCCAGCGCGTTCAGATAGCAGGCCAGCGTCGCCACCAGCGTCTTGCCTTCGCCGGTTTTCATTTCGGCAATCTTGCCCGAGTGCAACACCATTCCGCCGATCAATTGCACATCGAAATGCCGCATCTGCACGGCCCGCCATCCGGCCTCGCGCACCACCGCAAATGCTTCCGGAAGTATTTCGTCCAGCGCCGCTTTCTCAGCCGCCTTCAGTTCCTCTTCGTCCGTAATCCCTTCGCGCTTTGCCGCAATTCTGGCCTTGAACTCGACCGTCTTTGCCCGCAGCTCTTCATCCGTCAGCAGCTTCGTCGCCGGCTCAAGACTGTTGATCTGCGCCACCACCGGCCAAAGCCGCTTGAGCAGACGATCGTTCGCCGTACCGAAAATCTTCGTTAGAACCGTATCGAAAAACACATAAATCTCCGTTTATCAGTGTAAATGGTGAAGGTTAAATAGGGGTTTCGTGGAGCTATTCGTTCTTGAGGATAGGCAAAGCTCGCGATCGGCTGGCGCGGTCGTCGATTGTGATGATCGATCCGCTCTCCGCTCGTCCGGCAATTGCGTTGTACGCCGCAATTACCTTCGCGCCAGGCCCTTGCGGGTTCTGCTCGCTGGTTCGCAGGTAAATCACGCTCGGACGGTTCAACCGCCGCAATGCCAAGAGCTGTGAAAAATCGCCATCGCCGGTGAGAATAATCGCGTCGCGCTCCACGGCCCATTCCAGCAGTTCGGCATCAGGAGCGTCGCCCGTTCCCACGCTCCACCAGTGCACGGCTTCGATTCCCGCTGAACGAAGATATTGAACCCAAAATGGAGTGAGATTCGCATCCACCAATATCGTCATGGAGCCGGGCGCTCACGCACTGAGTTCAACTTCCTCTTCCTGCGCGCGCAATGCGGCATACCGCAGCGCCGCCAGCACATCTTCCCGCTGTATATAGGGATAGTCCAGGAGAACCTCATCGACGCTGTGGCCCACGGCAAGCTGGCCGAGAATTGCGCCAACAGTCACACGCGTCCCCTTGATGCGCGGCTTCCCGCTGACCACTCCTGGAGTGCAAACGATCCGGTCCAGCGTGTGCATGGTCCCCTCCAGTATCGATAGAACCTTACCACTATCCCATATTGTGCCACAAATACGCTTGAGCGACGCCGGAGCAGTTCAAGAACTCATCGCTCATGACACCGCTCTCTCGCATAATCCCAAGCCGAAAATGGAACCCTTCCAGCACTCGGATCATCCGTCATGATGAACGGGTCCGGACCGAAGCCCGTATATCTCTCGTACCGCTCCGTTGCTGTCCCATCGCTGGAAGTCTCTTTCTCCAGGAATTCGTCAACCACATTCGTGCAAGCCGCGACCGCTTCCTCCAAAGTGGCGAATTCACCCAACGTGTACCGCGCACCTTCGTCCTGGTAGTGGAAGTTGTCATCCACGTAGACCGTGTATTTATGTCCCAGCTTCGCCATTCCGCCTCATTTCCGCTAACCACTAATCACTGATCACTAACCACTGTCCCTCAAGCCGCTACAATGAAGAAGGAAGCCGACCCCACCACCGCATGGCGGACAAAGAGAAAAAAGAGACCCAAAAGCGGGACCCGAAAAAACGCGATGAAGACCCAGTCGGCCAAGTGTACGACTCGCGCCTGGTTCGCCGTCTCGGCCATTATCTGCGCCCGTACTGGATTCAGGCCACTGTTTCCGCGCTTGCCGTCACCTGCAAATCTCTCAGCGACGTCACCGGCCCCTATCTGGTCAAAGTCGCCATCGACCGCTATCTCACCGGCAACACCAGCCCGGCAACTAACTGGTTCACGCGCCGCCTGCCCACCGACGCCTACCACGGCATCACCATTCTGGCGGCCATCTATCTCGGCGCCCTGCTCTCCGCTTATCTTTTTGAGTTTATCCAGGTCTACCTGATGCAGTGGACCGGCCAGAAGATCATGTTCGATCTGCGCCGCGACATCTTCCGCCACATGCAGACCATGCATATCGGCTTCTTCGACACCCACGCCGTCGGCCGCCTCGTCACCCGCCTCACGTCCGACGTAGACGCCATCAACGAGATGTTCACTGCCGGCGTGCTGGCCATCGTTGACGATTTCTTCAACCTCACCATCATGGCCGCGGTCATGCTCACCATCAACTGGCGGTTGGCCCTGATCGCCTTTGCGGTCCTGCCGCTGATCCTCATCGTCACGCGCCTCTTCCGCGACAGCGTTCGCGAAAGCTATCGCCGCGTCCGCGCCGCCATCGCCCGTATCAACAGCTTCACGCAGGAGCATATTTCGGGAATGGCCGTGGTGCAGCTCTTCAATCGCGAGCAGCGAGCCTACAAAGATTTTGAAGATGTAAACCGGCTGCACATGATCGCGTTCAAAGATACGATCTTCGCCTACGCGCTTTATTACCCGGCAGTCGAGCTGCTTTCAGCCACAGCGATTGCGCTGGTCATCTGGCGCGGCGGTTTCGGCGTGCTCTCGGGCGGGGTCACCATCGGCGTGCTCGCCATGTTCATCCAATACTCGCAGCGCTTCTGGCGGCCTATTCAGGATTTGAGCGACAAGTACAACATCCTGCAAGCTGCGATGGCCGCCTGCGAACGCATCTTCAAGCTACTCGATACGGCGCCCGTGATCGTCAGCCCGGCTCATCCCGTCGTGGGTGACGGCAGCAATCGCATCGAGTTCCGCCATGTCTGGTTCACCTATCAGCCGCTCACCGACGCCCAGAAGGCGGCCATCTCCGCGGCCGCCACGCCCGAGCCGAACTACTCGGCTATCTGCGCCATCGAAGGCATCGAGTGGATTCTCAAAGATGTCTCCTTCATCATCGAGCCGGGCCAGACAGTGGCCATCGTGGGCCACACTGGCGCGGGCAAGACTACACTCACGAGCCTGATGATGCGCTTCTATGACGTGACCGCGGGCCAGATTCTGCTCGACGGCGCGGACCTGCGCGATCAGGATTTGAACGCTCTGCGCAGACACTTCGCGGTTGTGTTGCAGGATCCATTCCTCTTCACCGGCACCCTCGCCGAGAACATTCGACTTGGCAACGATGACATTACCGAGGTCGAGTTGCGCCAGGCCGCGCGCGATGTTAACGTACTGGATTTCATCGACAACCTGCCGGGCAAGTTTGACGAGCCGGTTCGCGAGCGCGGCAACTCGCTCTCCACCGGGCAAAAGCAGCTCATCAACTTTGCCCGCGCGCTGGCCTACAATCCCCGCATCCTGATCCTCGACGAAGCCACTTCAAGCGTGGACACCGACACCGAGCTGCGCATCCGCGGCGCACTGGAGCGCATGGTCGAGGGGCGCACAAGTGTTCTCATTGCGCACCGCCTGTCTACTGTGCAAAGAGCCGAGACGATTTTGGTCATGCACAAAGGCCAGTTGCGCGAGATGGGCAGCCACCAGGAACTCCTCGCCCAGCGCGGCCTCTATTGGAAGCTCTATCAGCTGCAATACAAAGAGCAAGAGAGCGACGCAGTCGCCCACTCCGGCCGCGAACCCTCAGTCGCGCCTGCAATTTAGTGCATTGCGGCTCGTCCTTCAGGGAAATCTCCTGATCTCAAGAACCTCAATTCGATAAGCGCTGCCCAGCTTCGCGGGCGCGAAAAATTGCGTGGGCTTTCGACGGGCCATACGAGACTGCGGCTTGAGATTGACGTCCCAATAGATGGCGAAACCGGGCTCCCACTCCCAGGCACAGCCCTCTTTCCTTCCGCCGCCAAAGGATTCAAGCTGTGCGCGCTGCGCTTCAAGGAATACGCGCAGCCTTTCTTGGCTCGCCTCCGGCAAAGCGCAAAATGCATTTCGCATTTTCTTCGGGAAGTATATCCCCGCTCGCTCTTCAGCCATAAAACGAGTCTCGCGTCGATATTACCTTGCGACGACCATGCGTCCTCTCGCTCGAACCCGCGCCTTCGAAATCGGCACGGAACGGACAGCAGCAGCAGCGCGATTCTTCACCGCTGCCGTCTTCAAAACTTCTTCCAGCGAGAACATCTCTTCGCCCTCTCCGATTTCTTTCCTGCGCTGTGCAAGAATCCTCTCGATTTCAGGGGTAATCAGATCCTTGCGCACGCGCGTATAGGGCACAAGCCGAATGTCGGTGGGCGTGCGAACGACGATCCGGAATTCGTCCCCCTTCGCCAGGTTCAAGGCGGTCACGACTTCTTCCGGCAACGTAACCTGACGCTTGCCCGCGATCCTGAGGGTGTATTCGGCCATTATGGATTCACTCATATCAATGCCTCGTCGGGGCGGATCATCGGAATTTCCGACAATCCGATTATAGTCTATTCCGCGTAAATGCGGCATAACAGCAGAACCAGGAACCCGCCAGTCAACACCACCGCTCCCAGCTTTGCGGTGATATTCCAGCGCTTGCGCCACACTTCTTCAACCTGCTCCGTAGCGAGGGGTGCGCCCGTTCGATCTTCAGCTTCCGGAAAGTACTTCAAAAAGGATTTCGCGGTCGCAATCGCAATC
>CAZSVJ010000109.1:0-6473 GCA_964610185.1 uncultured Occallatibacter sp. | reverse complement strand
CGCTCCGTAGTGTTCCAGAGAGCTTCGGCGGCCCTCAGCATGCCCCCAATACAGGTCCGGCTGTCGCCGGCAATTTCAAATGCCTTCCGGTGCCCCGTCAAGAGCGATAGCATGGCCTCCCACATGGCGGCATCTCCGTGTGCGGCTTGCAGCAGACTATATCAGCAGATTGGAAGCCAACTCGGTGAATTGAATGGGCGGCTGCCAGGGGTTATGGTTCGGCGATACGGTTTGGTTCCACTGCAGCCCACCCTCGAAGCCTCAAGATCGCCGGCTGAGTTGGTCAACGGCCCGTCATCTGCTCCAGTTTCTCGGGATATCGAGCGCCTTCCACCGTGATCTTCGCCGCCGCGCTTTCGATCTGCTCAAGATCGCCGGCCGTCAGTTCGACCGCAACAGCGCCGATGTTCTCTTCAAGGCGATGCAGTTTCGTCGTCCCCGGAATGGGTACGATCCACGGCTTCTGCGCCAGCAGCCAGGCAAGCGCGATTTGGGCGGGCGTGGCTTTTTTCTGCGCTGCGATGCTGCCGAGCAGATCCACCACCGCCTGGTTCGCCTTGCGTGCCTCCGGCGTAAAGCGCGGGACGGTGCTGCGAAAGTCGGTCGGGTCAAAGCTGGTGCTCTCGTCGATTTTTCCGGTCAGGAAGCCTTTGCCGAGCGGGCTAAAAGCGACGAAGCCGATGCCGAGTTCTTCGAGCATGGGAATGATTTCTTCCTCAGGCTTCCGCCACCAGAGCGAGTACTCGCTCTGCAAGGCCGTAACCGGTTGCACGGCGTGGGCGCGGCGTATTGTTTTGGCGCCCGCTTCAGACATGCCGAAATGCTTGACCTTGCCCTGCTGGATGAGTTCCTTTACAGCGCCGGCGGTGTCTTCAATGGGCACATTGGGATCGACGCGGTGCTGATAGAAAAGATCGATCGCATCGATGCGAAGGCGCTTAAGGGAGGCATCGGCGACCTGGCGGATGCGCGCGGGACTGCTATCAAGGCCCTTCGGACCGTGAGTTCCGTCGGCATTGATATCGAAGCCGAACTTGGTGGCGATGACCACCTGTCCACGGAACGGCTCCAGCGCTTCGCCGACGAGTTCTTCGTTGTTGAATGGCCCGTAGACCTCGGCCGTGTCGAAGAAGGTGACGCCGCGCTCGACGGTGGCGCGGATCAGAGCGATCGAATCCTTCTTTTCCGGAAATGGTTTATAGGAGAAGGTCATTCCCATACAGCCAAGCCCCACAGCCGATACTTCAAGGTTGCTGTTTCCCAATTTGCGTTTTTGCATTTTTTCTCCTGGCAATTGTTCAGAGCGGCTTTTAATCGAACTGGCTCTGTTTGGACTTGAGGGTCCGTCGTTCAGCCGTTACTCCGACTTGAGCGAAGCCATATCGATAGAGAAGCGGTACTTCACATCGGACTTGAGCAGCCGCTCATACGCTTCGTTGACTTTCTGAATGGGGATGACCTCGACGTCCGCGGTGATGTTGTGCTTGCCGCAGAAGTCGAGCATCTCCTGGGTTTCCGCGAGGCCGCCAATGGGAGAGCCGGAAAGACTGCGGCGTCCCATGATCAGCCCGAATGCCGCCACGGCCAGCGGCTTCTCCGGCGCGCCGACAAGCGTGATGTTGCCGTCGCGGCGCAGCAGGTTGATGTAGGCGTTGATGTCGTGGTCGGCGGCGACGGCGTCGAGGATGAAGTCGAAACTACCGGCGTGTTTGGCCATCTCGTCCGCGTTGCGGGAGATGACAACCTCATCGGCGCCGAGGCGGAGTGCGTCGTCTTTTTTGCTCGGCGAAGTGGTGAAGACCACCGTGTGAGCTCCGAACGCGTGTGCGAACTTGACGCCCATGTGGCCGAGCCCGCCGATGCCGACGACGCCGACCTTCTTGCCCTTGGTCACGCCCCAGTGGTGCATGGGCGAGTAGGTGGTGATTCCGGCGCACAGCAGAGGCGCGGTTCCGGCCAGGTCGAGGTTTGAGGGCACGCGGAGCACGAAGCGCTCGGTTACGACGATGCTGTCGGAGTATCCGCCATATGTAACGCCCCCGCTGTGCTTGTCGGGGAAGTTGTAGGTCAGGGTGAAATTCGGGCAGAACTGCTCAAAGCCGGCCTTGCACTCCGGGCAAGTGCCGTCGGAATCCACCAGGCACCCGACCGCGGCGAGGTCGCCCGGCTTGAATTTGGTAACTGCGGAGCCGACCTTTGTGACGCGGCCCACGATCTCATGGCCGGGAACGCAGGGATACACGGTCGGCATCACTCCGCTCCACTCGTTGCGCGCCTGGTGAAGGTCGGAGTGGCAGATGCCGCAGAAGAGAATCTCGATCTGGACATCGTGCTCGGTGGGATCGCGCCGCGCGATGGTGGCGGAAGCAAACGGCGATGTTGCGCTGGAAACGGAATATGCTTTTGCGTTGTACATGAAGAACCCTGATCCTCCTTGGAAGATGGCTTGGTAGATGGCGATTGGCTCGCCCGTGAATCAGACTACGAAAGTGTACCCTCAGAGCGGTATTCTAACTCCGCGAATCTCTAACCTGTTCATTTCGATGCATGCGTTTGCGCAAAGCATCTTGAATTCAGCGTAAACCTTCGACTCCGCGCTGGAATTCCAGGTCTCAAGGAGCGACTGGGCGCCCAGTTTTGCCTCCGATGTAATCCTTTGTAATCCTTCCTAACCGCGCCCGCCAAACAGGTGTCTAATGTTCGGCATGGGGAAGAACGACCACGAGGCGGTTCGAGCAGTTCTCGATGGGGACAAGGAGGCCTATGGAGCGCTGGTGGTGCGCCATAGCCATAGCCTCTTCCGGGCCGCGTTCCGCATTACGGGCAATGAGGCCGACGCCGACGACGTGGTGCAGGAGGCGTTCCTGCGCGGCTATCGAAAGCTCCATACCTTCGAGTCGCGGGCCAATTTCAGCACCTGGATCTATCGCATCGCGGTGCGCTGCGCGCTCGACAAATTGAAGGCCTCGAAGCCGAACGAAGCCAACCGCGTGGCCGAGGAAACCGATCCGGAGCTGGACGATGTGCAGGTGCCCGATGCCGCGGCCGGGCCTGAACGCCTGCTGCTGAGCGGCGAGATGGGAGCGATGCAAGAAGCAGCCATGCGCGGGCTGTCGCCGACCGAGCGGACGGCCTTCGTTCTGCGCCACATGGAGGACTACTCGAGCGAAGAGATTGCCGCCGCGCTGGGGATTGCGCCGAATGCGGCCAAGCAGGCGGTATTTCGCGCGGTGCGGAAGATGCGCCTCCGGTTATCGGCTTTAAGGGTGAGTATATGAAGCATCTGAGTGACGAGCAGCTGATGGAGCGGGCCTTCGGGGAGCGCGATGGCGAGGCTGCGGCCGTGGAGCATCTGGCGGTCTGCGTGGAGTGCGCGGATTCTTATGCCAGCCTCCGCAGCGACCTGGAGGCAATGAAGTCGATGAGGACGCCGGAGCGGGATGAGCGGTATGGCGAACGGGTGTGGCATTCGATTGCGCCTTCGCTGGCTGCGTACACCGCACGGAAGCGGAGTCGGTGGGAGCGGGGCTGGCTGGGGCTGGGTTGGCCGAGCACGAGCTTGTGGAAAGGACTGGGCTATGCGGCCGCATGTGCGCTGCTGGCCGTTGGCGCATTCTTTGCGGGAAGGCAGTTTGAGGATTGGAAACAACAGCAGGACGCGGCGAAGGTGGAACGCAAGACTCCGCAAACCAAACAGCCGGTCGTGATTGTGGTTTTGGACGATCATCTTGACCGCTCGGAGCGGTTCCTAGTGGAACTGAAACATGCCGGCTTGGATTCGGCAGCGATGGCGTCGCCGATCCGCGATGAGGCTCGCAGCCTTCTCGCGGCAAACAAAATATGCCGCAAGAAAGCCGCGGAGAGCAGCGATCCGGAATTGACCACAGCGCTAGACCACCTGGACCGGCTGCTGCAAGAGGCAGCCAACGAGCCCGGCGGACTGAATGCCAGGTCCATTGCCAAGCTTCAGGACGAGATGAACAGCGATGGGCTGCTCTTCGAGGTACGTGTGTTGCGGTCCAGAGCCGCGAATCAAAAATTAGCCGGGAACGACCTCATTAAAGGAGGAACGATATGAAGGCCAAGGCTGGAGTGCTGAGTCTAAAGTTCGTCCAACTGATGCCGCATACACAAAACCAAAAAAGAGGCGGTCATCCTGAGCGGAGCGTCCGCCGCGGCGGACGGAGTCGAAAGCCTGCCCTGAGCTTGTCGAAGGGGACCTGCATTTCCATCGCGCGTTTCTGTAATAAACTTCGGATTCACGACGCCGGAATCCCTGCCGCTCTGCTTGCGGGAATAATTTGGCTACCCCTGGTCGCCGCCGGGTTCGAGAGTGCGCCGAGTTCGAGCGGACCGGCGCCAGGCGCAGCAGCGCAAGCGCCGGACAGCGGCCTATTTGCGGATGGAACGCAGGCCATCAACCAGGCGCGGTGGGCCGACGCGGTGAGGTACTTTACCACCGTGGCCTCCCAGCATGGCGAACATGCGGATGGGGCGCTCTACTGGAAGGCCTATGCACAGGGCAAGCTGGGCCAATTCAAGCCATCTGAAGAAAGCTGCGCGGAGCTGCGCAGCGGCTATCCCAAGAGCCCCTGGATAGACGATTGCGACGCGATGGAAGTTGAGATTCGAGCCAAGACCGGCAAGACTGTGCAGATTGAGCCGGGGCAAAGCGACGAAGTGAAGCTTCTGGCGCTCAACGCCATGATGCGCCAGAATGAGCCCCAGGCGCTCAAGGAGATTCAGGACATTCTGAACGGCGATTCCAGCGAAACGCTGAAGAAGGAAGCGCAGTTCATCCTCGGCCAGCATTATTCGGGTGCCACCTACGCGCAGATCGTGCGTATCAGTTATGTGGAAGGGGATGTTCGCATCCAGCGGGGAGCGGCAAACGGAAAGAAGGAAACTGCGGCGTGGGAGCAAGCGGTTGCCGATTTGCCTCTGGAAACGGGCTTCAGTCTGGCCACCGGCGCGGGCCGCGCGGAGATTGAGTTTGAGAACGCCTCGACGCTTTACCTTGGAGAGAATTCGGTCCTCACCTTCAACGACCTGCATGAGACGGCCGGCATCCCATACACGGAACTGGGATTACTGACCGGCGCTGTGTCCTTGTACATCCATCCCTACGTGGCGGGCGAGAGGTTTATCCTGCGGACTCCCGCCGGCGATGTAGCCGCGAAGTACCCGGATCGGCCGTATGCGCGCGTGGAAAGCTTTACCGATGCCATGACCATCACACCGCTAGCGGGCGCAAGCGTGAGGCTGCCGGGAGTGGCGAAGGATGCGGTTGTTCCCGGCCGTACCTGGACCTACCGGCAGGGTGTGCTTGCCGATGCCGCCGGCGCGCCCGCCGCGGAGGAGTTCGCGGCCTGGGACAATTGGGTCAGCGGCCGAGTCATTCAGCGTGCGGCGGCGATCTCCGCCGTGATCCAGGCCTCGGGGCTGACGGCTCCGATTCCGGGCATGGCGGATATGGCCGGCCAGGGCGAGTTCTTCGATTGCGCTCCCTACGGAACGTGCTGGGAACCGAAGGATGCGGGCGGCAAGGAAGAGGCCGCAAATCGGCGGCCAACGGCCCGCCGCCAGCCGCGGTTGGTCCTGGCCGCCTTTGATCCCTCCTCTGCTGACGGACAGGCTGCCCAGGCCGGCGCCGCCGGGCAACAAGATGAATTTGAGCGGGAAATCCTCTTCCCGTGCACCCCGGCTGCGCTTCGCTATCGCTTGCTGAGGGATCCTTTAACGGGCAAGATTACGGTCATCGACAGGAAGCTGGTGCCGGCCGCGCCATATGACTGGGCCGTGTGCCACGCCGGCAGCTGGATTCGCCACAAGAAGCATTATGTATGGGTAGCGGGAGGCAAGCGCCATCACATCGACCCGGTTCGCTGGGTCAAGAGCGGGCACAAGGTGGGGTTCGTCCCGCTGCATCCCTATGACGTGAAGGGTCAGCCCGCGCTCAACGCAAAGCACATCGTCTTTGAAGTGACCGGGAAGAATGGGATCGGCGGGAAGAATGAGATCAAGATACAGCCGGTGCGGTTCGACCCCAGCCGTCCCATCGAGTTCCTCAAAGAGCCTCCCAAGGAGTTTCGCAACGAAGCTTTGCGGCCTCTTGCACGGGCGGAAGAACCGCGCATGGTGGCGCACTCTGTCAACGAGCCGGGGCGCAAGAGCGGCGAGGTCGGTCGAGCGGGCATTCCCATTCACTTCGATCCCAAATCGCTCAGCTTCATGGCGCCGAGAGAAGAAATGCGGGGCGGCAAAACAGCGACAGTGTTAGCGCCGATGACCAACCGTAGCGGCAGTCTTCAGTCTCGCGCCCAAAGCTCCAGCGGCGGGAGCGGATTCCGGGGAGGAAGCAGCGGCAATTCAGGCGGCGGTTCCCACGGAGGAAGCAGTGGCGGTTCAAGCGGGGGCTCTCACGGCAGCGGCGGGAGTGGCGGCAGTTCGGGCGGCGGCGGCTCTCACGGTGG
>CAZSVJ010000108.1:0-11161 GCA_964610185.1 uncultured Occallatibacter sp. | reverse complement strand
ACCAGCCGGGCGGATTCGGCGGAGACCCGGCTCACCAGTTGCGCCGTGGCCGTGCTTCTGCACTATGCCACCCATCCGCAGGTGAAGGTTTAAAGCCGCGGAATCGAACGGGCGCCGACTCCGTCGAGTTTGGCCCCTGTTTAGTTTTGGACGCCTGTGGTTTCCGCGCCGGCGGGCCGATTTCCGCTGCCGGCACGCAATTCGTGGCTGAATTCGAGCGGCAGCCAAATCTCTATAGCTAAACCTGGGTCGCTTGAAGTACATTGAATTGCATTTCTCAGCGCGTTCTTCAAGACTCTTTAAAGATTATCCCGGCTTCTTCCGATAAGAGTGATATGCCGATCCTTTGAAAGTGGTGTTCCGGCTTGAATGGGAAGCAGCAGCTTGAGGCATCTTGCGCCAACGCGAGCAGGTTAACTGCGGAGTGGCCTCAGGTATCGGATTCCTGCATTTTCAAGACGAATATCGGGCCCAGGAACGCAGAGATGCCGTATCAAGCTAAAGAAAATCTCGCAGCCCTGATCGAAAGCACAGAGGACTACATCTGGTCGGTGGACCTGAATTTCGGCCTGATTACTTTCAACAGCGCCTTTCAGCGCCATGTCGAGCGGAGCTTCGGCACCCGCGCAGGCGTCGGCATGCGGCCTGAAGACATGCTTCCGCCTGACAGGGCTACCCAGTGGCCGCGGCTCTTTGAACGCGCGCTGGCCGAAGGCCCATTTCGGATCGAGATTCCCTTTGCCAATGGCCGGATCATCGATGTGTCGTTCAATCGGATCGTTGTGGATGGGCAGCCAACAGGCATCTCCGCGTTCGGAAAAGACATCACCGCTCAAAAGCGGACAGAGACAAAACTGCGCGAGACGGCGGAGTTTCTCGAAGAGACGCAACGGATTGGGGCCCTGGGATCGTACGTGATGGATATTCCAACCGGATTGTGGAATGGTTCCGATTTCCTGGGCGAGATTCTTGGCATCGACACCCGAAGCGAAAACACGGCCGAGGCATGGATCGGATTGGTGCACCCGGAAGACCGGGAGGAGATTGCGAACTATCTCTTTACCGAGGTGATTGGCAAACGTGGAAGATTCGACAGGGAGTACCGCATTGTTCGCGCCAGTGACAATGCGGTGCGCTGGCTGCACGGCATGGGCAGGCTGGACTTCGATGCCCAGGGCCGTCCGCTGAAAATGCGCGGCGTGATCAGAGACATCACCGATCGCAAGCACGCGGAGTTGGCCTTGCGCGACTCTCAGGAGTTTGCCCTCTCCACCATCGATGCGCTCTCCAGCGCCTTGTGCGTGCTGGACGAAACCGGCGCAATCATCGCGGTCAACCGTACATGGAGAGAATTTGCAGAAGCGAACCGCAAGACTTACAACGACGGCGAAGCGCCCGGATTCGACGCGCGCGGCCGCTTCAACGAGCATGCCAACTACCTGGACGTGTGCGACGCGGCAACGGGCCTTGACGCTGCGGAGGCCGCTCGATTCGCTGCTGGGATTCGCGCTGTGTTGCGCGGAGAATCCAAAGGATTCTCTCAGGAGTATTCGTGTCACTCGCCTGACAAGAAGCGATGGTTCGTCGGCAAGGTCACTCCATTACTTGCCGATGGCCATCTCGGGGCGGTCATCGAGCACATCGACATTACCGCAATCAAGGAGGGAGAAGCGCAGTTGCAGGAAGCTTCCCAGCGCCTGGGCGAGAGCGAGCAGCGGTATCGCGCCGCATTCGAGCAGGCCGCGGTCGGCATCGCTCATTGCACCTTCGATGGCCGCTTCCTCAGGTGTAACGCGCGGTTCGCCGAGATCGCCGGTTACCCAATCGAAGAGTTATTGCAAATGAGCTTTCAACAGATCACTCCGCCCGAGGATCTTGTCGAAAGCGAAAAAGTGCGCAACCAGCTGGCGGCAGGCACGGGCACAGCCGCGACTTTGGAGAAGCGTTACCTCCGCAAAGACGGCAGCTTGACCTGGATCAAGCTCACTGCCTCGGTGCAGCGCGATACCGCAGGACGCGCGCTTTACTCGATGGCGATGGTTGAAGACATCAATGCTCGCAAGGAAGCGGAACAGCGCCTTGCCGCGGCTGCTCAAGCCATTCGTGCCAGCGAGGAGCGCTATCGCACCGCATTCCAGACGAGTCTCGACGCAGTGACCATCAGCCGCCTCGCGGATGGCGTATATATCGACTGCAATAAGGCGTTTCTCGACACCACAGGATATGAACGGCATGAGGTGCTCGGGCACACGTCGCTGGAACTCAAAATTTGGGTGGATCCCCGCGATCGAAAGAGTTTCGTGGACATTCTGCGCCAAAGCTCAACTTGCCGGGATTTGGAAGTCAGGTTAGGCAAGAAGAACGGAGAATCGTATTGGGGACTGGTATCGGCATCGCTGATCGAGCTTGACGGCGAGCACTGCGTGCTACTGGTGACGCGCGATATCTCCGATGCAAAGGCGGCGGCGGAACAGATCAGAAATCTTGCATTTTACGATCCGCTGACGGGCCTGCCCAATCGCCGCTTGCTGCTCGATCGGTTGCAGCAGGTTTTGATCGCGGGCGCCCGCCAAGGCAGCTTGCATGCCTTGATGCTCATCGATCTGGACCACTTCAAGACACTGAACGACACACTCGGCCATCAAACCGGTGACCTGCTGCTACAGGAAGTGGCGCGTCGCCTTGCCAAGCATGTTCACGAAGCCGGAACTTTGGCTCGATTGGTGGGTGATGAATTTGTAGTGGTTTTTGAGGGCCTGAGCGAGGACGCCGAGGACGCCGGGAAGCAGGCCAAGGCCAGCGCCGAAAAGATGCTGGCTGCCATGGCCGAGCCCTACCTGATCGCAGGCCGCGAATGCCGCGGCACCGCCAGCATCGGAATCACGATCTTTGGAGACGAAATAGAAGGCGCGGACGAGGTTTTGCAGCAGGCCGGCATCGCCATGGATCAGGCCAAGGCGGAAGGCAGTAATACGGCTCGTTTTTTCTCGCCCGCATTGCAAACTGCCGTGAATGCTCGCGCCGCAATGGATGCAGACCTCCGCCAGGCAATCGATGCCAACCAGTTCGTGCTCTACTATCAGCCCCAGGTAGAAGGCGATCACTTGATCGGCGCCGAGGCGCTGATTCGATGGAACCATCCGGCGCGCGGACTTTTGCCGCCCGGCGAGTTCATCGCATTTGCCGAGGAAACCGGGCTGATTCTGCCTTTGGGAGACTGGGTTCTGGAGACAGCTTGCAGGCAGATTGCGGCTTGGGCGCATCAGGACGATTCGGCCTGCGTCTCGGTTGCAGTCAACATCAGCGCGCGGCAGTTCCATCAGCCGGACTTCGTCCAAAAGGTGTTGGGCGCGCTGGAACGGTCGGGGGCGGACCCGCATCACCTGGAACTCGAACTCACCGAGAGCATGCTGGCCGACAGCATTGAAGAGGTCATAGCCAAAATGACCGAGCTCAAGTCGCATGGCTTGAGGTTTTCACTCGACGATTTTGGAACCGGCTATTCTTCGCTGGCCTACTTGAAGCGCCTGCCTCTGGACAAATTCAAGATCGACCGATCCTTTGTTCAAGACATTCTGGTGGATGCCAGTAGCGGCGCGATTGCGCAAACTATTATTTCCCTGAGCCGAGCGATGGGCTTGCCGGTGATCGCCGAAGGAATTGAGACCGAGGCGCAGCGCGACTTTCTCATTGGCCTGGGCTGTCATTCGTTCCAGGGCTACCTTTTCGGCCGCCCACTCGCCTTGAAGGAATTCGAGCGGCAGTGGCTGGGCCGCAAAGAGTGCGACCCCTCAATCCCCATTGAACCGGCCTCCGACCCTGCCAAGTTTCAAAAAGGCCGCTCGATTGCATGAGTGCCCACAGCCTGATGACAATCAATCCATCGACATGCTCAATTGGTGGCGGACATCCGCTCCGCGAATCCAGAAGATGACGTCGGTCGCGATATTCGATGCATGGTCCGCGATCCGTTCCAGGTTGCGCGCCACCAGGATGCCGTTCATGGATTGCTGGGTATACTGCGGCTTTTCCTGAATGAGTTTGAGCAGGTCGGCGTGGGCGCGGCGATTCATGCGATCGATTTCATCGTCCATTTCGCGGACGGAGTCGGCCAGGCGAGCGTCGCCCTCAAGCAGCGCTTGCACGGCGGAGCGGATCATGCGTCCGGCAAACTCACCCATGGCGGCAAAATCCACCGGCAGATCCACTTCTTCTGTTTTGAGTATGTCTTTAGTCCTGCGGGCGATGCCCATCGACTGGTCGCCGATGCGTTCCAGGTCGCCGTTGATTTTGATCACGGCCAAAATAAAGCGCAGATCGATGGCCATGGGCTGCTCTTTGGCGAGCAGTTCATAGGCCATTTCGTCCAGTTCGCGTTGCGCGGTATTGATGGCCGTCTCATTCTGTTTGACATACTGGCACAGGCCCTTGTCGCGCTGTAGATAGGCGTCTACCGCGGACTCGACCGCCTGCTGCGCCAGAGCGGCCATGGCAAGAAGCTTGTCCTTGAGTTCAGCGAGTTGTTGTTGAAAGTGAAATCGCGGCACGCCTGTTTATCTCCCATTAACGATTGTGCATCAACCTGTGTTGCGAAAGGATAAAAATCCGGGAATGCACCAGAACTGTTACGCCTCCGGGGCAGGAATCCCGTTGTGGGCGGGACGCGCGTTGGGCCAGGGGGATGTTCTAGCCTAAAGGTATGGACGCCACACACGCTTCAGAGCCTGAGACGTTGAGCCTCAACCCCGCCAATTGCGAAACCCGCCAGATTTACAAATTGATGACCGGCCTCATTGTCCCGCGGCCTGTGGCGCTGGTATCGACCATGGACCGCAACGGTTTTGCAAATCTGGCGCCGTTCAGCTTCTTCGCGGGAGTGGGCGCTAATCCGCCCACGGTGCTGTTTTGTCCCGCCGTGCGCGCCGCCACTGCATCCAATTTCGACATCAGAAAAGATACGCTGCGCAACGTCGAGGAGACGGGCGAGTTCGTTGTGAATATCGTCAGCGAAGCCATTTCAGCAGCCGCCAATGCCTCGTCCGCCGAGGTTCCCGCGGAGGTGGACGAGTTCGTGCTTGCAGGTCTCTCACCGGTAGCAAGCGAAGCGGTTCGACCGCCCAGGGTAGCCGAGTCGCCGGCGCAGATGGAGTGCAAACTGCTTCAGGTGATTTACACCAACCGCGCGCCGGGCGGAGGCGTGATCGTGCTGGGCGAGGTGGTCCGCTTCCATGTGCGCGAAGATCTGTTGGAAGACTTCCGCATCGATCCGGCGGGATTAGACGCGGTGGGCCGCATGGCCGGCAATACTTGGGTGCGCACTGGCGACCGTTTTGAATTGATCCGGCCAAAATAGGCGTCAATCCGGCCCGGCGGGGCTCACGGGCGAGCAGCCGCTATCTCCGCTCGTATTGACCGCGGCGGGAGGGAAGAATCCTTACCCCTTCGTCTCCAGCCCTGCGGCCGGGACGGTCGGATGCGGCACTCTCAGCGGATGCTTCCGCCGGCAAAGTGTAAACAATGGGTTTGAGGGGAGGGAATTCCGCCTTCGCAGTCGCCAATTCGGGCGAAGCGCTGACCATGGATTCCGAAACCAGCGCCGGGACGAGAGCCCGATCAAAAACAGCCCGTTCTTCGAATCGATCGGCTTTGGGCGCGGACTTTAGCGCTGGTTCGCGGGGGGCTTCGGTCTTGTGCATCTCTCTCAGTCCAAGCACGGACACGATATCTCTGAGCCGGTCGAAGCGGGACGTAACCTCGGAAGCGGAAATCTTCGTATCGGCCGCTTTCGTTCTTCCTGGCGCGGCCCGGTTGTCGACCGCGGGCGAGAATGGAGGCGCGGGCTCCCATACCTGGACCGGGGGCGCGACGGGCTGCGCGGACGTCAGGGCGAAATCGAACCTTGGGCCGGATATCGGATCGGGCCTTCGCGCAATTGGAAGGGGTGCAACACCAACCGGTGAGGGCTCACGCAAAAATAACGATTCCGGAAACTTTGGCGCTCTTGGCGCATTGAGCTGGCGAGGCACCTGCGCCAACCAGGGATCGGCCGAAACTGGATTTGGAGAAGGCCGCACAGGTTTCGGCGGCTGAAGTGTTTTGGAGGTTCGGGGCGGAATTGGCGATGGCTCCGTGGGCACAAAAAACTGACCATGGATCGTATGCGGCGCGGGGTCGGCGGACAAGGCCGCCGAGGCGACGGGCATCGGAGCCGCAACACCGCGCTGCAACCTGCCATCCACCAGATTGGATTCGCAATCGACAAACTGAATCAAGTCCACATCCGGTTCATGTTCCATCACGCAGGCGCAGCCTTCTTTTCGCGCCCGCGCCACGCTGAAAGGCTCCACTGGATCGAGTTGAACAACGATGCAGCCCACCGACTGGGCGTATTGAGCGCTTTTGTCCCCAGAGCCGGAATCTACGTAGACGACAGTCCGTGCAACATCCATCGCCGCGCGCAGACAACCCTTCAAACGAGCCCCCTCGTTTCCCCCGATGACGACAATCGCGACGTTCTGGCTGAAGCCGGGAACCATGAGACTCAATTCTAAAGCGCCGACGATGCTGTAGATAGCTTGCCTTGGTTGCGGGGTGGGCTCGCGGGGCGTATTGCCGTTGTGCGGGCGTCTTCATATCTCAGGAATCTTCGAAGTGCTATGCGTAACTTGGCTCTTTATCGAGTACGGGTTCCCCGCGACACCCAGGCTCCGCTCACCTTGCCCGGAACGCTTTCGACCGCGTCGCATTGTGACCAATCGAGAACCGCCATTGTCCGCCCTCCTGCTTCAAGACTACGCCAACACGTGCGACTTGCAAAAGGCCTTCACGCCACCGTCATGTCCTGTCCCTTGGCCTCGCGCCCCATCAGCGCCAGCCCCGCCAACGCCAGCGCCACCACAACAACAGTAACTGCCAATACTGCCGGATAACTCCCCCAACGCTCGGCTGCCAGCGCCTGACCTTTGCCGTTCCACGAAGTTACCAACCCGCCTAATTGGTACGCAAGCCCCGGAGCCGTGGCCCTCACCGGCGCCGGCGATAGCTCGGTGAGATAAGCCGGAACCACGCCCCATGCTCCCTGCACCATGAACTGCATCAGCACCGCGCCGATCCCCAGCGTAATAGCCGAATGTCCATATGCATAAAGCGGAATCACCGGGATCGATAGCAGCGCCGCCGTGACGATCGCTCGCTTGCGCCCCCATTTTTCCGACAGCGTCCCAAACACAAACCCGCCGGCTATGGAGCCGAAGCCATAGAGCACTCCGATCAGACCCACGGTTGACGGCGAGAGCTTAGTCAGCAGGAATGTCGGATACACATCCTGCGTGCCGTGCGAGAAGCTCATGAACGCCGTCATCAAGAGCACCAGGAATAGAAATGTAGGCAGAAAAGCCCAAAGCGTGCCTGGCGTTTCCGACAGCGCAGGCGCGCCCACTCCGGCCGCTCGCGCCAGCCGCGTCTTGGCCCCAGCGACCCACACCGGCGATTCCTCTACCTGCGCCTGCACATAGAACACCAGCAGCGCCGGCGTCGCGCCCAGAATGAACAGCCCTCGCCAGCCGATCCCAGGCACGTGCAGCCCCCACAATCCAAAGCCGCGGAAGAAAAGCGCGAATGCCGCCGAGGCCAGAATCGACCCCATCGCATACCCCTCTTGCAGAATCCCCGAAAACGTCCCGCGGCCCTCCCTTGGCAACGTTTCAAAAGCAAGCGCCGCGCCCACACCCCACTCGCCGCCCATGGCCAGGCCGAAGAGCGCTCGCAACACCAGCAGCGCCGGCAACGACGGTGCAAAGGCGCAGGCCAGCTCGATCACTGAGAAGCTGAGGATATTCACCATCAACACCGGACGCCGGCCAAAGCGATCGGCCAGCATTCCGAAAAGCAGCGCTCCCACCGGCCTGAACGCCTGCGTGAGGAACACTGCGCCCAGCACCGCCGAGGCCTTGGTGTGGAACTCCGCCGCAATGGCCGGAACGCAGAAGATGAGGATGAAAAAATCCAGCGAGTCGAGCGTCCACCCCAGGAAGGCAGCCACAAATGTATGGCGTTGTGGCCGGGTCAGTTGGCGGAAATGACCGATTACAGTCAAGGACATAGGCGGGAGCATAACAGAACCGGGTTTCCGCCGGTGCCACAGTTACCAGCGAATGGAAAACATCACGACCGCAGTCTAAGTGGATCAATCTGTAGAAACGCGAAGTCATTGCCAGAAAACCGCTTGTCTTGGCGGCTTGAGCGAGTGTAACGTTGGTTGACGGCCGTTCTTCCCCGGCTCTGCCCTACCAGTTGGCCGAAACTCTTTCAGAAGAAACGAGGCTCTAAATGACAGCAGGACATCGCAGCATCTATGCGAAGGTCGCGGTTTGCGCCTTACTGGTGACGGTCGCAACAAAGCCGGCTATCGCCAACTCCATCCCGACCCAGAGCGACGTTATCTGGATTGGAGTTGGTGTAGCCGCCATCGGCGCGGGGATTGGGATCGGCATCTATTACGCGGTACATCACAGCCACTCCCTCACCGGGTGCGCTGTCTCCACGGCAAACGGTTTCCAGCTTCAGAGCCAGGGTGATCAGCCGACTTATGCTCTTGTCGGAGAAGTAGCCGGTATCAAGTCCGGGGAACGCATCCGCGTCTCCGGCAAAGAGGAAAAAAAGAGTGTTGGCGCCAACAGGCAGTTCATTGTGGAAAAGCTAAATAAGGACTTCGGTACCTGCAAAGTTCAATCTGCGACGCCTTGAGCGCTAGCTGATCCCTGGGCGCACGAGTTGCGCATAAGAATGGGTAGTCACTTGCCAACCGGCAGATGAAACGATCGAGCCAAGGTCCAGATCTCTTCGTTGGAATTGCCGGCCTCAGATGCGGCCAACCATGCCTAGCGCCGGTCGAATGATCTATAGAAAGTTCCCTGGGCGTTTATGGCGGCAACGAAAATCAATTCCTCGACCTTCTGGCGGAGATGCCCGAAAATATTTGTTGCAACAAATAACCTCCTTTAGTCATCCTATTGGCAACTGAAGATTCCGCGCCGAGCGCAGAAGAGTATGTCCGCTCCGCTTGCGCGCGTCAAAGCTCGCAGCACGCTCTCAACCCAAGCCGCCCAACGCCCGGCAATGAAAGGAACTCGAAATGAAGCGATTTGCACTTGTCACTGGCATTCTGGCCCTGGCAGCTCCGCTGGCCATGGCGCAAACCTCCACCTGGGTCTCAGACCCCAATCACAGCGAGGTCGACTTCAGCATCACCCACCTTGCCATTTCCAACGTGCATGGCCGCTTCGGCAACGTAGCCGCCAAGGTCAACTACAACGAAGCGGATATCGCCAAGTCCTCGGTAACCGCCACCATCGATGCCTCCACTGTCGATACCGGCGTGGATGCGCGCAACACCCACCTCAAGAGCGCGGACTTCTTCGACGTCGCCACCTACCCCACGATTACGTTCACAAGCACCAGCATCGTCAAGGACGGGAATAACCTGACGATCAACGGCAACCTAACCTTGCACGGCGTCACCAAGCCCGTGATCCTTCACGCGGAAGGCCCCACCGGACCGGTTCCTGGGATGGACCACAAGCAGCACGCCGGCTTTTCCGCCACCGCAACCATCAGCCGGTCCGCCTTCGGCCTCGGCTCCAAGTTCCCCGCGGCCATGGTCGGCGACGAGGTCAAGCTGACCATCGAACTGGACGTCGCGAAACAGTAGTGCAAGAACAAAGCGGACGAGGGCGGCGCCCGCCGCCTTCAGCCCGCAACGGCGCGGTCACCCGCTAAGAAAGACTGTCGATGGCAGGCTTGAAACTAGAGATCGTGCAGGGGGCGCCCTTTTCCAGCGTGGAGGAAGAGGCGCTGCTCAACTTGCTGCGCACCTCCGACTGCCTGCATCGCGCCTTCCACTTGAAAACACGCGACTGGGGCGTGACATCGACGCAGTACAACGTGCTGCGGATTCTGCGCGGCGCGCAGCCTCACGGGCTCACCTGTTCGGCCATCGGCAGCAGAATGATCGCCGCCGAACCGGATATCACCAGGCTGCTTTCTAGGCTCAAGGCGCTCAAACTCGTCCGCCAGAAACGCGACCCGCATGACCGGCGGGTGGTCTGGACGCATATCTCCGAAGCTGGCCTTGATTTGTTGCGCAAGATGGACCCGGCGATCAAGCGGCTTCCAGTCGAACTACTGGGACATCTTGAAAGCGCGGAGTTGGCAGAATTGATTCGCTTGCTCGAACTAGCCCGCAAGCCCAACGTCGATTCAAATGACTCTGCAAGCTAGCTCTTACCCTGAGAAGCAAACGGCGATGCGGAATTTCGGGGTTCGGCTCTAACTTCCCACTACCTTCTGTGCCACCACTTCTTCGTCCACATCCGTCTGAATGATCTTGTTGTGCAGGCAATAGAGAGCCAGCTCAAGCCGGTCTGAGACTCCTAGCTTGTCGTAAATTTTGCGCAGATAGTTCTTAATGACCTGTTCGGTGGTGCTCAACTGGAATGCGATTTCCTTGTTGCGCTTGCCTTGAGTAATGCAGGTGATGATCGCCATCTCCTTGGGCGAAAGCCGCGGCTGGGTGCGCGGACTTACCAGCGCCTGGGCCTGCGAGCGGTACGCCTCAATCACCCAATTCACCGATTGGTTGTCGATCCAGGTTTCGCCCGCGGCGATGCGGCGCACGCAGCGAACCAGCAGGTCAGGCGAGATTGAGCGGGAGATGATGCCGCGAACGCCCCGGCGATAAAGCTCGACGGTATGGTTTTCGTCGGCTGCTACGGCCTGCACAATCAGCTTCACATCGGGCGCGACCCGCAGCAGCTCGGGAATGACGTTGAAAGTTCCGGCCAGCAGGCTCCCCTCCAGCAGAACCACGTCGGTGGGAAAGCGCTCGACGGCAAGCCGCAGATTCTCTAGAGAATCGGCTTGGGCAACAACTCGCAGATCGTCTTCCAGGGCAAAAACCTTGCGGATACCGACGCGGTAAATGGCCTGGGAATCCGCAAGAATGATGCGGACCGTCCCCGGCTTGACCGGCGTTTCCGGTATCTCGCCCTCAGCAGAATCGTCCAAGAATTCCATAATGGTCTGCCTGGGCAAACGGGCTGTCACTGCTCTGCGAATTTATATTCGTCGATTGTAGCGGCAGCCAGATATTGCGTTTGGCTTA
>CAZSVJ010000107.1:0-11220 GCA_964610185.1 uncultured Occallatibacter sp. | reverse complement strand
ACGCTTGCACGTTGAGTTTTCCGCTGCCTGTGAAGCCCGCGTTCATTGTGGTGACATCTACTGCATGGGACCAGAGGGTGCCCCGCCGTGCCCTTTCAAAGCATCACACAACCATGGCCGCTTTAGGACAGGTCACTAACCCGGTGTTGCAACCACCGTCACGGGCCGCGCCGCCAGCACTGGTCTTACCGGCTCAGTTGGCCAGATATACACCGCCAGCCGTTGGGAGTAGTGAAGCACAGGCGCTTGATCCGGCAACTGAATCCCGATTGCATCGGCCAGGTCGTTGCGTTCGATCTCCGCTTCGGCCTCTTCCAGGGGCCAGGGAACGTTGTGGAGGCTTGCCCTCACTGCCTGCCCTGCCCGATTGCGGGTAAACAGGCAGCTCCGCTCAAGCAGAAAATACTCGAGCGTGCCGCTTTGGCTCTCCGCCAGCTTGCGCGTGGGGCCCAGACCGCGGTAGCGCGCCTTGAAGATGACTTGCGGGCTGGAAAACCGTCTGCGGCTATAGAATGCGAATTCCCGCGCAGATCTTTGATCCAGGCTCATCTCCGCCCAGTGGTAGGGCAGGTGAAAAAAGGTATGCGCCACGGCCACTGCGAGCAGGTTGCTGGCGTCAAGTGAGAAGAAATACACGCCCGGCGTTCCCGTGTGTTCGTCGCGGACATAGGTGCGCACATTCAGGTCTGGAAAGCTGCGCATTCCAGGAATCGGCGGCATTCCGCGCACCTTGATTCGATCCAGCCAGAAGGGGACCACCCCCAGCCATGCCGAGCCTTGAAAGGTGTCCACTTCCAACCCTTCGGGCAAAAGCGGTGCAATCGCGGAAGCGGGGACCGGCCAATGAGCGAACAGAAGGTCGTTCCAGCGCTGCGTCATCATCCAGCGCCCGGAGGGCAATGGCCTCGGGCGGTGCGACGTGCGTACCTGATACTCCTTCATGGTCTACCCCACTGTTCCAATTCCCGCAAATCCCAGGCCCGCGCCGCCGGTGGCAAAGTGTCACTGGTTCTGTGACGCATCAAGCCGCATTCAGGATGCACAACCCGCAACTACCCCAATGCCGTATTCTGGTCGCGAGCCCTTAACAATGTCCAGTGAATCTTTTGTCCCGCCCAGCGCCCGCAACCAAACCGATGTCTACGCCGTTCATGGGGCCGACCCTGAAGTCCTGGCCTACGCCATGGCAAAATACTCCCGGTCAGCCCTTTCCATGCGCGAATCCCTCGGTGAAATCAGCGCGCAACGCGCGGAGCAGTTCCTCAATACGTTTTATTTTCAATACGGTCACCGCTCCATCGCCGACCTGGCCCACATCGCATTTGCCGTCGAGCGGCTCAGCCTGCTGGCGGCCATCGTTCTGGTCGATGAGCAGAGGTGGGACGGCCAGGAGCGATCGACGAGGTATCAAAATTTTCTCAAATCGGGCTGGTACTTCCCCGATTTTGGCGATTACTCCGAGCCCGCGCAGCTCTACTCCAAAACCGTAGAGAATCTCTTCGCAACCTATCAGCGGACCACCCCCGCCGTGCTGGATGCCTTGCGCCGTCGCGTGGCCTGCCCCGAAAGCCTCAAGCCCGAAGCCTACGAGCGCACCCTCAAAGCTCGCGCCTTCGACGTTGCACGCTACCTGCTGCCACTGGCCACCAATACCTCTCTTGGCCAAATCGTGAGTGCCCGCACGCTGGAAACCCAGGTCTCGCGGCTGCTCTCTCACCCCGCTGCCGAAGTTCGCGACCTTGGCCTCAAGCTTCGCGAGGCCGCCACCAAGCCCGCCTGGAACGTGAACGCTCCGCCAGCCGCCGCCTTTGTAGAAGTGCTTTTGGCGCTTGACCTGGATGCGGCGCCCGACCTGGCCGCCGAAGCCGCCCATCTTCTAACCAGAGAAGTCCGCACCGCCCCCACCCTGGTCAAATACGCTCAACCCAATGACTACCTAATCAAGACACGAACCGAGCTCGAGGGCGCAGCCGCTGAACTCCTTGGTGGCGTGGCCCCTGCCCCGGCTCCGTTGGTGGATCTGGTGGAGCGGACCGAGACGTTGGAGGTGGAGTTGGCGGCGACGCTGATGTACTGGGGGAGCGATCATCCCTACCGGCAGATACGCGATGTCGTAGCCGGGCTTCCCGCCGCTCGCGTCGCTGAAATCATTGAGCTGGGTCTGCGCCACCGCGGCCGGCACGACGAAGCCCTCCGCGTCTTCCACGCCGGAGCCACTTTACGTTTCGACATCCTTATGGACATCGGCGGTTTCCGCGACATGCATCGCCACCGCCGCGTCACGCAGATCGTGCAGGGGTTCACCGCCCTGCACGGCTACGAAACGCCCACCCACGGCGACCTGGCCCCCGACGTAAACCTCCTCGCCGAAGCCGGCGTCCTGGCCGATTTCCAATCTGCCATTGACGGCGCTCATTTGGCCAGCGGTCAAGTCGCCGCCAGCAATGCACCGGAGGCAGCGCAATCCGCCCTCTACCTGCTCCCATTGGCCACACGCGTCAGATCCCTATTCAAGATGGACTTTGCCGAAGCCCAATATATAAGCGAGCTGCGTTCCGCCCCTGCCGGCCACTTCAGCTACCGCCGCGTAGCCTGGGAGATGTTTCTGGCCCTGCAGCGCCAGCACCCATCCCTGGCCAGCTACATTCGCGTAACCGACTTCACCAAGCCCGTCGACCTTCTGCAACGGTGATTTTGCCTCCCAGGGCCGCGCGGAATGGGACTGGTACTTATGTAACGGCCGGATTCCGAAACAATTATCGAAAATCCCCGCAACTATCCGCCTGCCCCGTGTTCTAACTGACAGCCAGGTCCCTCCCCCACCATACGCTGGGACAGGAATCCGCATTCCGGAGGTCTATATTGAACGTGTCGCGGCTGCCCCACCAGCGAAATACCCTTCTGCCTGCGCTCGGTATCTTGCTTTTGCTCACCGGCTGCACGAGTTCTACCAATAACGGTGGAAGCGGCGGTTCCGGCGGCTCAGGCGAGGGAGGCTCTCAAGCCTCGGTAACGGTCAGCGGGCCAACCCAGGTGCGGCTGGGAAGCACGATTAGCTTCACGGCTACTGTGGCCAATCTCACCAATACCGCAGTGACATGGCAGGTGGGCGGGATCGCCGGCGGAAACAGTTCCGTGGGCACCATCAGCGCAACGGGCGTGTACACACCTCCTGCGGGCCTGCCCGCGACCAATCCCGTGACTGTGACGGCTGTGAGCGTCGCTTCACCCTCCACATCGGGATCGGCGCAGGTCAACATTCTTAATCCCGTTCCGGTTGTCACATCAGCTGCGGCAACGCTCGTCTCCGGCACAAGCTTCATGCTCAATGTAGTGGGCACAAGCTTTGTAGACGGCGCTTATATCCAGGTTGGCGGCAGCAATGTAACCACCACCTTTGTATCGTCAACCGATCTGCAGGCAACTGTCACTATCCCCAGCGGCACAACGACGTTGAGCGTTACCGTAGTCAATCCGAGCCCCGGCATCGCGACCTCGAACACAGCCGCCGCAGCCATTTCGCTTGCCTCGGTCTCCGCGGCGGCGCGGCTGCTCGATCAAGCGACCTTCGGCCCCACGCTCGCCGATATTCAAAATGTCCAGAATGTTGGGATCGACGCCTATATCACCAGCCAATTCAACACGCCGGATACGCCGCTGCCGAACATTCCAACGCCGCTTCCCGCGGTGTGCTTGACTGCGAACACGCCAACCGTCTGCGAGGAATCCGAATGGTGGCAGGTTGCCCTCACCGGCAATGACCAGTTACGGCAGCGGGTGGCCTTTGCACTGAGCGAGATATTCGTCATCTCCAGCGATTCGGTGAATGCGACAACCATTACTTACTACCACAACATGCTGGCGCAAGACGCGTTCACTAACTTCTCGACCATCATGCACGATGTCTCGCTTTCGCCGGGCATGGGCGCCTATCTCAACATGCTGAACAGCGCCAAAGCGCCGGCGGGTGAGATCGCGAATGAAAACTACCCGCGCGAGCTTATGCAGTTGTTCACCCTTGGCATTGACCAGATCAATGAGGACGGATCGCTTCAACTCGACAGCAATGGCAATCCCATTCCTAACTACACCGAAGCGCAGGTGCAGGCCTTCGCCCGCGCCTACACCGGCTGGACTTATGCCACATCCACCGGCGGTTCGCCGGCCAAGTTCCCCAACGGCACGGCGAACTACTTCGCGCCCATGGCTGCGGTTGAGTCGGAGCACGACACGACCGCAAAGACTCTGCTCAATGGGACCGTGCTGCCGGCGGGCCAGACCGCTGAAGAGGATCTCACTGGCGCGCTCAGCAATATCTTCAACCACCCTAACGTTGGTCCCTTTGTTTGCCGGCAGCTAATTCAACATCTAGTCACCAGTAACCCGAGTCCTGCCTATGTCTCCCGCATCGCAGCGGTCTTTGCCAACAACGGCAGCGGCGTTCGCGGAGATATGCAAGCGGTAATCCGCGCCATTCTCGAAGATACCGAAGCTCGCGCCGGAGATACGGATGCTACTTACGAGGGCGGCCATTTACGGGAGCCGATCCTTTGGATTACTAACTTCTACCGGGCCATTGGTTTCACTAATACCGATCCCAATAGCTCCTATTACTCGCTGTCTAACTACTCAAACAATCTGAACCAGCGGCCTTACCGCTCGGGCAGCGTGTTCAACTTCTTCCCGCCCAGTTATGTCATCCCGCAAACCACCTTGAACGCTCCGGAGTTCGATCTGGAGAACACGGCTTCGGCCATATTGCGGCTGTCGCTTGCCGACTCCATGGTCAACAACAAGATCGCCAGCTTCACAGTCAACCTCAGTGCAACCGGCCCACTGGGCCAGATTGCCGCCGCCAGCCCGGCGAATCTTGTTGACACGCTCGGCACGATGTTCATGCATGGCCAGATGCCAAGCGATATGCGGACGGAAATTCTGAATAGCATCAGCGGACTTGGCACTGCGCAGCAGGTGCGTGTTGCCACTTATCTGGTCATAACATCCTCGCAATACAAAGTCATGCACTAGAGCTTGCCGTCGCAGTCAGCAGCCAAACTCAAGCCAAACTCAACGCAAGGGAGATTCGAATGAGAGCCAACCGGAGAAGTTTCATCAAGTATGCAAGCCTGGCTGCTGCCGGCAACGCGCTGGGGCTTCGTCCCTTTGGCACGCTCAATGCCCTTGCGCAAAGCTCACCAGGCTACAAGGCGCTGGTCTGCGTGTTTCTCTTCGGCGGCAACGACGCCAACAATACGCTCATTCCCTTCGACACGACGGGCTACGGGAATTACTCCTCCATCCGCGGCGATCTGGCGCTGGCGCAGAACACGCTGCTCCCGCTTACGCCCGCGCCCAACTTCGCGCTCAACCCCAACCTGCCGGACATTCAAACGCTCTTCAACAACAAGAATGCCGCATTTGTCGCCAATGTGGGTACGCTCATTCAGCCGCTCACGCGCGCAGAGTATCTGGCCGGCCAAGCTGCGCCTACCAATCTCTTCTCCCATCCCGATCAACAGTTGGAGTGGCAGAATGCGGCCCAGAGCGCCGCCACGCAAACCGGATGGGCAGGCCGCATCGCAGACTCGCTTGGAGCCACTTATAACCAGGGTGCTTCCATCCCCATGATAACTTCCGTCGCCGGAGACACGCTTTTCTGCAACGGCACTTCAACATCGCCGGTCTCCATCTCGCCCGGCAACCTCGGCGCAGCCAGTTGCTCCGAAGGTTCCGAGTGCACTGCGCGCCAGGCCTCCGCGCAGGCGCTGCTCACCCTCGACTCGGGGCTTTCGCTCATCCAAGCCGACGACTCGATCACGTCCAACGCATATGCTTATGCCAAGACCCTCTCCGACGCGGTGCAATCCATCTCCCCGCTTCAAACTGTGTTTCCCGCAAACAACGGGCTCGGCGCGCAGTTGAAGCAGATAGCCCAAATCATTCAGGTTCGCAGCGCCCTGGGAGTGCAGCGCCAGATTTTCTTCGCCAGTCTGGGCAACTTCGACACGCACGCCGACCAGCTCACGCTGCAAAGCACACTGCTCGCCGAAATTTCTCCCGCACTCGCCGCGTTTTACAACGCAACGGTTGAACTGAACGTGGCCAGCGAAGTAACCACCTTCACCATGTCCGACTTCAGCCGCACCTTCCAGCCAAACTCAAACCACGGCAGCGACCACGCATGGGGATCGCATCACATGGTCATTGGCGGCGCCGTCAAGGGAGGCCAGATCTACGGAACCTATCCAAGCCTTGTCCTCGGCGGCCCCGACGACTCCGGCTCCAATGGCCGCTGGGTCCCGTCCACGGCCAGCTCGCAATATGCGGCCACGCTGGCGCAGTGGTTCGGCGTGCCGGTAGCCGATCTGCCGACGGTCCTGCCTTCAATCGGCAGCTTCGCCACAAACAATCTGGGTTTCGTATAATTCAAGCCCCAAGAGCGCTTGACTGATTGCGCCTCGGAGGCCGCCAAGAAGTGGTGAGGTTTCTGTCCGAATGGGTCGGGTTAATTCTTAGCGGTCGATCCAGGATGGCTGTAGGGAGCATCAGGGTCTACCGCTCGACGAATCATGGCGACCACTTCCCGCATTTGACTGGCTGAAAGAGTGCGAGGAAACCGTTCCAGAAGCCGCTCCTTCGGAAGCACCTGAATGAAATGCGCTTTCAGAAAAGATGGTTCCGGTAGGCCCGTTTCGCCGGGCGCCATGCGCAGCACGGTTGGGCCCTCGGCTCCATAGCTCCCGAATGGAACAACCAGCACGGAGGACGCGCGGTCGCTCAGATTCCTTTGGTCGAGAGAGACAACGACTACGGCGTGTTTCTTGCCGTCGCCTAGATCGGCTCGCCAAATTTCTCCCCGTTTGGCCTTCGCGTCAAGGCTCACGGTCGAAGTCCAGGCTTCTGGCACTCAGATGGAGCCGTTGAGCCAGCCGTTGCTCTTCGGCTTGTGTTTCAGGGCTAAGGCCGTCGAAGTATTCTGTGGTCGCTGCCTCCAACCGGGCACGGTTTTCCATGCGGCGAAGACGCGCGATCGCCAGGTCCACAGCCTCCGCAATCGACTCGGTGCGGCCCGTGCGAACCATCGATTCGAGAAAGGTGAAATTCTCCGCCGCTACAGTAGTGGAGAGCTTCATACGATTCCGCGCCCGCGCGGACCTGCGCGGACTCTCCAACCGTGCGGCTCCGCGGATGGGATTTTCTCTTGAGGACATTGTGGCGGCTCCGTCCCTATTCTAGCACCTAATTTGTCATCTACATTGCAATACAATCTATCTTCTTATTCTGGAGACACGCGCGGTGGCGCAATCGGCTTTCAGATCCCACGCGAGAGAGCGGTACGCACGGCGGATTGGGTTTCATGGTTAGCCAAGTCTGAAATGCGAGATGTGGGAAGGCCATTTTCGGTGGAGGCGGTGCATTTAAGATCAAAGCAGCGTGCACACGATACGAGTAGAGACACCAACGGCCAAATACGACGTGATTGCGGGGAGCGGGCTAATCGAGACGCTGGCGCCGCGCATCGAGAGAGTTGCGGGCAAACTGGCTCACCCAGGCGGGCGAGCGCGACGGGTCTTTGTGCTGACCTCGGCGCCGATATGGGCGCTGTGGGGGCATTGCATGCAGCAGTCTTTTCAGGATGCGCCTGTGGTGCTGTTTCTTGAGCCGGGGGAAAAGCATAAGTCGCTTGCCAGCGTGGAGCGCTTGTTGCGGCAGATGGCGCAGGCCGGCGCGGATCGCGGATCCCTGCTGATTGCCTTTGGCGGCGGGATTGTGGGCGATGTAGGCGGGTTTCTGGCCGCGATTTACATGCGCGGAATTCCCTATATTCAGGTGCCGACTACGTTCTTGGCGCAGGTGGACTCCAGTGTTGGCGGCAAGACGGGCGTGAACCTGCCCGAGGGCAAGAATCTTGTGGGCAGCTTCAATCATCCGCTTGCCGTTTTCGCCGACATTAGCGTGTTGGGGACGCTGCCCGACCGCGAGTTGCGCGCTGGGCTGATGGAGAGCGTGAAGGCGGGCATCATCCGCGACCGGACGCTGGTGCGCTTCATGGAAGAGCATGTGCATGAGGTGCTAGGTCGCGACCCGAGAGCGCTGGAGAAAGTGATTGCGGCGTCGATCCGAATGAAGGCTGCGGTTGTCAATGAGGACGAGCGCGAGAGCGGCCTGCGCATGATCCTGAACCTGGGCCACACGGTGGGTCATGCGATCGAGCAGGCGACGCACTACAAGGCTCTGCTGCACGGCGAGGCGGTGGGGTGGGGCATGGTGGCTGCCCTTTATCTGGCGCGGAAACGTGGGACGATCAGCGCGCACCAGTTCGAGCGGCTGGAGAGCTTGATTCATCTTTATGGTCCTCTGCCGCCTCTGAAGTTGCGCGCGGCCAAACTGGTTGCGGCGACGGGCGCCGATAAGAAGAATGTGGGCGGGGTAAGAAGGTTTGTGCTGCCCCTTGGCATCGGGGACGCCGGAGTGGTGGAAGATGTGACTGCGGCGGAGCTTGAGGCGGCGGTCGGCTATATGCTGGCGCAGGCAGGGGAGAAGCATAGTTAGATGACGACGCTTGGGGCCAGGCCGGCAGGCGCAGAGGATGAAGCGGGCGCGGCCCAGGCTGTGCGGCAGATGTTCGACCAGATTGCGCCCCGATACGACCTGCTGAATCATGTTTTGTCGGCCAGCGTGGACCGGCTTTGGTGGTGGCAGACAGCGCGGCGATTCAAGGCAATATTGGCCGATCCCAATGCGGCGGTGATGGATGTTTGCTGCGGGACGGGGCATATGACGATGGCGCTGTTGAAGGGCAGGCCGCGAGGGGCCAGGCCGATTTTGGGGGCGGACTTTGCGCGTGGAATGCTGAGCCGCGCCGGACGAAGATTTGGTGTGCGCGCGGGCGATAGGAATGCGCCATCCGCGGTGGCGATCGAGGCCGACGCGCTGCATCTGCCGTTGCGGTCGGCATCGCTGGACTTGATCGTTACGGCTTTCGGCTTTAGAAATCTTGCCAACTACGAGGCTGGCCTGAAGGAGTTCAATCGCGTGCTGAAGCCCGGTGGCCAGTTGGGCATTCTGGACTTCGCCGAGCCGGGTGGACTGATGGGCAAAGCGTATGCGGTGTATTTCCGGCACGTTCTGCCTGCGATTGGCAGGTTGATTTGTGGTAAAGACGGGCCATATCGCTATCTGCCCACTTCGGTAGGGAATTTTCCTCCGCCTGTAGAGATGCTGGAGCTAATGAGTGCAACGGGATATTCGGAATGTGCGTGGCGGCCATACACATTTGGAATTGCGGGGCTGTATACGGGCAAGCGCAACGCATGAATGTGAAAGAGTCAATCTGGGTTTTGAGGATGCGATAGCGCGAGGAGCGCAATGACTTCGACAGTCTCCAGTCTGACTGAGTTTTCCATCGAGAAGCGGCGCGTGGCGTTGCACTCCATGGTGGCGGCCGCGGCAATGACGGTGCTGAAGCTGGCTGCTGGGCTGCTGTCGGGTTCGCTAGGTGTGCTGTCGGATGCTGCGCACTCGGGCCTTGACCTGGTAGGCGTCACGCTGACTTTCTTTTCGGTGCGCGTGAGCGACAAGCCCGCCGACGAAGACCACACCTACGGCCACGGCAAGATTGAGAACCTTTCGGCATTCCTCGAAACGGGGTTGATGGCCGCTTCCTGCGCCTGGATTATCTACGAGGCGATGCATCGCGTCTTCAAGCAGAGCGTGGCGATCCACCACTCGATCTGGCCGGTGCTGGTGCTGTTGACTTCAATCGGCGTGGACTACTGGCGGTCTCAGCGGCTGCGTGCGGTTGCTATGCGAACAGGCTCGCCGGCGCTGGCCACCGATGCGTTTCACTTCGCGTCCGACATCTGGTCGACGGTAGCAGTGCTGTGCGGGCTGAGCGCAAGCTGGGTGGGAGCGCGCTTCGGCATAGGCTGGCTGCGCTATGCGGACCCATTCGCCGCGATGGTCGTTTCGCTGATGATTTTGCGCATGACTCTGTACCTGGGCCGCGAGAGCGTTTCTGTGCTGATGGATGAAGTTCCCGTGGAGACGCGGCGCCGACTGGTGCGCGAAGTGGAGCAGGTAAAGGGAGTGCTCGAGGTGGAGCAGGCTCGGGTGCGCCGATCCGGGTCAGGCTATTTTGCTGACCTGACGCTGGCGCTGCCGCGCCGCTTCACGTTTGAGCACACCGGTGAGCTGGTGCGCGAAGCCACGGAGGCCGCGCACCGGGCGCTGCCGGATGTGGACGTGGTAATCCACACCGTGCCGCGCGAAGACAGAACGGAGAGCGTTTTCGACCGGGTACGAGCGGTGGCCGCGCGCAACAACGTGAGCGTGCATGAGTTGAGCGTGCAGTCGCATCATGGGCGCCTGCGCGTGGAACAGCATGTGGAGCTGGACGAAACCATGCCGCTCAAGGCGGCGCATGAGTTTGTGTGCGCGCTTGAGGCGGAGATTCTGCGCGAGGCGCCGGAGATAGACGCTGTGCTGACGCATATTGAAAGCGAACCGGCCACCATTGAACAGCCCGAGGAGATGGTCGAAGAAGATCGTAAGATCGAGTCGGCGCTTAGAGCAACGGCAAAACAGTTCAAGGAGATTATCGACGTGCATGAGATCATGGTGGGCCGCGCCGGCGAGCACATCTCTGTGAGTTGCCATTGCACGCTGCACGACGATTTGCCGATGCAGCGCGTCCATCTGGCGATTACCGAGCTTGAAGACCGCTTCAAGCTGGAGTGCCCAGAAGTCTATCGTGTGCTGATTCATCCCGAGCCGGTGACGGATAATTTGCGATGAGTCGCGTCTTCTAGCGGGCGGCAGATTTCTCTTTAAGGGCGCTCTGCACGATGTATGAGGAACGGGTGAGACCCCGAGCGCGGGCGCGTCGATCAATTTCGGCAATCTGGCTTTGGCGGGCGGTGATGTTGATCCGCACGGTTCTTTCCGGTTCGCGAAGCTCGGTGAGAAAGGCGACGGCTCCCTTCATGGCAGGGTCGCGGCGCAGATCGTCGAGGCTTGAGGGCTCGGGAATAGGGTCTCCGTCTTCACGCATGCCGGCAACATGGAAGGCGAGAGCTTCGGCGGCCATGCGGCGCGCTTCCTCTAAACTGGAACCGGCGGTGATGCAGCCTGGAAAGTCGGGGAAGCTGACGCCGTAATCTGTATTCTTGTCTTTGTGAAGGTAGGCGATATACTCCATGGTTGCTCCTTTACCTGAGC
>CAZSVJ010000106.1:0-11221 GCA_964610185.1 uncultured Occallatibacter sp. | reverse complement strand
AGCCGCAACTCGTAGCCAAAGCAGATACATATCGATCTTCACCTTAACGGCGTAGATGACCAGTATACTGTGACGCAAATCACCAAACGGGCCTATGAGGCTGGGCAGCCGCATAAGCGCCAACTGGTCAAGGTACGCTACAGGGCGGTAAATCAGGGCGAACACCAGGCCGCCGACGGCGATCAATGCCAGACGACAACCTAGTCCCGACAAATGTCAATCGACTTTATCCTCGGGCGCGCCACCGTCCGGCAACGGTATTCTTAAAGCCAACGTGATCAAGGACGAAATCCAACCCGAGGCAGCGCAGTTTACCCCTCCGGACGAAGGCTCCGCTGAAGCGAAGCCGGCCCCCGCTGCCTGGGACAAGAGTCCGCTGGAGTTGACGCCGTTCATGCGCCAGTGGACGGCCGCGAAGCGCGAAAATCCGGATGCGCTGCTGTTTTTCAGAATGGGGGATTTCTACGAGCTGTTCTACGACGACGCGGTGACCGTGAGCCGTGAACTGCAGTTGACGTTGACGGCGCGGGACCGGGAGCGTTCGCAGCCCATGTGCGGCGTTCCTTTTCACGCTGTGGAGAGTTATCTGACGCGGCTGCTGAGGATGGGCTATCGCATTGCGATATGCGACCAGATGGAGGACCCCAAGCTCACCAAGAAAATCGTCCGGCGCGAAGTCACACGGGTTCTGACGCCGGGAACGGCTCTGGACGCCGCGCTGGGACAGGAGCAAAACAATTTTTTGGCGGCGCTCTTTGAGGGCGGTACCGACAAAGAGCCAGTGTGCGCGATGGCTCTGCTCGATGTTTCTACAGGCGAGTTTCGCACGGCAGAGTTTACAGGGGCGACAGCGCAACAGCAGGCTGTAGACGAAATTGTGAAGGCGGGACCGAGCGAGGTGCTGCTCGCGGAAAGCGCTGAGTTGCCCGCACTGCTGGAGCGAATCCCAGCGCGCACACGGGTTCCGGACTGGGTGTGGACGCGGGAGTTTGCCGTGCCTCTGGTCGAGCGCCAACTGAATGTGCGGTCGCTTGAGGGCTTTGGGTTAGACCGGCATCCGTCTGCGGCAGTCGCAGCGGGAGCGGTACTCCACTATGTGCGGACAACGCAGAAGATCGACGCGCTGCATATCGACAGCTTGAAGTTTGAAGAACACTCGACGGCGCTTGAGCTGGACCAGGTCACGGTACGGAATCTCGAATTAGTCGATCCGCTTTTTGTTGGCCAGGACAGTCGGGCAACGCTGTTTCATACGCTGGATGCTTGCCAAACGCCGATGGGCAAGCGGCTGCTCCGCGCAACGATTCTGCGGCCATTGCTTGATGCGGAAACGCTGGAAGCGCGCTATGAGGCCGTTGCGGAAGCGCATGGCGATCTGCTGAAGCGCGAAGAGATTCGCCGTAGCTTCAACGGGATTTTGGATTTGGAAAGGCTGCTGGCGCGGCTGAGCCTCGACTCGGCGGGGCCGCGCGATGTGCGCGCGCTTGCGGCAAGCTTACACAGGCTGCCGGCGCTGAAGATTTCGCTTGAGGCCATGCAGGCCGCGCTTTGGCGCTCCCTTGCGACGCGGCTTGATCCGCTCGAAGAAGTGACTGCGCGGATCGAGAGAACGATCGTCGCTGAGCCTCCTCTGACGCTTGTCGATGGCGGCGCAATTGCCGCCGGCGTGGATGCCGAGCTCGATGAGTTAAGGACGATTTCGACGACCGGACGACAGGCTATTGCGGCGGTTGAAGAGCGAGAGCGAGCCAGGACCGGGATAGGTTCTCTGAAGGTCAGGTATAACTCGGTCTTTGGGTATTACATCGAGATCACCAAGGCTAACATGGCGCTGGCGCCGGCCGACTATGAGCGCAAGCAGACGCTGGTGAATGCGGAGCGATTTACGACACCGGAGCTTAAAGAATACGAGCGGAAGATACTTACTGCGCACGATCGGTCGATCGAGATCGAGAAGCGAATCTTCATCGAGTTGCGCGGCGCGGTTCTAGAGGCGGCTGGGCGCATACGCCGCAGTTCCGCTGTCGTGGCGGAATTGGACTTGCTTTCTAGCTTCGCTCACTTAGCGTCGCTGCGGAAATATGTGCGGCCAACGATTGTCGAGGGACTAAACATTGAAGCTGTGGCAGCACGCCATCCGGTGATCGAGCAATGGATGGAGGAGACGCGAGAAGGCCGGTTCATTCCCAATGACTTGTATATGAATGCGGCAGACGGCGGACCTAGTTTGTTGCTGATTACCGGGCCTAACATGGGTGGCAAGAGCACCTATCTGCGCCAGGCGGCGATGCTGGTTCTCCTTGCCCAGATGGGCAGCTTTGTTCCGGCCGAGAGTTTGCGCTTCGGTCTCGTCGACCGGATCTACACGCGCATCGGGGCGAGCGACAACGTGGCGCGGGGCCGGTCCACTTTCATGGTCGAGATGACGGAAACCGCAACGATTTTGAATACAGCAACGAAGAGGTCTCTGATCCTGCTGGATGAAATGGGCCGCGGGACTGCGACCTTCGATGGGCTGAGCCTGGCGTGGGCGACGGTTGAGTATCTGCATGCGGAAACAGGAGCGAGAACGCTGTTTGCCACGCACTATCATGAGCTAACCATGCTTGCCGAGAAGCTGCCCCGCGTGCGGAATCTGCGCGTGGGCGTGAAAGAAGCCGCAGGCGGGATCGTTTTTTTGCATAACATCGAGCCCGGCGCGGCGAGCAAGAGTTATGGCATCGAAGTGGCACGGCTCGCCGGTTTGCCTTCTGTCGTGATCGAGCGAGCTAAACGCGTGCTTCGGCAGCACGAAAAGCAGGAGCGCTTCGCCGCGGCGAACGTGCAGGTAGATACGGTCGATCCCGTGCAGTTGACCATTTTCACGCCGCTGTCACAGCGTATAGTGGACCGCATCGAAGCTACCGACGTGAATTCGCTGACGCCCTTGCAGGCTCTGAATCTGCTGGAAGAGCTACAGCAGGAACTGAGGGAGAAGCAATGACAGCAAGCTTGCGCCAAGCGGCGGGAAGTCTGCTGATCGTGGGGCTTTCCGGGACGGAGTTGACGAATCTGGAGCGCGCGTGGCTCAAGCTTTTGAGGCCTGGAGGCGTCATCCTGTTTCGGCGCAACATTGATTATGCCAAGCAAACGCGGGAGCTGTTGCATGAAGCGACTGCGCTGTGCGCAGCGCATAGTTTTCGCTGCGTTGATGTTGAAGGCGGAACGGTGGACAGGCTTCGGGACGCGCTTGCGCCGTTGCCTTCCGCACAGGCTGTGATGCGGGCCGCAACGAACACGAAAAGGATGCGGCTAATTCACGAGCAAGGCGAGTTGGTGGCGCGGGGCGTGAAAGCATTCGGTTTCAATACGACGCTTGCGCCTGTGCTCGATTTGGCGCTGCCGGAGTCGACCGAGGTGCTAGGTGCGCGGGCTGCGGCATCGACGGCAGAGGGCGTGGTCGAATACGCGCGCGGCATTCTGCGTGGACTCGCTGCGCACGGAGTGATTGGCTGCGGCAAGCATTTCCCAGGGCTCGGCGGCGGTACTCTTGATTCGCATATGGAGACCCCGTCGATCCACCGGAGTTGGCGCGACCTCTGGAGCGAGGATCTGGTTCCCTATCGCAAATTGAGCAATGAATTGCCGATGATCATGGTGAGCCACGCGGCCTATCCCGAAACGCGGAGCAAGGAGCGCCCCGCGAGCGCGTCGGCTTTTTGGATCACAACGGTGCTGCGCAAGCGGATCGGCTATCGAGGAATGATTCTATCCGACGACCTTGAGATGGGTGGGATTCTCAAATCTATGCCGATAGAAGAGGCCGCGGTTGTGTCGATTCGCGCGGGCATGGATCTGCTCGAAGTCTGCCATAGTGTGGAATTGATTCTGCGAGCCTACGAGGCGCTGATTACCGAGGGAGAACGATCCGCTGCGTTCCGGAAGCTACTGTTTGCGCGGGCTAGATGGACTTCGCGCCAGCGTGTGAGACTTCTTGCGGTCGGAGTTCCGAGGGCGCTCTCAGCTGCACAGTTTGAGGCGCTGCGCAAGAGAGTCGTACGCTTTGGCGAAGTGGTACTCAAGGCTCAATCAGCGGAGGAGGTGGAGTCCGCATGAGTGCGAGAGCAATGACCGTGGCAGGCGTCATGAGCGGCACATCCGCGGATGGAATCGATGTGGCCGTGGTGCAGATTGCACCTCGCAAGACGCGCCCTAGACTTACATTGCTGGCGCATGAGGGATTTGCCTTCCCGGTCGCGCTGCGGCGTGCAGTGCTTGCGGCGATGAATGCGAGTTCCACCGCGACGGCGGAGCTGGCTCGTCTGAACTGGCGCTTGGGGATCGCCTACTCCGAGGCCGTTCTTGCCACAGTGAAGCGGCACAAATTGGATCTCGACCTGATCGGCTGCCACGGCCAGACCCTCTATCATCAATCGCGAGCGGAGAAATATTTAGACCGGCAATTTGCGTGTACCTGGCAGGCGGGCGAAGCGCAGGTGATTGCGGCGGAGTTGGGCGTTCCTGTGGTTTCGAACTTCCGCCCGGCAGATATGCTGGCAGGCGGGCAGGGTGCGCCTCTTGTGCCGCTGCTGGATTACGTGCTGTTCGCGAATAACAAACGTGGACGCGTTCTACAGAATATTGGCGGCATTGCCAACCTGACGGCGATTCCTGCCGGAGCCAGGGTTGACGAGGTCATCGCGTTCGATACCGGACCGGGCAACATGGTGATCGATGCGCTGGCTGAGCAGCTTTTCCATAAGCCGTATGACCGCAATGGACGCATCGCCGCTCAGGGTGTGGCGCTTACACCGGTGCTCACCCATGCTTTGCGCAATCCTTATTTTGAGTTGAAGCCTCCACGCACGGCTGGGCGCGAGCAGTTTGGCCGCGAGTATGCCGCAAAGTTTCTTGCCGTCTGCCTTCGCCACAGCGTGAGGCCGGAAGATGCAATGGCGACGGCCACGGCGCTGACCGCTGAAACGATTGCGCAGAGCTACAAACGATTTTGCAAGCGGAAAATGCGGAACGGAAGCGGAGTGGATTACATAGTCTCCGGCGGCGGCGCGCGCAACCAAACTGTGATGGCCATGCTCGCGCAGAGGCTCGAACCAATGGGCTGCGACCTGGCCACGAGCAATGATTTCGGCTTGCCAGCCGAGGCCAAGGAGGCTGCGGCGTTTGCTCTGCTGGCCTGGCAAACATGGCATCGACTTCCCGGCAATGTGCCCGCGGCGACGGGAGCAAAGCGGCCAGTAATCTTGGGCCAGGTGACCTATGCGTAGGCTGCTCAAGCTAGCTGCGTTGCTTGCGCTTGCCGGCTGTCACGGAGCGCCGAGAGATCCCGGAACGGTTGTCTTTCTTATTGAAAGCAGCCCGGCAAATCTCGATCCGCGCATCGGGACAGACGCGCAATCCGAGCGCATCGATGCGCTGCTCTTCGATGGGCTTGTGGATCACAACGAAAGCTTTCAATTCTCTCCGGCACTGGCCGAATGCTGGGAGCAGCCGAACCCGCTGACGCTTATTTTTCATCTGCGCACAGGCGTGCGGTTCCACAACGGAAAAGCGCTTACAGCTCGCGATGTGGTCTGGACAATCGATTCCATGATCGATTCGAAAAGCGCGGGCGCGGTGATCTCGCCCAAGGCTGCATCTTTCGCCGCGGTCGGTTCGGTAGATGCTCCCGATGAGCACACGGTCGTTTTTCATCTGAAACATGCCGACAATTTCTTGCTCACCAACCTGTCGACTGGCGCCATTGGGATTGTTCCCGAAGGCAGCGGGAAGGAATTCTGGCAGCATCCCGTCGGAACGGGGCCCTTTAAATTTGTCAGCCAGCAGATCGATCAGGATGTGATGCTGGAACGCAATCCGGTGAGTTGGTCTGTTGTGCCGAAGATCGGCAGAGTCCGCTTTTCTGTAGTTCCTGATGCGATTACACAATCGCTTGAATTGGAGAAAGGCTCCGGCGACGTGGCTGTGAATTCCCTTCCCATGGATTCGTTACCGGTGCTTGCCGTGCGGCCCGATTTGCAATTGGAAGAAACAGGCGGCACGGAGATTCAGTACCTCGGCTTCAACCTCCGCGATCCCCTTTTGAAAGACGCGCGCGTCCGCCAGGCGATTGCCTTCGCCATCGATAGGGGGCTGATTATCAAGACGCTGCTGCTCGGCTATGCCCGGCCCGCGTCCAGCTTGCTGCCGGAAAACCACTGGGCCTGGACGGGCGATGTTGCGCACTATGATTTCGATCTAGCGAGAGCGAAGCAACTGCTCGACGAAGCTGGATTGAAGCCGGGCGCCGGCGGAATACGCTTCCACCTAACCATGAAGACGAGCAACGACGAAGGGACGCGGCTTCTGGCTGCGGTGCTTCAGCAGCAGCTTGCCGCCGTTGGGATTGCGCTGCAGATTCGCAGCTACGAGTTCGCCACCTTCTACTCAGACGTAATGCGCGGCGCTTTTCAGATTTACTCCATGCGCTGGGTCGGCATTCAGCAACCGGATATCTTCAGCTTTGCGTTCGCGACCGCTAACTTCTCGCCCCGAGGCGTTAACCGCAGTCACTACTCGAATGCGCGCCTCGATTCTCTTCTCGACGATGCAGCCACCAGCCAGGACAGGTCGAGGCGGCGCGCGGATTACGTAGAGGCGCAACAGATACTTGCGCGCGATCTGCCCGCCATCAATCTCTGGTATCGGGATACGGTTGTGGTTCACAGCCGCCGCCTGACACGTGTGGCCGCCTCGCCGGTGGGGAGCTATACGTTCTTGGATTGGGTGGAGTTGGCGCATTAAGTTTTGTTAACTCATTAGATTCTCTTTATAATTGCGGCCCTTAAACCAAAGGCTCACAGGGCCTTACGGACGTTCCCCGAGAAACCTCCACAAAGCGGCACACTCTCAACTGGTTCACTCAACCTTTTAGAGCACTGGTTCGTCTACAAAAGGGACATGATCTTTCTGCCCCGGTTTACGTCAAGGTCTGGCCCGCGGAGAAAAGGCATATGAAGAGCAAGATGAAGATTTGGTTTCCCGATTCAATGATGCGTGGAACATTCTTGGCCGCTGCACTTTTTTTGACGGCTCTGGCTCGGCCCTTGGGGGCTGCGGCGCAGGCGCCATCCCGCTTTCTGGGCACGATCACAGCCATCAACGGCAACACGCTGACGGTCAAGGTAGACGCAAACGGCGATCGCCAGGTTGAGGTTCCCGCCGAAGCATCCATCAAGCGCATCGCGCCTGGAGAAAAGGATCTGAGCAAGGCGGTTGCCATCCAGTTCAGCGATCTGGCAAAGGGTGACCGGGTACTGGTGAAGCTCGATCCGGACTCACCCGCGGGTACGTCGCAAGCGCTTCAGATTGTGGCTGTGAAGCAAGAGGATGTGGCACAGAAACAGCAGAAAGACCGCGAGGATTGGCAGCAACGGGGCGTGGGCGGATTGGTGAAGAGCGTTGACCCCGCGGCTGGCGTCATTGTGTTGACTAGCGGCGTTGGAGCCGCGGCTAAGACGATCACGATTCACACCGGCAAGACAACCATACTCAAGCGATATGCGCCCGCGTCGGTGAGCTACGATGCGGCGCAGGCCGCGCCCATCGATGCGATTCATGTGGGCGATCAGTTGCGAGCGCGCGGACAAAAGAATACGGATAGCACAGAGATTTCCGCGGAAGAAGTGGTTAGTGGAACGTTCCGCAATCTCTCCGGAGTCATTTCATCGATTGATCCAGCGAGTTCAACGTTTGTGGTGAAGGATCTCGCGACCAAGAAGGTGGTCACAGTGCACATCACGCCAGATGCGCAGATGCGGCGCTTGCCGGAAATGATGGCACGGATACTGGCGGCGCGGCTGACAGGGAGTTCTGGTGGAGCGGGCGGCGGCCAGGGTGGACGCGCGACCTATGGCGGACAGCAAGGCGGTGCTGGGCAAGGACCTGGCGCAGGCGGCGGAGCGGGTGGCGGACGCGCCGCCGGCGGCGACATGCAACAGATGTTGAACCGCGCACCGGTAGTTCAGTTTGCCGACCTGAAGAAGGGCGACGCTGTAATGCTGGTTTCAACCGACGGTTCAACGGATGTCACGGCCATTACTTTGCTGGCAGGCGTTGAGCCGCTGCTCGAAGCGCCCGCGGCGAGCCAGAGCCTGCTCAACAACTGGAGCATGAACACCGGAGCCGGCGCAGCGGAAGCGGCAGCCCAGTAAGGGCAACCAAATCTTAGTAGGAAATAAGCGAGGGACGCGTGTATTCAAAGTTGCATAGCTTTCATTTTTTTCTAATTGCTCTGGCGCTCGGCTTTACTGGAGCGCTGACCGCGCAGGGGCAGACACCTTCGTCAACGCCGCCGGTACAGACTCCCGCGCCAGCCGCGCAGGGCCCGGCGCCAGCCAGTCAAACTGCTTTGCCAATCACCGGCACATTGCGCGGGCACATCGCCGATCCCACTGGCGCGCTGATTCCCGGCGCAACGGTCACCATCGATACGTCGGCTGGGACGTTCGTAAAAAGCTCGACCGCGGACTCTACCGGCTCCTATTCGGTAAGCGGCTTGAAGGCAGGCAACTACATTGTGCAAGTCACTTTCGACGGCTTCGCTCCGTTTACTTCCCCGACGGTTCAACTGTTGGCTGGGCAGTCGAAGCGCGTGGACATTTCGATGGCCGTTGAAGCTGCGCAGCAAAGCGTGACGGTGACCGACGACTCGCCCACGGTGAGTACAGATGCAGGCAGCAATGCCAGCGCGATCGTACTCAAGGGCAAGGATCTCGATGCGTTGTCGGACGATCCCGACGAACTCTCGAACGAACTGACGGCACTTGCCGGCCCTGCGGCAGGCCCCAACGGCGGGCAGATTTATATCGATGGATTCACGGGTGGAACGTTGCCCCCGAAGTCGGCGATACGCGAGATTCGCATCAATCAGAATCCCTTTTCGGCGGAGTTCGATCACATCGGTTACGGTCGAATCGAGATCCTCACCAAGCCGGGCACGGATGTATTGCACGGACGAGCTTTCGTCATGGGGAACGACAATGTTTTTAACACCGGCAACCCATTCCTCTCGCCGGTTCCGGGCTATGACAGTGTTCAATACAACGGCACCATCAGCGGTTCGATTAACAAAGCGGCCTCGTTCTTCCTTAGTGTTGAAGGCCGGAATATTCAAGACGAGAGTATTTACACCGCCAGCACCGCGCTTCAGAACTCCACCGGCGTCTGGTATATTCCCACGGACGCTAACGGCAACATCATTCCGGTTACGGGTTCCGTCTACGCCCCGTCGACACGCATCGAAGTCTCGCCTCGCATCGATCTGCAATTGGGGCAGAAAAACACATTGACCGTGCGTTACCAGTACGAGTATGGAAGCCAAAGAGGAAGCCTCGGCTCGACATCGCTGCCTTCGCAGGCCACCTCAGGGACATCCTCCGAGAACTCTCTCCAACTGCTGGATTCTCAAATCATCAACGACCACATCGTTAACGAGACGCGCTTCCAATATCGCCGCAACCTTTCAACGACGACGCCTGTGAGTACGTCCCCGTCGGTGAGCGTGTCAGGGGATTTCTCAGGTGGAGGCTCGGGCGGGCAATCCGATTCGAACCACACCGATCATCTGGAATTGCAGAACATCACGACCATGTCGGCTGGGGCACATGCGATCAAGTTCGGCACATGGCTCCGCGACAATCGCGATGCCGACTCGTCGAATGCGAATTTCAACGGCGGCTTCAGCTTTCCCTCGCTTACCGCCTATATTGACACCCTGAATGGGCTCGCTCAGGGGCAATCGTTCGCGCAAATTGCCGCGGCTTGCCCAACGACGCAAACGGGCGGGTGCCTTCCTAACAACCTGACCTACACGACGGGCAGAGAGGGGTTCACTGCCAACGTCTTCGATGCCGCGCTGTTCTTCCAGGACGACTGGAAGTTCAATCAGTTTTTCACTCTCTCCGGCGGCCTGCGCTGGGAGACGCAAAATCACACGGCGGATCACAGCGATTTTGGCCCCCGCGTTGCCTTTGCCTATGCGCTCGACGGCCACAAAGATAAGAAGGCGGCAAAGACGGTAGTGCGCGGCGGCTACGGTTTCTTCTACGACCGCTTCGGCGCTAGCAGCCTACTGTCGCTCGAGCAGTTCAATCAAACCGGCAACAGCCAGAAGCAAATCAGCAATGACACTCCAATGTGTCCCAACGCCACTAGCCTTAACACTATTAACCCGGCCTCGTGCGGGACGGGCAGTGCAGTAACACCGGTGATTTATCAAGTCGCACCCAATTATCATGCGCCCACGATGGAGCAGTTTGGAACCAGCCTGGAGCGTCAGTTGACCAAGACATCGACGCTCACGTTAACTTACCTGCATTCCTTCGGCGTCCATCAGATGGCAACGCGTGACTCGAACGCTTATGAGCCGCTTCCTGGAACCTTCTTCTATAACTCTTCGACAGGACCGCGGCCCAATCCAAGCCTCGGCATCGTGAAGGAGTACTACCCCGAGGCGGTCTTCAAGCAGAACCAGTTGATTGTCAGCGTCAACGAGCGGCTCTCGCCCAAATTCAACGTTACAGGCTTCTACAACCTGACCTATGCCAACTCGGATACGGGAACTGCCTCGAACTCCTACAACCTAAGCCAGGATTACGGCCGCGCCGGATTTGCATCGCGCAACATGGTGTTTCTCATGGCCAATTACACCGCTCCGTGGGGCCTGACTTTTAACCCATTCCTAATTGCTCAGTCCGGCAGGCCATATAGCATCACAACAAACAACGACCTGACGGGCGACAGCTTCTTTAATGACAGGCCATCGGTCGCCGCCAGTTCATTTTGCTCAAGCCCCAACCAGGATTACGTGCAAACCTCATTTGGCTGCCTGGACGCGTTTCCACAGGAAGGCTCCACCATCATTCCCGCAAACCTGGCAACCGGCCCGGCTGCAGTTGCAGTGAACTTGCGCGTCAGCCGCTCGATTGGCCTTGGGCCCAAGGTTGCATCGACAAACAACAACGCCGCTGGGGGAGGACCGCAAGGTGGTCCGCCTCCAGGAGGCCCGGGTGGTGGTCCCGGCGGTGGAGGCGGCGGTGGTGGTCGTGGCGGTGGTGGCGGTGGTGGTGGATTTGGCGGCGGTGGATTCGGCGGGGGCGGTGGTGGCCGTGGCGGGATGTCTAACACCGGCCACAAATACTCGCTGACCTTCAGTGCCCAGGCTCTGAACCTCTTCAACGACATC
>CAZSVJ010000105.1:0-11295 GCA_964610185.1 uncultured Occallatibacter sp. | reverse complement strand
TAGCCCCTGAGGGACGATCTTTTCCATCATTTGCATTCCCTCCGCAGCTAAAGCCGGGACCGTTTTGGAGGCTCTTGCGGCACGTCTAAAGCCGTGCCCTTTCAAAGCCGGAGCGCTCAACGACGGGTTCCGTCGCGGCGGATCGCTGGCGTGGATAGTTGAAAAATGTTCCGACGTCTGCATCACGCTTCGGTCTCCCCTCGGGAACGGACGCGGTGAGGCTGTCTCCGGCGGGAGGAGGGGCAGGCGCGATGAGTCCAGCGGTTTCCATCATTCTCTCGATGTCATAGCCTTCGCGGCGTATGCGCTGATCATAGTAGAAGAGGGTGATGGCTATGGGATAAATGGGACCGATCAGAGCAGCAAGAGCCGTGTTCAAGGTCTGGCTGAGGATTGGGTAAAGGGTGTAGGCAACCCATCTCGCATGGGCCGAGCGAACGACCGAGATGACGACCAGCCGAAGAATCCACTGAATCGACGTAGAAAGCATCCATGAAGCAATTGCAAGAGTGACCCAAGTTAGAGCAATGCGCAAACGGCTTCCACGTGTGAGTGCCCAGCTGCGGCGGAGAGCGCGCCAGGCCTTAAGGTTTTCCAAGGCTGCTGACGGAATGGCGAGGGACATCCACGAGCCAACCCAGAGGAAGGCCGCAAAGCCTGCCGCGAACCAAAAACCCGCGATCAAAAGACCCGGTATGGGTTCAAGGAGGCTTTGGGCTCCGAGTGCTTCGATAGCATCCATGTTCAAGGCGAAAAATACGACAGTGAGAAACTCGACAATCGCCAGCCCAGCCACGAACTCAAGCGTAGCCAGCCATAGATAAACCCGCCATCGCACGCCGAAAAGCCGCCAATTGTCGCGGAACTTGATCTCCTCGTCGAAGACGATGCAGGAGACGAGCTTGAGGATCACTGGAAACATGAGGAAGCTGACGAAGCTTTCAAAGTTGTAGTAGCCAATTGCGAACACCCCGCGCGTCATATAGATTCCTGGGGTCCAGTGATTATCTCGGGTGGCCGACGAATAGAGATGGAGCCAGAAGGCGTCCGCCATCGAAATACCCTGAACGACCAGAGCGGGCACGGCGGCAACAGCTACAAACGCCCAAAACTGCCTCCGATACACCTGAAAGCTGCGGTCGAGGATCTCGCCGAGGTTCATGGGCCGCAGTTCCATCACACGGCTTCTCCGGGTTGGGGCGTTGCGGTCGCGAGCAACGGCCCGTCCTTGCGCAGGCGCTGGTCGTTGTAGATCACGGCGAGGGCGGTGGTGTACGCAGCGTAGGAGAACAGGGAACATGCGACCAGCACCAGCAGATAGCCAAGCACGGCCAGGCCGATGAGGATGAAGAAGGCCGGCGAACCCTGAGCCACATGCGCCAGAATGGCCGCTCCGGCGCCGACTGCGCCCACGACGAAAAAGATCATCAGCAATAGGATGTTGACCGCGTAGGTGACCGCGTAGATCACCAGAAGGACCAGAAAGATTCTGCCCTTTGCGCCCTTGGTGAGCTTCACGCTGCGCTTGAGCGAGGCCCATGCGGTGAGCCCTTCCATCACCGAGGCTGGGAAGGCCAGCAAGAAGCGCAGCGTGAGCCAGATGCAGTAGACAAACAGGCCGACGTAGAGCAACATGACGAGCGGGACCAGGAAAAACATGGCGGCTGGGTTTACGCCGCCGCTCGCCGCGCCGATTCCGCCGGCCGCGTGATGCACAAGTAGAGCTCCCACGGCAACGACTATTGCGATGATGGCCAGCGGGACAATCACATAAAAAACGGGGAGAACGATGAGCCAGATGTAGCGCCAAAAGCGGCTCAATGCCAGCCCGTATGCATTGCCAAAGGTGACTTTCACGCCCCGATCGGCTTGCGTGGCGGCGTAGCTGGCCGCGGGCAGGTAGACGGCAAAGACCGCGAAGAGGATGGGGTAGGTCACGAGCATGAAAAACGCGATGAGATAAGGAAAATAAGCCGGCGGCGCGACTGCGCCGGGCCCGGTGGAGGCCTGCGCGGACGCGATCTGCGGTCCCATGATAGGGATCATGCAACCGATCACGGCCGCGAAGACCAGGAAGATTGCCGCGGAGGGAACGGCGGCAATGCTGAAAAACAGTTTCCAGTTGGCGCGGCCGAGTTTGTAGGTGCGGTCGAGAATCTGGCCAAAGGTTAGCGGGCCACGCAGCGTGGACGGAAGGGGGATGGGAGATGGGAAGTCGCTCATACGGATTCTCCTGTTTCAGGCGGTGGGGTTTCTATCGATGCGGGGATCTCTGAAGACTGAGGAAGTTCGGGTTGCGGGGGTAAAGGCTGAGGCGCTGGAACGGTGAGACCGGCGGCCTGCATCATCCACTCGATGTCGAATCCTTCTTTGCGTATGCGCTGGTCGTAGTAGAAGAGGGTAAGGCCGGTCGCCCACATGGGCCCGATGAAAGTGGTGGTCAGGAACGCCAGAAGCTGTTGCGCTATCTGCACCCATACCGGCAAGAGGGAGTGCTGTTGGATGTTTTTGAACGCGATGAAGATGAAGGGGAGCTGGGTAATGCCGACCAGCCCCATTTGAATGACGGCGATCAGCAATCCCAGCACGAAGATGCGTCCGCGCGCTCCGCGTGTTAGGTCAATGCTGCGGCGGATGGCGATGCGTGCCTTCAGGTTTTCGACCACGGAAGCTGGAATGGCCAGGGAATAACGCAATGCCATCCAGATGGCGTAAATAATGGCCGGGAGGGTGAGGATGAGGATTCCAATCGCGCCTATTCCGACAAGGATTGCGGCGGAGGGGTTGGAGTTCGCTCCGTGTTGAGCAGTGCCGCCATAGAAGCCCGGAATGGCAAACAGCAGCAGGAAGAATGCGCCATAAATGATGACAAACGGCCAGTATGCGAAGAACATGGCGATGGCCATGATCCAGAGATAGCGTCCCAGGCGCGGCAGAATGCTGCGATAAGCGCCGCGAATGGTGGCCAGCTCGCCCAGATTGACCCATGCGACGGCGCGGTTGTTGGCGGCCATGGCCGCGCCAGAGCAGATGACGATCACCGGGAAAATGAGGACTGCATACCCCAGGGTGGCAAACGTCTCGTACCGGGCCATATGGAACTGGCGCAGCAACTCGGCGAGCCCGATCTGCATGAGGTTGAGCACCAGCAATACTCCGGCATATACAGAAGCGATTCCGGCGAAGAGGATGAAATTCTCGCGGTAAAGCTGGGCGGTGCGGTCGAGAATTTCGCCAAGCGAGAGTGGGCGAAGGTTAACTGCCATTTTGGGTTCCTCAAAATCGAGTTATCAGTGCTTGCGGGGATACTAGCACAGGCTGGAATTGTTTCGCGGTACAAAGGTTATGCGTGGGGCAAATGTATCTCGTTTTTTCGCCGATGGAAGTGAGAGCAGGAATCCTTCCCGCGCTCTTGTTATGGAGGGAGCAGGGGCATTCATGCCCCTCAAGAGCTGCGGATGGATTCGCCTTTAGGCGCGGGCATTTCTCAGACTAGGAACAGGAGGCCCGTGGCTAAAGCCCTGTCGCTTCAGGCATGGTTTCAGGGGCATGAATGCCCCTGCTCCCTCCAAGAAGAAAAGCAAAATCGATGGCTAAGCGAGTCTTTCCGCGGGAGCCTCCCGGAAGACTCGGGTGCGATTACCACGGTTACTCGAACGGCAAATGTAATTTAGAAAGAAGTAACTGGCGGAAGACACTTGAGATAAACTGGTGTCCCGCATGAAGGTAAGTCTTCGAAGCTCGGTAAACGATCTCGCCAGAGCCTGCTCCCGCTCCGCCGATGCGATGGAATGGGAGGAGTTGGTGAGCCGCTGCGCGCCCCTTGCCTCGTTGGTGGCGCTGCGGGTTTCGCGCCTGTGGCTGAGCGGCCCATCGCCTGTAGCTGTGGACGATATTGTGCAAGAGGTCTTTCTGAAGTTGTGCGAACAGGAGCGGCGCATTCTGGCCGACTTTGAACCGCGCGGAGAGGACTCCTTTCTGGGCCTGCTGAGCTTGGTTGCAGCGTCGGTGGCCAACGACTACTTCCGCCGTCTTTACTCAGCCAAAAGGGGTGGCAAAGTGGTCATCAATCCGCTTGGGGAAGACGAGGTCCAGATTTCGGCGGCTTGCGCCCATCCGGCCGCGCAGATGCAGCGATCCGCGCTGCTGGCCCAACTGGATGAGAAGCTGCGGTCGGCGCCGGAGATCATAAGTGAGCGCGACCGGGCCTTTTTCTGGCTTTATTACCGTGAGGGCTTTACGGCCGAGGAGATTGCCGGTCTGCCAGGGGCGGGATTGACCGCCAAAGGCGTGGAGAGCGCGTTGCGGCGGATCACAATTTGGCTTCGCGGAGAGGTGGAACCGCGAAGACTGGAGGAAGCCGCTGAATCCGCTTAGCCCCCACCACGGCTTTGTGAAAGGAATGTTGCAGCCATCCCCGTTAAATAGAGTGCGGATATGACCGACGATTTAAACCCGAATTGTACGACGGACCCCGATGAAAATGCCTCAGCCGAGGCGTTGGCGGAGTTGATCGAGCTGCACGCTCGCTCCGCCGACGCCGAGCCTGAAGAGGCCGCCGAACTTGCCGGCCTGGCTTCTGCTTCTCGCGAATGGCAAAGCGAGTTGGCGGCGCGGCTGGCCCGGACTTCGTGCCGGAGCGGATATCGCCCTAGCGGAAATCAAGCCGAGGGCATTCGGCTGTTGGGCGTTCCCGCAGTCAAGAGGGCGCGGCGTTTCTACCTTTGGGCTGGAGCGGCGCTGGCGGCGTCGCTGATTGCTGCTGTTGCGCTAGTCGGCTGGCAGCAAATGGCCAACACGCCGGAGCGGCTGCTGGCCGAGGCTTATACCCATTCACGAATCTTTGAGTTGCGCATGCCGGGCGCGGACTTTGCCGGCGTGACTCCGCAGACGCACCTGCGCGGCAGCGGAACGGGGCGCGAATCGGCCTTGCTGCTGGATGCGCGTTCGCGCATTGAGCGCCATCTGGAGAATGCGCCCGAGGATCCGCACTGGCTGCAGCTTGAGGCGCGTGCCGACGTGATGGAAGAGAAATTCGATCCGGCCATCGACATACTTGATCGGCTGGTGGCAGCCGGTCCGGTGACATCGAGCCTGCTGGTGGACGATGGGACTGCGTACTTCCAGCGCGGCGAGGCGACGGGAAGCGAAAACGACCGCGCCACTGCTCTCGACTGCCTGCGCCGCGCCGACGAACTGGCTCCCGACGACACGCTGGTCTTGTTCAACGAGGCCGTGGTGATGGAAGATCGCGGGCAGCTAATGAACGCTGTCGAGACCTGGAATCGCTATCTGCAATTCGAGCGCGATCCACGCTGGCTGACTGAGGGACGCACGCGGCTGGAGGCTCTGGAAGAGAAGCTGAAACAGATGAAGACGCATCAGAGCCGCATGGAGCAGCATCTGGCCACGCCGGCGGCGATGCGCGCGCTGATAACCAACCCGGCGGCGCTGGCGGCGATCGACGAAGAACTATCGAGCGCGTTGCTGCCCCGGCTGCTGGACGCGGCTTTTCCCATGCCGCCCGATCGCTCGCGCGGCTCCCCGGTCAACTGCGATGACAGTTGCCAGTCCGCCCGTGCCCTGCTTTACGCCCTCGCCGCTTCCCTCCAAAATAATCATCGCGATCCCTGGCTTACGCAGTTTCTTCCTTCCGATTCTTCCCCGATTGACATCGATTTTGTTGCAGCCGCCCACGCGCTGTCGCAGGCCATTGGCGGGGACGTTGAAGGGGATTTCATCGCCGGTCGCGCACATGCGTTTCAAGCCTGGCGGCAATTTCATGCTCTGCGCAACCCGGCTGGAGAAGATCGTGCCCAACTCGAGTTGGCCTATGCCGAACAGCAGGGCTCGAATCATAACGGCTGCTTTCGGGCGGTTCACCCAGTGCTTGGCCGCAACCCCCAGTTTGTCTGGATTCAGATCTACGCATTGACGCAAGACACGCTCTGCGATCCAGCCCCGGAAACCGCTCAAGAAAACAACCCTCTGTTTCTGCGCGCGGTGAACCTGGCGCACGACGCGGGCTATACGCTTCTGGAGCTGCGAGCCCGGAACCTGCTCGGGTCGCCGGCCGTCGACACCGGGGACACGGAATCCGCATGGCGAGTCTATCTTCCCACCGTGAGGCGGTTTTACTCGGGAGACTATGCGCCGTTTCGGCTTTATGCCACGTTGTCGGGGCTGGCGCAGGTGGAGCAAGCCACGCCGCGGGTTCAGCTTGACCTGCTTATGCAGCGCGAAGTGGTTCACGTGCTGGAACTGACGGAAGCCAGGCAATTGATTCCCGGCGAACGATTCAATCTGGCGACGGCTGCGATCCGCGCCGGGGCTATTCCGGAAGCGGAGAAACAGATTGCGCTGGCGCAGGCGGAACTGGAGGCCATCGGCGGCGGAAAGTCAGTGCAAGGGAGGTTGGCTGAAAATGAGATCGCCATGGCGGACCTCTATCTGGACCGCAGCGATCTGGCCGACTCGGGCAGGATGCTGGATTTGGCCAACCAACACATGGCCGGCGAGGACAACGCCTATCATCGCCGCGACTACGCGGTGGCGCGCGGACGGTTGGAGCTGGCCGAGGGCCACGCCGAGACGGCTGAACCGCTGTTACGCACGGCGATTCTGGACGAGGAGCGGCTGGCGGGAAAGGCCGGCGCCGAGAGCATTGTGCTGGCCCAGCAGGACCGCGAACTGTATGCGGTTCTGGCCGGTGTGTGGCTGGCCCAGGGGCGGCCTGGCCAGCAGGTTCTCGCGCTTTGGGAGAGGTACAGGCTGCGAATACTTGGCCATCCCGCGCCTGCCTGCCCGGCGAGAGGCCTGGGCTGTCTGGAGCCCAGAATACCGGCCGCGCTCAAGCGGCTCGGCCCGGCTCGGCTGGTGGGGCAGATCGCGCTGGCGGATCGCGTGCTGCTTTATTGGGGGAGTGCGCAGGGCGTGGCCTTCTCGTCTTATCCCTCGCGCAGAGAGGACGTGACGACGGCCGCTGAGCAACTGGAACGAGCGGTCAGTTCACCGGCAACCCCGATGGATACTCTCGATCGATCCGCGCGGAAAGTCGGGGAACTGCTGCTTGATCCGCTGATGCAATCCGAAGGACAAAATCAAATTGCCGGCGGGGGGCAACTGCTGGTTGAATCCGATCCGCTGCTGGGCAATCTGCCTTGGCCAGCGGTTGAAACCGCCGCGGGTTCCATCGGATTGAAGTTCAACCTGAATGAATTGCCCGCGCTGGTTCTTGATCCAAGTTTAGAAAACGGAATCGCGAGTTCTGCCGCCGCGAAACCACATGGGCAAGGCCTCATCGTGGGAGCTTCCATGGCTTCAACCGAGAGCACTGAAATTGAACTGCTACCCGAGGTGTTGCGCGAGGCTCGCTCGGTGGCGCGGTTCGAGGACGCTACGGTCTTACTAGGCGATCAAGCGACGGAGCCTCAGGTGGCCGCGCGTCTCCTCACGGCCACGGCCATTCATTTTGCGGGCCACGCTGCACAGCGGGATGGCGAAACGCGTTTGCTGCTGGCGGCGAAGGGGGCTCCGGCTACGATGCTCGCCGCCGTCAGACCGGCTTCGGTTCCGGACCAACCGTGGCTGGACAGCGCTCTGCTGCGCAAGCATCCTCCGCGCGCGGCTTGGCTTGCGGTGTTTTCCGCCTGCTCCACGGGGAGAAAGGAAGAGGGATGGAATCACGGCATGGGCGACATCGTTGCAACCCTGGCGTCGGTTGGCGTTCCGGATGTAGTGGCAACACGCTGGGAGATCGACTCGGCGTCCGCTGTTCCCATGATGGACGGCTTCTATGCGGGCCTCGCAAAAGGACTCACTGTCCCAGAGGCCTTGACGGCATCGCGCCAAGCGCTCATTCGCGACCCTCGTTATCGTCACCCGTACTATTGGGCCGCGTGGTACGCATCGGGATGGGGAAGATCGAATCTTAGCCAGGTGTTTCACGGAGAAAAGAACTGAGATCGAGGCCGTGCGGGCGACGCCCAAGTGAATTGAGGCGCCGTTCGGATTGCATTATTCCAGGTTCTGGATGACAGAACCCTCGGCAGGCGTCACTACGAACTGATCGTCCTTCAGCGTCTCGTTCTCATTGATCTTGTCGACGGTGAGGGCGATCTGAATTTCTTCCAGCGGGCGCTTGATAACGATCGACGATGGATAAGTAACGGAATCGAAGTTTTGGTAGCCGCTATAGAAGACCTGGGTCTCCATATTGCCTTCGCTGTCGTAAATGTCCTGTTCATACGGCTCAAGATCGTCGCGGTGAAAGTAGATTTTACGCACTGGCAGCATCTGTTGGCTGCCCGCTTTGCGCCGGGAGATGTTCAGGATATATTCCGGCACCGAGTAAAGGTGTTTTCTGGCCGTGTCCTCCACTGTGGGGGCATCCGCGGTCACCTCGTAGAGGTCGTCGGGGTCGAGTCCACGCACCACGATGGCGTCAAGGAAGAACTGAGGCCGCAAGTTTTCGAGGACATTTGCCGACTTCCTCTTAGAAGAGTTGGAGCCCTTCATCACCTTCTTAAAGGGCGGTATGGAGATTGTGAACTCTTTGCCGTCGCTGGCCATGTCAATCGACCGCACACCGAGATACTGGCCAACCACACGCAGCATCGCGGGCTTGCGCATCAGGATGAATCCGTGCAGCGTGGGATAATCCTTGGCCATGCCCTCTTTGCTTGCGAATCTCGTGGCCTGCATTTCGACAGTCGCGGTGAGGGTATTGAGCGCCTCCCATCGCGTGTTAAGCCTTGCAACCAACTCGTCCGGCGTTGCCGACTGAGTAATCGTAGGCGCCTTGGGCACGGGCAGCTTGCGGATGGTGGGAAAAAGCGAGCAACCCGAAAGCAGAATGGGAAGAAAAAATGCGGCAGCGGATGGCACACGGAGATTTCTGTTCATCTGCCGCCTGCCTTTTTCACAGCGTGACGGTAGCCGGCTACGTTGCGGGCCTGTTCATCGAGGGTGCGGGAAAACAGCGAACGTCCCTGGGGGTTGGCTCCGGCAGCCACAAAATAGAGATAGTCCGATTTCGCCGGCTCCATGGCGGCGCGCAAAGACTTCACGCCCGGATTGGCGATCGGGCCGGGAGGCAGGCCTCGGTTCAGATAGGTGTTGTAAGGAGTCTTGAAGCTCAAATCGCTTTGGTAGATCTTGCCGCGCCACCGGCCCTGAAGCTCGAGGCCGTAGATCACGGCGGGGTCGGTCATCAGCGGCATGTTTTTTGCCAGACGATTCAAAAAGACACTGGCAACCAATGGGCGCTCCGCATCCACTGCCGTCTCGCGTTCCACCAGCGAAGCCATGGTCACCACTGCGTGCATGTTTCCTTTCAAGCCCAGTTGCGCAGCCTTTTCGCGGAAGCGCCGAACCATGGTTGCCGCGATTTGTGCCGGCGTAGCCTTGCGCTGAAAGCGGTACGTGTCTGGAAACAGATAACCCTCAAGGCTCCTTGCTTCAGGGTCGAGACTGGCTATCAGGCCAGTTTGACTTACCGCTGCATCGACGAAATCCTGCGCGGAACCAAGCCCCGCCTGCTGGAGCCGGGCGGCAATATCAAAGATGTTTGCGCCCTCAGGTACTATTAACGCTCTGGTAAAAACATCTCCTTTGGCGATGCGCGCATAGACCTCGGACATCGAAGCGGGATGATCGAACCGGTATTCACCTGCCCTGAGCGTTCCTCGCTTCACGATGCGCAGCAGTTGAAATGCAACTCGGCTGCGCACAACGCCTGCTTCTTCCAACTGTTGGGCGATAATCGCCGTGGAAGAGCCGGGTGCCAACTCAACAAACGTCTCGCCCAGCGGACCATACGGCGTGAGAATCAGCCAAGCCACCGCGCCGCCCGCAAAAACTAACACAAAAAGAAGAGCCAGCCAGGCTCCCGCAGCGCCGGACATTTTCTTTTTTCTGCTTCTACGTTTGCGGACAGCCATTCAGTTGCTATCGACCCTTCATCTGTAAGAGACGCAAAAATAGGCGTGAAGATTCCCTTAGATTGATTGTATCGGGTTGGAAAGGATGGAGTTGGGCATTTCTTTCCCTGACTCAAGAGCATTAAGATCGGAGCTGGGGGTTGCAAGCTGGAAACCCATCCGCGCTATCTCGGTCTCGACGTTGGCAATCGCCGCATTGGGGTGGCTGTGTCGGATGAGCTGGGGCTGACGGCGCAGCCGGTGCTGACGCTCGCGCGGCGCAACAATCCGCGGGAGGACTTGCGCTCCCTGGCCCGGCTGGCGCGGCGATTCGGCGTGGCGGGCATTGTGGTTGGCAATCCACTGCATCTGTCCGGTGAAGTGAGTCCGCAGGCTCTCAAGACGCAGAAGTTTGCAGCCGAACTGGGAAAGCTGACCGGCCTGCCCATTCATCTGAGGGATGAGCGCCTGACCACGCGCGAGGCCCACCAGATTCTGTATGAGGCAGGGCATGAGCGCCAGAAGCACCGGCGAGTGGTGGATCAGGTGGCGGCTACGCTGATCCTGCAAGCGTTTTTGGAAGCACAGGGACTAGGGACTAGGGACTAGAAAGACGGCGAGTCTGTGCTGGGAGCGGATCGATCCATTCTCGGAGCCGTGACGGTTTCGAGCACACCAACCGGCTAGTCCCTAGTCCCTGCTTCTTCCCCCCGCGTATAATCAAGAGTCAAGTTCTTCTATCTCTCGCGGACGGAGAAAACCCGCCTCCGCGCAACGGACACTGGATGCCCGAGCACATCAAAAAGCAGCTTCTCAAAGAGATCGCCATTCTAGAGCACGAGTTGGCACACGAGCTTCCCGCTGAAATCAAAAAAGCGGTGGCTATGGGAGATCTTTCTGAGAACGCCGAGTATCATATGGCCAAGCAGCGCCAGACCTTTGTCAACGCGCGCCTCGGCCAATTGAAGCGGCGCATGGCCGAGTTATCGTTAGTAAACCTGACGAACATTCCCAGAGACAAAGCCGGCTTTGGTTCGACAGTCGTGGTGTTCGATTCCACCAAGGACGAAGAGATTGTTTATCGCCTCGTGACCAGCGAAGAATCCGACGTGGCAAAGGGCCTGATCTCGACGACGTCGCCGATCGGCCACGGCCTGGTGGGCAAGCGCGTGGGCGATATTGCCACCATTGTTACTCCCAACGGCAAGCGCGAGCTTGAGATTTTAAAGTTGACAACGATTCACGATGAAGTGAGCGAAAACGAGCCCGAAGACGAAGTCTCCGAGGGCTTGGAAGGCTTGGAAAAGTAAGGAAAACTTCAATGACCTGGACCAGCGCTTTTGGCCGCGGTTGCGGCTGGCTTCTCGATCGCATA
>CAZSVJ010000104.1:0-11343 GCA_964610185.1 uncultured Occallatibacter sp. | reverse complement strand
TCCTTCTTCCAGAATCACCCAAATCGACAATCGGACTGTGAGATATGCGGGCTAGAGCAATTCTCCCGTTCGTGTAGAGGGGCGGATCGCGCGAAGCTCCTCGACAACATTGGGAGAAATGCTCCGGTGGTGTTCGCAAAACAGTCGCCGGTCTCAACGCTCCGCCGGGACCGTGAATCATCGACGCTACCTGAGGCGGGCTGCGCCAGCGTCTTAGCGCTGCGGGGATACCCATTCGCCGGAATCGGCCGACTCGAAGATGGCGTCGATCACGGCCATATTCGCTATTGCGTCTTCTACCGGGACGGGAACCTGCGTATCGTCGAGGACGGCTTTGGAGAATGCGTCGCCTTGCAGCGTGTACTGGTCGCAGGCCGAAAAGGTCTCCGTCACAATTCCGCTGCCGGTGAGGTCGCCTGTTTCATCGATGAAGATTCGGGTAGGACGATCGAAGGGCGCGTTGACGGGGATTTCAAGCTCGATGCGTCCACGGGCGCCGAAGAACTGGATCCGCTGGTAGGGGACGAGCTGCGTGCTGCAGGTGAAGATGGAATGTCCCGCTGGAAACTCGAGAATGGCCGAAGTGAGCCGGTCGGTTTGCATTTGCGGATCGCGATCGATAAGGCCTACAACGCGCGTTGGCTCCTGCGAGAAACCGTAGCGCGATGCATGCACCATATAGCAGCCGATGTCCATCAGAGCGCCGCCGCCGATCTCCGCGCGGTTGCGGATATTGGACGGATTGATATTGAAGTAGCTGAAGAAGCCGGCAATCGAGCGCAGCTCTCCAATGCGCCCCTCGTCGAGCAGTTGGCGGAGGCGGAGCCATTGGGGAAAGCAGCGAATCATGAAAGCTTCGCCGATTTTGACGCCCGTGCGCGCGCGCACAGCAAGCAGTATCTCGGCTTCAGCGGCGGACATGGCGAGCGGCTTTTCGCAAAGAACGTGCTTGCCCGCCTCCGCAGCCTTGATGGTCCATGGCACATGGAGATGATTGGGAAGCGGATTGTAGATGGCGTCGATGTTGGGATCGGCAAGGAGCTCTTCATAGGAGCCGTATGCGCCTGGGATGCCCAGGGCCTCCGCCGCTTGATGAGCCCTGGCAAGATCGCGCGATGCAATGGCGACGACCTTGCAATATTGACCCTTCTGCATAGCCGGAATCACCTTATTCAGGCCTATGGCAGCTGTGCTGAGCACTCCCCAGCGGAGCGTTCGAGCGCGATGACCATCGAGGATGGCGGCAGGGGCCGGCTTGGTTTGGGCAATCTGTGTTGCAGAACGCAAATAATTCTCCCTATTTTGAATTCCCCGTCGCCCCGACAACCGGCTGCGGGCATCACGCTACTTCATACCCAGGTTCAATGCTATGTGTTGAAGGCCACGCTTAACTCTCGCAATACGATCGGCTCGACCGATTTATCGAGAGTCGACGAGTCGTAATCGAGGTGGGATTCAAGCAGCATCCCGTAATACAGCGCGGTGAAGCCCCAGAAGCGTGTCTGGCCCAGCCCCTCGCCGGTCTCGGCGTTGTAGTACTCGCGGAGAGCCTGGTTCTTGAGCAGCGCCATCTCGAAGAGCCGCTTGGCCAATTCATGAGCCTCGGCCTGGTACCCGTAGCGGCGAAGACCTTGGAAGATCATGTAATTGGTCGGCGCCCAGGTGGGGCCGCGCCAGTTGCACTCGCGATGCGATCCCTGGTAGTAATCGGGCTCGGTCTTCGCATAGCTTGCCACCGGATAGGGCAGCCAAAATTCATCGGGGTTGAGCAGGTGCTCGTGGATCGTGCGTTTGGCTCGCTGGGGCGTGGCCGCGCCCGCAAAGAGCGGCATAAAATTTGTGGCCGACTTGACGTAGATTCGTTCGCCGGTCTTTTCATTGCGATCGAAATACATGCCCTGTTTCTCATCCCACAGCACCGTATTGATGAGCTTGGCAACCTCGCCGGCATGGCGATCGTAAGCGGCGCTATCCGCCTTGAGGTTCAGATGCGTTGCGATCACCGACATGGCTCGCAGCTCGCGAATGAGATACGAAGCAAGATCGACGCCCTCACTCTGGAACGAGCTCAGCGCGCCGCCGCGGGACCATTGGTTATCGGTACCCGCGGCATCCGCCGAGTTCCACACCGGCAAGCCATTATGGTCCGAGTCATAGGAAAACCACTTGTCGACGTACTTCGCCAGGCGATCGTAGTAAGTGCCGCGCAGCCACTCGTAGTCGTCGTGATTCTGCTTGGAGCCGAGGACCGCAAGCTGCGCTAGAAAGGGCTTGAAGTGCTGGCGGTCGCGCTGCTTGATCAGGCTGCGATTGACATAGCCGTCCGGCTGCTCGCGGTTGAGAAACTCCTTGAGATTGGTGAAGCAGTAGGGCCAGACGCCGTAATACGAGAGGTAGAGGTTCTCGAAGTAAAGATCCCAGTCGTAGAACTCGTTATAGGGATAGCCGGTGAGAAATGTTCCCTCCACGCCTGGAATCTGCCGCAATCCGTGGGCCTTGATATCGACATTGACAATGTTGAGACGGTGGTTGAGCTCGGTCCAACTGCTCGCCCCGATCTCGTCGTGAAAGGCTTTTGCCGCAGCGGTGGACGCAGCGGGAACCGGGCCGAACTCGGGCTGCGCAGTCACGGATGCGAGCGACTGCGCAAGGCTTCCACGGCCGATCGATTGGTAGCCTACTACGGAGGCGGAGCCGACAAGCAGTTGGCGCCGGGTCATCGACATGATCTCATCCCCTTGCTTCCAATGTTGGGCTTACTGCGCTGGCCAATTGGGAGTCAGGCCAGCCAGCATACCAGCCCCACCGGCTGAGAGCCAATTCAATGATTAGGATCGTTCAGAACCCAGGGATTCTCCGTGTTCGGTTCAGTCCCTGTGGCCTCGGCCTCAGCGTCGGCGGCGTACTCCATGAGAAGATGCGCGAGATGCCGGGCGCTGCGCGGCGAAAATGCGATCTGTTGCACTCCGTTTGCATCAGGCTTCAAATCCGGATGGCTGATCACAACTTCATGGGTGCCATCGGTCCGCCAGACCTCTACTATTCCCGCAACTCTGTCCATTGCCTGCCTCCTTCTCTCGCGTCGGAGCAAGGTATGCAATCTCTTCTTCGATAAGCTTCAAGAAAAACGGCGCCGTGCGACAAGTGTTCATTGAATCGATCGGCCTATGCATCATTCCCGATTGCCAATTCGATTTCTCGGCTTTACGTCGCGATTTCCTCCAGGCGGATAAACGAGCCCTGCCTGTTCACGGCACGCACTATAGACAGCGCGCCGCGGATGCGAGGCTTTGGTGCTTGATTTGAAACCCCCAGGCTGCTACTTGCTTGCCGAGAGGTCTTGGAATCCTAGCCCCGAAGCGGCGCCGCCCGAAAAAGCGGCACCGTCTCCGGGCTTGGTAAAACGATCCGGTTAGAAGTTAAAGTGGCCGGACAATTGCCAGTCGCGCGGCGAGGTACCAGGAGCGCCTACCTGCCCGAAGGTTGTGGAACCCGGCGCCCAACCGGCGTTGGGGCTGCCCCATACCATCTTGTTCCAGACGTTGGTGCAATCGGCCTGGATGACAAACGCCATCTCATGCCAAACCGGGATCGAACGGCGGATGGAAGCATTGATGTTCTGGCTGCCCGGGTTCATGACGTTAAACGCTCTGGTGCGAGCCGCATTTCCGATCAGGTACTGATGGGTAGCGCTGGTGCCGGAGATGTCCGTTGGTGTCGTGAACGCTGCTGGGTTGAGGTATTGGATGCTGTTGGCATTGCCAAACACAAATCCGTTGGGGCCTTTGCCATAGCTGCCGTTCTGGCGAATTCGACCGAAAAAGTTCGGGTTGACGGATGGCATGCATGTACCTGCGTTCGGCGATCCGTTGGTGCAACCTCCTGACCATGTAACGCCCATCGGCCCGCCGTTGGCATAGCTGTAGATTGTCGAGAGCGCCCAGCCTCCGGCCACATTCCGCACCAGCCATGAATTGCTGCCGAGCTTCCCGGCGCCGAAGGGCGACTGGAAGGTGCCGTACGCGTTGAGAATCGCGGGAGCGGAGATCGTCGTCCAGGAGCGATCGATCCTGTCCTCATGCCATGCTTGCCCGTGACCGTCGATTGCCCCAATCGGAATGTTGAAACCGTTGCGGAAGGTGCCGTCGTCGCCGATGTTCTTCGAGTAGGTGTAGTTGATGTTGAAGGAGATGCCATGAGAGAGGTGCTGGAACAACTGTATCTGGAGCGCTTCGTAAGAGAAGTTCTCTGTATACGGTCCGCCGAAGGTGTCCACGACGGAGTTGTACTGCGGGAAAGCCGTCAGCATCTGGCCAATCGTGAGAGTGCTTTGGTTGGTATATAGGGGATTGTTGGCTGCGGCGATAAACCAGGGCAGATTCGGCAGGCCACCCATGGCCGCGTTCATGGTAGCCACGTTTGCCGTTGTGGCCGGCGCGGTGAGCAACGAGGCGGGCTTGCCGCCTGAGCCCACGCCGACGACCGGTCCCAGCGTAGCCAGGTAGAGGGGATTCAACTGGTTGTTCCAGTAGCCGCGCTCATTCTGCGAGCTGCCGTCCCAGATGTGATGGGCCTCGTCGCCGACATAGTTGATTTCCAGGGTCATGTCCTTGGTGATGGACCGCTCGATACCGAAGTTCCAGAAGGTAAACATCGGCGCGCGGCCTCCGGCGTAAGGATCCTCGTATCCCATGGAGGACGGGGTTACGAATGCGCCACTGGAGTTCAGGTAGTTGCCTGTGTTCAGGATGGTGCTTGCCGCGCTTGGCGTGGGCGCCGCGGGGTAAGTGTAGCCCGGTCCAAACAGCGAGCTGCTGGTGCTGTTCAGCCAGAACGACGGTCCTGCATTGGGGCCAGTAAGCGTGTCGGCCGGCGCAACCGCGTTGGTGTTGAAGCCGAGAGCCTGTTGCGCTCCGTTGGAGCCGCCATTGCCGGCCACGCGGCCGCCGCCGGTGCCGCCGCCCTGGGAGTAGACGATGCCCGAAGCGGCACGAATGACCGTCTTGTTGTTATACGAATAGGTGATGCCCAGACGGGGCCCGAAGTTCTTCCAGTAGGTATGGATTGGGGTTGTGCAGGCGCAACTGACGCCCGCGCCGCCGTAGTTTCCAGCAAACTCCATCGACCCAGCGGACCCGGTTGCCGAATTCGTGGCACCCGGATTCAGGTAGGTGAAGTGGTCGAATTTTTCATGCAGCGGCGGGAGATAATCCCAGCGAAGTCCGGCATCGACGGTGATCTTTGGGCTGAGTTTGAAGGTGTCTTCGAGAAACGGCGCCACCGCCTTGATGCGGCTGTAGATGGTAGCCACATTTTGGAGGGGCAGCGTCAAGCCCGTGGTGCCGCCATTACCGCAGGCGTTGGTGGTATTGGTCGCACCCTCGGCACCCAACAGGAAGCTGGCGAAGCCGAGTCCCGTGTTGGTTTGATCGATGTTGGCCGAGTTGGCGGTGTAGTTGGCCGTCGCATATTGGTTGAAACAGAGAGTCAGAACTCCAGTGAAAGTGGCCGGGTTTGCATTGTTGAGCCCTTCAAACTGATAGGTCAAGCCAAAGGTGAACTGATGCTTGCCCTTCAGCCACTGCAGGTTGTCCACAAGCGAATAGTTGTTGGGAATGGTGAGCTGGGTCGAGGCCGAGTTGCTGTCTGTCGTCCAGGTTGCTGGGGTGATCGAGGTGGTGGTGCCCAGAATCTTGGAAGGCGATGAAAACGCTACGCCGGGGAACTCCTGGCCCGCCTGGCCCGCCGGCAGGTTGGTGACGCCGAGAGTTCCGACTTCATACGGCGTCAAGCCCTGGGTGGGGTTGTTGATGGGCATGAAGAACCGCGTATAGCCGATCTTGAACTGGTTGGTCATGTGATCGGAGAGGGTGTAGGCGTCCTCGACGTTGTACTGCTTGGGGACGATGGTGGCATAATCGCCCACCGCATATGGAACGGGCAGATACGGAGTACCGAAGTTGTTGGCATAAACGACGTGGCCCATGGCGCCAACCGAGGAGATGCGATTCTTGGGGCTGATGTCGTAGTCCACGCGCCAGTCGAAGAGGTGGTTGTCGCGCCCGCCGATCTGCGTTCCGAGATAGTTGTTGTTGATCACCGAGGAATTGACGTTGCCCGACAAGTTCGCGTTGGGCGAGCCCGGATAGTTGGGCATGAAAGATTCCATCTTCTGGGTGATGGGCGAGATCCTGCCGGGAGGAATTATGTTGTTGGTGGGCACGCCGCCCTTTAGCGATTGGAACGGAGTTCTGGTGCAGACGCCGCCGGTGCAACTGTTGCTGAGCGGATCGAAGATGTAGGCAGTATTGGGGGCCGATGTTCCGGTTAATCCGGATCCGGGACTGCCGAGCTCTTCCGTGAAGTCGCCCTGTTCCTCGAGAGCGGTGGGGATCGTGGTTTGCGACGGGGCGTCGTTCAAGCGGGAGTGGTACCGGTCGTACGCAAAGAACCAGAACACCTTGTTCCCGGTATGAGGAACGTGTCCGCCTACGGAAGCTGAAAGCTCATCGGCATGTTCGACGTTCTTCGGCGCGGGGACCGTGGCTCCAGCCGCGTTCTTTACCGTTGCTTCCTTCTGCGTAAAGGTCCAAGCGTCTAGGATCGTGTTACGCACAAAATCGGAAACCTGGCCGTGATACTTGTTGCCGCCCGACTTCATGGTGTAGTTCGACGAGCCGGCGCCCATGTACTCAGCCGGGGGAACGCTGGTGGTCAACTGGAACTGATCGACGGCTTCAACGCTCATGCTCAGAGAAACGGTGCGGTTGTCGCCCTGCTGGTTGATCGTCTCGGACGGGACGCCATCGAGATAAAGATAACCGGAATAGTTGGCGAGCCCGGCGACGACCGGTGTACGGGAGCCGTTCTGGGCGCCGGGAATCAGGCTTACAAACCCAGTGGGATCACGCTGCTGCGTGGTGGCCATGAGCACAGGCAGACTGGAGTAATCCGCGTTCTCCATAACGCCGGCAATGATGGCGCTCTCCGTGTCGAGGACCGGAGGAGCGGATGTAACGGTGACGGTTTCATTGGCTGTGCCGACCGTCAGTTTTGCGTTGAAGGCGAGAGGCTCCAAAGCATCGACCTTTAGATTTTCCTGCTTCAGGGTCTTGAATCCCTTGGCCGCCACTGTCAGCGTGTACGTTCCGACATAGAGCGGGGCGATTTCGTAAAGACCCGCGGACGACGTGGTGCGGGAGGTCGACACTCCGGTGTCGAGGTTTGTCGCGGTGACCGTCGCGTTGGGGATAACGGCCCCGGAGGTGTCGGTAACCGAGCCGGTGATGGAACCTTCGCCCGCGGTCTGCGCTTGCAACGCGCTTGGAATGGCGCTTAGGAGAAGAACGAGCATCCCGGTGAGAACGGGACGCACTTTTGCGGACCGTACGAAACGGCACATCGTTTGCAGCATGGTTATGGCCTCCAAAATCAAGGGTGTGGAATGCAGGGAAACAATTCCACACTTGAAATTATTTTCGATTCGCACATTAGGCTCACCGCGCAACGGATGTCAAGGGAAAAATGTAACGTTAACGCCAGAAATATACAAAGCCAATGATTTCATAGAAATAGGGCGCTTTCAGAGGATATATAGCCATCGCCGCAAACCGAAAGCGAGGCGCTCAGGCCGGCAAAGCGGAAATCATTTCGCCCCGCGTTTGCGCACTTTTGCGGTGCAGAGAGGATTCGCGCACCACCAGCGAAGGCTGCAGCACAACATGCCTCACCCGCTGCGAGCCCTTGTCCTTCAAGAGATTCAAAAGCACCTTCGCGGCGCGCATTCCGATAAGACTGCTGTGATGGTCGATGCTCGATAGGGGAGCTTTCAGGCTGGCGCCGTAATGAAGGTTGTCGCAGCCCACAAACGCAATGTCGTCGGGAATCCGTAGACCCGCATCCAGCGCCACATCGATGGCGGCGATCGCGATTGGATCGTTGTAGCAGAAAACCCCGTCGGGCGGCCTGCCGCCAAGCAGCTTGCGCATCGCATCGTAGCTCTGCTGCCAGTCCAGTCCGTCCGCCGTCATATATGGGCTGACCAGCTCGGGATCGAACTTCATTCCATGCTGGCTCAGCGCCATCCTGTAGCCTTCAAAGCGGCCGACTCCAGTGGTAAACTCCAGGCCGCGGATATGCGCGATCCGCTTGCAACCCATCGCAATCAGGTGCTCTGTGGCGATCCGGCCGACTGCGCGATCGTCCACCCCGACGAAATTTGTCTTGAATTCGGGGAAGAAGCGATCGATCAGGACAAATGGGGTTCCCTGCTCCTTCAATTGCTCAAACTTCGCCGGCGAGGTGCTGCAGGAGGCGATGATCAATCCATCGAGGCGATGGCCCAGCAGCTGCTCGATGGCCGCTTCCTCAATGGCGGGATCTTCCATCGACGAAGAGATCATGACGCCATACCTGTCCTGCTTCATGGTGGTCGAAAGTGCCTGCAGGACTTCTGCAAAGAACGGATGAAGGAGGGTGGGAACGATCACTCCAACCTGGCGGCTTTCTCCCGTAACCAGGCTGCGCGCCGTCAGGTTCGGCCTGTAGTTCAACTCCTTCGCCTTCAAGAGCACACGCTTGCGGGTCTGGGCGCCAACATCAGCGCGATCGCGCATGACTTTGGAAACGGTCATGACCGAGACCCCTAAAGCCTGCGCAATGTCCTTCAGCGTGACTGTCGTCATCAGCACTTCCCTAGGTCAGGAACGGAACCGGGACTACTGTGATTTCTTTAGCCCAGTGCAGGATCGCCGCTTCCTGAGGGTCGCGATCGCTTGGATGCCTCTGGTTTCAGAAACGCCATTCCTGGTTCCGCTCAATCGGCGCGAGAGGGTCCCGGTGTAGCGCGCCCTGAATCGCTTTAGCTGCTGGCGGTGATTGTATACGAAGCTTTAAGCTACAACGACTGGAGCACCAGGGCAATCGTGTTTGGACTGTTTTGAAAGGGCACGGCTTTAGACATGCCGCAAGACAGTAAAACGGTGATTCGGCTTTAGCCACGGAGGGAACGCAATTTGTCGACAAAATCCCTCAGGGGCTAAAGCCCGGTTCCTACGTCGGCCATTCGGCGGCACGTCTAAAGACGTGCCCTTTCAAAGCGATTAATCTGTTCCGGGTCGAAAGCCCGTACCATTCATCCCTGAATCGACAAGCGAAATGCTATTGCCCTGATTGGGGCGCGCCGGTCTAAGCATTATCCTTCCGACGGCCCGGTCAGAAGCGGGAAGGTCAAGGTTGACAAGCCATCGGCAATGTCGACGGACCGGGTTGCAATTTCAACCTTGGCCGATTTCAGACCGGGACGGCCGGCGGTGATTGTGATCGTTCCCGGAGTCAAAGTCGAGCGCACCGAAACACGATTGATGCCGCATTCCGTATTCAGATACAGATTGTTTGTGCTATCGACCTTGCCGCTGTTATACCCGCCGCGCCAGATTCCGGGCCCGGCGCATGTAAAGTCGACCCGGGCGTCATCCGTGGGGCACCGCTGTCCCTTTGCGTCCACTACCTCGAAATCGATGAACGCCGCGTCTTGCCCGTCGGCCTGCATACCCTGAGGGCCGACCGTGGATGTCAGCTTGATCGCCGCCGGCTCCCCGGCCGTGGTCAGCTCCTGGCCGGCAACGACCTTGGCCGCGTTCCGGCCAACAGCCTTCAGGCTCCCCGGAACAAATGCGATATCGGGGAAGGCGAAGATGTAGCCGCTCTCCGGCTTCGTGTTCACGCCGAGCGATTTGCCGTTCAGGATCAGTTCCACCGACTCGGTGTTCGCGATCACGTAGACGGTCTTCACCGTCTTGTGCGCGGGCTGGGCCGGAATGGCGGGCTGGTCAGGCATTGGCGGCCGTCCCGGAGGCCCCGGCCTACCCGGCACGGCGGGTTCCGCCGGGCTGGCAGGCTGTTCCGCCGGATAAGTCCAGTGACCGAGAATATGCAGGTCGGGATGCTCGTTCTGCATCACTCGATGGCAGAAGTAGATCTCTTTCGGCAGCCGCACAGCATCCAGCTTTCCGCTCACCCGGCAGACCTCGCTCGAATCCTGGCGGCCGTCCGCATCCGAATCGGAAAAGTAAATGGAAGCATATCCAGACCATTTCGAATGGGCCGGGTCGGGGTTCGAGATGCGGTTTTGGAAGTAGTCCCAATAGCGGGCAACGCCGGCCAGCGCGAAACTCTCCGACGTGTAGAGATACGGCGAGCGATTTCGCCACGTGTCGTTGGGGCCCTTCCTGGCTTTGAAGTAGGGCGGCGAATCGTCGTCCCAGAACCGGCGCGCGCCTTCATCCCGAAAGTCCTCCGTCTCGATCAACGGCGCGCGGTCGCGGCGGGCGGCGCTGTATCCGCGGAACATGTCGTTCGGCCCGGTCAGCGCGTCGGTATGCGGGTCCTGGCCGATCATGACTCCGAAATACTCCGCGATTGGAGTCGTCGCGGTGTTGGTAACCACATCGTCGTTGCCGCGAGCACCCATCACGCGGCCGCCGTACGGATCCCATTGCTTGCGGATGGCGATCATCTGCTCCAGATGCTCCACCGTCACTACGGTATTGCCTGCTTCCCAGAACAGAATGCTGGGGTTGTTGCGGTAATAGATCATCGAGATCCGCATCACTTCGAGGCGCTGGTCCCACTGGCGTCCGGTCACGTCGCGCTCTTTGTCGCCAGCTGGGCACACCTGAATAATGCCGTAGCGGGCCAGCGCGTCCGCATCCACTTTTTGCGGCGAAACATGCATCCAGCGGACATAGTTGCCATGGCACTCACGCATCAGCTTGGCGGTGTAATCGTGCAGCCAGTCGGGATATGCGCCGCCAAGACCCTCCCACTCGTTGCTTGAGCGCTGGGCAAAGCCCTTGAGGTAAACAAACTTGTCGTTCAGGTAAACGCCGCCCGTACCCGCGCCGCCCTTGAACTCCGCCTTGCGAAACCCAGTGACGATCTTGTCCGCATCGACGACTTTTCCGTCCACCTTGAGAACGGTGTGAACGTTGTAGAGGTAGGGGTCTTCCGTGCTCCAAAACCGCGCGTCCTTCAGTGCGCCCTCGGCCGTAAGGACGGTCTTCTCACCATCGACCATGTCCACCGGGTCGCCCTCGAAGCTGGCTCGAACCAGACCGGCACGATCGACGATCGCGACCGAAAGCCCAACCGTGGCGCGATCTCCCGATTCGTTCCGCACTTCGGACTCGACCGTCACATCGGCGGTCTTCTTGGGGATATTGAAGTTGGCCGCGTGCACGTAAACGCCTGAGGTCTCAAGACCGTAATAGAGCGGCAGGGTCTGGTGAATGCTGCCCATGACGTGCAGCCAGACGTGCCGGTTGATGCCGCCATGATCGGGAT
>CAZSVJ010000103.1:0-11359 GCA_964610185.1 uncultured Occallatibacter sp. | reverse complement strand
CAAGTGTAAAGGATGTCCGGAGATAAAATGTAAAGGATGTCCCGGCACTTGACATACTGCAGTTTGGGGGTGGTGAGCCGAAAGCTTGCCCGCCGTGGCCGGAATCTGCTTTGGTCCTTCGCGATTTCTGATGGCAATTTTAGGGACAGGCCCTAGTTCGCCAGCACCGCCCGATACCGCACCTTGTTCTTCTTCACCTTCTCGATCGCCTCATTGGCCTTGGCCATCGGGAAGGACTCGATCTGCGCCTTCACGCCGTGACGCGCAGCCACATCCAGCATCTCTTTTATGCTGTGTGGGCTGCCTCCGGGGTTGCCGCTTATCGAGCGCAAGCCGGAGATCAGCGGAAAAGCGTGCACCGAGACCGGCGACGGCGGAACGCCCACAAAGCACAGCGTCCCTGTGGGCCGCAGCGCCTGGATGTAGATGCCCCAGTCTTGGTCGGCGTTCACAGTGCTGAGAATAAGGTCCAGCGTCCCGGCCACTTCTTTCAGCTACTTTGACTCCCTGCTGTTCACGAAGTTGTGCGCGCCCAGGGCTCGAGACTCTTTCTCTTTGCCGGCCGAGGTGGAGAACGCCGTAACCTCAGCGCCAAAGACGCTGGCAAACTGGATTGCCATGTGGCCCAATCCGCCGATGCCGATGACTCCCACCCGCGACGAAGGGTTCACACCGTGGGTGCGCAAAGGGTTATAAACCGTAATGCCGCCACAAAGCAAAGGCGCTGCGTTCTGGCTGGCCAGAGCCTCGGGAATCGGAAATACGAAGCGGGCATTGGCGCGGACCGAGTCCGCGTAGCCTCCGTTACGATGCACGCAGGTGCCTTCGGCCGCAAGGCAGAGATTCTCGAGGCCACGAGTGCACCACTCGCACTCGCCGCAAGAGTCGGACTGCCAGCCAACACCTACCCGCTCACCCACGTTGAGCGAATGCACATCGGCGCCAACTGCCGCAATTTTGCCCACAATCTCATGGCCGGGAATAAACGGATACTGGCTGATGCCCCAGTCGTTCGAGATCAGATGAATATCGCTGTGGCAGACACCGCAGTGGGTGATCGCGATCTCCACCTCATGCGGGCCCAGGTCGCCTGGATCGTAATGGTAAGGCAACAATTCCGCCCCGGCTGCGTGTGCTGCTAGTCCTTGAATTTCAGCCATGATCGTTCCGAATTCCTCACTGGGGGGTGAAAAACACGCCGAATGCTTTCCCGTAAATACAAAACCGAGAACTGAAAGATGAATCCCTGAGTCAATCCTAGTCTATCCCGCCGCCCGATTCTATGCGCACGTTCAGTATTTGGAACCCGCTCAAAACTCCTCCGGCGGGAGCTTCCGCTTCTACCTCCGCCGATTCCCCATTTAGGCTGACATCCTGTGCCGTGCGCAGAGGTTCCAGCGCATTGGCCATTGAAAGCGGCAGGCTCTGAAGGGTGACGCCGGCCATGCCGGCCTGGGTCTCAGGTACCAGCAGACTCACAAAAATGCGGTCTGCCGGGTGATGCCGCCGTGCTTGTGCCAACACTGTGTCCAGCTCGACGGCGCGCGCGGAAAGGCGCGGCGGATCCAGAGTCCGGTCCAGCGTTCCGGCATCCGAAACCAACAGCCGCAAGTTTCCCGCGCCCAACCTTGCCGGCAGCTTGACGGGAATCCGCACATTCCGCGCCGGTTGCTGCCAGGGCCGGATGGTTGCCTCCACCGTCACCGTGTCGCCCGCGTGAACAATGTCGCTTGAAACCACTTGCGCCGTCTCCAGTTCCACCTGCATCTGGCGGGGGATGGCCTCGACATGAAGGTCGATTCCACGCACTGCGCCAAGCCGAGCAATGTTCGAGTAAATCTGATAGAAGCGGACCCCGGTCAGTAGCGCAAGTTGCAATGACGCAGGAATATTTCCGCCGGCCGACGCCCACAGGTCCAGCGGAGAAGCCGGGTAACCCTCCAGATCGATGCTCCCTGTCAGGTGATAGCCGGTCTCCGCGGTGCTCTCATTCGTTTCGAGGAGCGATTCATACAGCGCCACCAGCACTGCCTGCGGCGTCAGCGAAGGCAGATCGAGCACTTCGATATTCAGCTTTCGCTCGCCCCCGGCTCCACGCATGGCCCCATGCATGGCGATATGCACCGGGATCATCCGCGCCTTTTGGCCCAGTACGCCCAGAATCGCCGAATCGCGGTCCTCAGTGAAGGTGCCGATGGTGTCGCCGGTGTTGATGATCTTGAATGCGTTCAATGGCGAGGCCAGAGTAGCCACAACCTCGGCTGTCGTCATCGGCAACGATACCGGCCCTGCCTGCAAGATTGGATGGCCACACGCCAGAAGCTGTTTCGGATCGATATAGGTGACCGTGCATGTGGCCGCGATCTCCAAATCGCCGCGCACAAGTTGCGCGCTCACCGCCGATCCGGGGGCCAGGGAAGCCAGCGCCGCCGTTGAAATCTCCGTGTTCAGCTTGCCGCCCGTCGCCGCGCCTGACGCTGAGCTCCCGCCCATTCCTCCCGCCGCAACCAGTTCCAGCCCCGTCCCGGCCATCCGCTCCTGCCAGAGCCGAATCGCCTCGGGCCTGAACCCGCTCATCACCAGCGGAGTCTCCATCGCCTGGAAACTCATTCCGTTGGCGTTGAATCCGCCGCGGTCGGCGCTAGTCCGGTCAGCTGAATCCTGGTCCCTGCTTCCGTCGCTGGGGTATCTAGCCCCTAGTCCCTGTTCCCTGCCGGGGTCCCCGGCGACTGGTCTCCCGTCGCTGGGGTGGCTAGCCCCTAGTCCCTGCTTCTCCACAGGCAGATCCCGCACCTCCAGCATCTGCTCGATCGGCGTGATCCCAGCGATCGGGTCCTTGCTGAATTGGCCAATGCGGTACGACAGCGAACCCAGCAGCTTGTTGCCGATATAGACCGGGCTGCCGCTCATGCCGGCTACCACGCCCGTGTACTCCGGTTTTGCCCCGTGCAATTGCACCAGGATCATGTCTTGCCCCGGCCCGCGCGCGCCTCGCAGCACGCCCAGAATCTCAACCTCCATAGCCTCCGGCTTGCTCCCCTTGAATACCGTCCAGGCAGTCGCCATCATGCCCTGGCGCACCTCGCTCAACGGGAAGATTCCGCCGCTCGACGGCGCTGGCCCGGGTGTAGCAGCCACGCTTTGCGCATGTATTGCGCCCGACGCAAGCAGTAAAAGCAACGCCATGGCGGCCGCGATTGTGATCGCTGCCATCCGAGTCCGGGTTTCCTTCAAGGAGATTCTCACGTCTATAAGAGTACAGCGTCGGACGCAGTCCCAAGCTTCTAGCCTCTAGCTTCTAGCCGATCCAGACGCCGGCAATTCGCATCGTAGGCTGGGTGCTTTCCGTAGTTGCGCGAGTAAAGAGCTGCGAAACCGGGGCTAGCGGCTAGAAGCTAGTAGCTAGAAGCTGCTGTACCGTATGCTGTTGAGCACAGAGGTCGTCATGTCAACGTTGTCCTTAATTCTTACGAAGCGCCAATCGGCCTTCCATCCTTACCGCTGCTTGCTGGCTCTGCCGATCCTTGTTCTTGCATCGCTGGCAGCTGCACCGCTGGTCCATGCACAGGCCACTCCTCAGCCGGCCCAACAGCAACCCGATCAGGCCGCCCCGGACTCAGGCGGTCCCGGCGCCGACTCCGGCGTCATCGCCCTGCCCAAGAAGAAGGATGTTCCGGACGATACGCCTCCGCCTGCGCCGGCTGCGCCCAAAATCGTCAATCCCGCTGGAATGCCCACCTACTCCCTGCGCGTTGAGGTCCCCGAGGTCACCGTTGACGTGGGCGTGGTTCTGGAAAAGACTCATGGGTTCGTTCCCGGCCTCAAGCCCTCGAACTTCCGCGTCTATGAGGATGGCGTGGAGCAGAAGGTCTCCGGCTTCAAACGTGTGGAGGCCCCAATAACGGCCCTTATGATCTGCGAGTTTGCCGCAAACGGCGGTTGGTGGATCAAGGCAAGCGACATGCTGAATACTGCCTATGCCTTTGCCGGACAGTTGCGCCCCCAGGACTACGTTGCGCTGATGACCTTTGACATGCACACGCAGATCGTTACTGACTTCACCCAGGACAAGCAGCAACTGCTGCAGGCCATCAATTCGCTGCGCATGCCATTCTTCCGCGAAACCAACCTCTTCGACGCGCTTTATGAGGGCCTCGACCGCCTCGACCGGGTCGAGGGCCACAAGTACATCATTCTCATCGCTTCCGGGCGCGATACCTTTTCAAAACTTACCTACGACAAGATTTTAAAGAGAGTAAAGGCCGCGCAGGACATCACCATATTTACGGTCTCAACCGGCGGTGCCATGCGGGCCATGACGGAAGGCCGAGGCGGCATGTCGGGCGCCATGCGCGATATGGATAATCTACAAGCCGACAATGAGATGAAAACATTTGCCGGCCTCACCGGCGGCGAGAGCTTTTTCCCGCGCTTTCAAGGCGAGTTGCCGGACATTTTCCAGAACATCAACCAGAACATCCGCTCCAAATACGAACTGGTCTACCGCCCCACCAACGCCAAGCAGGACGGTACCTGGCGCAAGCTGCGCGTCGAACTCGTCGACGACGAGGGTCGGCCCTTGACAATTACCGACGAGAAGCACAAACAGCTCAAATACGACATCGTCGCGCGCGACGGATATAAGGCCAGGCAGGAAGTGGAGTAAATATAGCCGCAATCGTCCGCCGGCCGGCGGGAGCCTTTCGGCTGCCGCCAACTGGCGTGAATCCGTCGGCGTTGCCGCGGATTATTTGAACTGGTTTATGACGTCCACGATGTAGTAGCCGATCACGAACACCGTCGCAACCGCAACAAGTACCTTGCAGATCTTCAAAACTGGCTGAATCTTGCTGACTCTTGCTGCGATTGCCGATTGCGCGGCTTTTTCCTGTTCGAACCCATCGCTCAAAAAAATCTGGTCCTCTTCGTCGCGGGTCAGGCGCGATTGGTACAAATAAACGGCTGCCGTGAGCAGCAGAAGCAATCCCCAGACGCCCCACATTACGGGTACGATAGTCATTTTCCACCTCCAAATGTCTTCAGGTCCAAGATGCCGGCGGGTCCGTTAACTTAAGCGGGCCGCAAGCAGAGTGGCCTTACGGTTGATCATCATAGCTCCGAACGAGGACCAATGAGGTGATCACAATCACAGGCATTCTTGTGGGGTAAAACAGCTCTTTGCCCGTTCTTAACAGCCGGTCTGGGGCGCCCTGCGAAAGATCGGACCAAGGCATCTGACCAAGTCACCCAATCAAGGCCGATCCTGCGACTTTCGCGATTTCGGTTGCATCGAATGGTATGGAGCCGTCGAATGCGCTTGTGTCCGCGCCCCTAAAGGCGTACATTTGGAGCAAGTTCACCCTCGGAGAATTGCCAAGCTCATCACATTTTGAGAGGAAATCATGGCCACAGCGACCGTTGCACACGAGCAGGAAACAGAAAAGAAAGCGCCCCTTCACCTGACCCCTCAGGCAATTGCCAAGGTACGCGAGATCATGGCCACTCAGGATCCTCTGCCTGCGGGGCTGCGCATCGGCGTGGTCGGCGGCGGCTGCTCCGGCTTCCAGTACTCCATGGCTTTTGAGAACCAGAGCGGCATGATGGACAAAGTCTTTTCCTTCGACGACCTGAAGGTCTTTGTGGACGCCACCTCGCTGATGTACCTCAACGGCTGCATCGTCGATTACGTTGAAACCCTTGAGGCCGCCGGCTTCAAGTTTGAGAACCCCCAGGTCAAGAGCACCTGCGGCTGCGGCTCCTCGTTCAGCGTCTAGGCGATTCTCCCGTTTTTGTAGAGGAGTGAATCAAGCGGTTTTTGTAGAGGAGTGAATCAAGCGGAGGGACCAGGGGCCTTCAGGCCCCTGAATAAGGCTCGTAGTAGAAGGGGGCTTCAGCCCCTGGCTTGAAGGCCACTCAACCTCCGCACTTTTATTTCGTGAGGCTGAAGCCCCACGCTCCCTCCGTCAGGACCCGCGTGAAGCGTCTCAACACCATCGAGAGAAATGCCCCAGGATGGGATGCGCTGACACGATCGCATCGCAAGGACGGCAAAAATGCCTTGCTACGGTGTGGGCGAAGGCGTCGGCGACGGCGAATTGGGAGAATTCCCGCCGCTACTCCCGGTCCCGCCGGGATTGTTTCCCCCATTTGTTCCGTTCGAGTTATTTGTTCCGTTCGAGTTTAAGTTAATGCTGAAGCCAGTCGCGGCGCCTGCGCCTCCCACCGGCGTTGTCAGACCATTTATCGGCTGGCCAATGGCGCCGGCGTTGCCGCCCTGCAACGATTGATCGGCGAGCGGATCGTACAGGAACTCCCATTCGTTGTAATGATTCTTCTTCTTGTAGACCAGAATCGACTGCTTAGGGCTATTGGGAGAGAAGCCCATAATCGGCATGCCGCCAAAACTTTGTGTAGACAGGCCAGCCGAGGAAGCGCTCTCGTTCATCGGAGCCGGTAGACTAGCTCCGCTATTCGGGCCGGTGGAACTGCCGCTTGCTCCCGTTGCCGAAGTCGAGCCAGACGTGCCCGTCCCCGGGCTGCCAGTGCTGGAAGTTCCGAACGGTGTCGCCCCCGTCACTCCTCCTGCCCCCGTCGCGCCGGCAACGCCGAGCGGCACGCCGAAGAAACCCATGCTCGGCGTTTTCTGCTGGCCTACGCGTACGATCTTCCACTCCTCTTGGCCTGTGCTGAGGTCAATATACTTCTTGCGCAAAAACCGAACTTCGTTCGACTTGACCAATGCATCCACATTTGGCGGATAGGCGCCGAACTTCTTGTAATAAAGCTTCACCGCGCGGGCGTACTGCTTTCCGCGGTGCATCAACTCCACGTCCCGGTCGCGTTGAATTTCTTTCTTAATGGCCGGCGCAGCCACGGTCAAAGAGATCATCAGAACCGCCAGCATGAAGATCACCACAACCAGCATGTAGCCCTCTTCAGAAGCCTTGCGCCGGCGGATCGGGGTCGTCTTCATCTCTTTAGCTCCTAGCTTCTAGCCTATAGCTTCCAGCCGGTCCGTGCGGGCCTCGGACTTCTTCGTATGCCGGCAATTCCCGTTCATGCACAAGAATCTAGAGGCTAGCAGCTAGGGCAGAACGAAGGAAGATGTGTCCCTCGGGGGCTGAACCCCGCGTTCTTCTTGTTGCATTTGCGGCATCCGCCGCGGCGGAGAGTCGAAAGCCTGCCCGCCGTGGCGGGGACCTGCATTTCCATTGCGCACTTCTGTTAAGAATCTCTGAGACATCTCGCTAGGGGCATCTAAGCAACTAATTCGCCGTCAGCTCCAGCCTCTGCGTGTTGTTATAGCCCAGGTCCGTTATCTCCACGCTCCCCGGCATGATGGCGCCCACCTTGTAGCGATGGTCCACAATCTCGCCGGTTTTGGCCATGAACACGTCCTCCCCGCGGACAAAGAACGCCTGCAGCGATTTGTCCTTGGTCTGCGTATAGCCAAAATATTTCAGATCGATGGCCGGCGGCTTGGGCGGCGGCGGTGGACCCGATGGCGTGGGTACAGTAGGTGAATTGGGGCCCGGCCGCGGACCCTTGGCCAGGGGCTCAATTACCGGCGGCGCAGATTCGGCGGAGAAGATATTCCGCCCCGTGCCTGCGTACGCCACGTCCTCGCTCTCCGCCAGCTTGTCGAGGTGCAGCGAAGGGTCGATGTCGCTGTTGAGCTTTTGAGCATCAGGGCCGGCGGTTGCAGGGGTCCCCTTCGCTGCCGGGACAGCCGCATCTGAATCCGTGATGGCCGCGGCGTGTTGCACCTGGGCCACTGCGGGCGCTGCCGGCCGAGCAGGCGTGGCCACCATGCCGTAAATCTCCCATACCGCAAGCGGCAGAATGACCGCGAACAGCGCAACCACGATATAGACCTGCTTCTTATTCTCGATTCCCAGAGGAAGGGCCATGCTTACTCACCCTCCTTTCCAGCAGGAGCGCTGGCTGGTTCACTGGCTTCCGGTGTGGGCGGCAAGCCGCTGGCCGCCGCATCCGCCGGCCGCATCCAGGTTGAAACCCGCAGCCGCAGATTCACCACTCCGCCTTGCTGGCCGGTCAGGGCCATCGCGCGAATCACAAAAAAGGTTTGGTCCCGCTCCAGGCTATTGATAAACCGCATGATCGCCGGATACTCGCCGCTGATGCCCGCGTCCATTGAAATCTCTGTCAGTTCCTGCCCCGGCGCGCCCTGCGAGTATTGAACCCTCGAAAGCCGCACCCCGGACTTCACTTCGAGCTCACCGATCCGCGTCGCAATCGACGAGTAATTGGCCGGAATCCGCTTGGCGTAGAACTGCTCCAATTCAGTGCGGAAATCTGCCACGCGCTTGTCCAGGCCGCGCAATGGAGCGGTTGCCAAATCCAATGCCTTGAGCTCAACCTGCTTGCTTGCCAACGCATCCGTCGAGCGGCCGTTGGTGGCCGCCCAGTCCAACCCCAGCCTGATCGCCAATCCGATCACCACCACAAGCAGCACCGCGAACCCGGCATAATGCCAGGTCAACGGCGATGCCAGCCGCTCACGCCATGCCGATTTTGGGCTGCCGTCGCTCATTGCGGCCCTCCATTCACCGGATTGCGGATCAGCGCAGGATTGCGGTTTGGCGGCAGCGGAGCCTGCGGCGACCCGGTATACGGCTGACGGCTTTGCCCCTCGCCGGCGCCATAAGCCTTCCCGGCCTGAGGACGAACCCCAATCGCCCGAATCTGGTCCTGATTCATGGAACGCCCCTGGCTCACGGAAACCTCCTCCACCCCTGCCTGCTTCTTTCCCGCTTTGCGCTCTCCAGGCGATGCCGGGTTGTAGTCGGCAAGCAATTCGAAGTCAACTTTGCTCGATTCGCTCGGAGGCGGAAGCTGCTGCCCCGGCGCAGCTGCCGCCTCGGCATTCTCGCCCACAATGCGGGGCGAAAGAAAGCGCCGCGAATGCTCCAGATTCCTTACCAGATCCACGGCTCGATCGCGCGGCCCGATGACGCGAAGATGCAGCGTAATGTGACCATCCTTGGCCCGCGCCGGCTCCAGTGTGCTCACCTGTACCCCGCCAGGCAACACCGTTTCCAGGTCCTCCATGGCCAGCGTCCACGAGAACGACTTCTCGTCGAATAGCCGGTTCAGCGTTCCCGCCTGCTGAAGCAGCCGCGCGTTGGCCGGCTCCCGCATCAGCGCCTGGTAGCTCTGCCGTTCCTTTTCGATTTGCGCAATCTGACCGTCCAGCGAATGGTCGCGCGCGCGCGCCGCTTCAGCCTTCTTGTCGAAGTGGCGCAATCCCAGCACCAGCAGAATACCCACCAATAAAAGTACTCCCATAGCGATGCGCAGATGCTTCATCGCCGGTCCAACGTCGACAAAGGGGCGAGTTGCGAGATTGAGAGTAATGCGCACTATCCTGTCCCCGCTCGCCCGCCGTGGTGGGCCTGCCCGCCGTGGTGGGCCTGCCCGCCGTGGTGGGCCAGTGCGCCGGCCACGCCGGCAATGCTTGCGTTCCCCAATGCCGTCATCGCTCCAATTTCAGGCTGCGGCGTCAACTCCACGACGGTCAGCTCCGGGGCGTCGATCCACCGTGCGAACGCTTCCACTTCGCCGCCGCCGTCGGCGCCGAAATGATGAGACAAGAACAGCCGGCGCGCCGGCGCTCCCAGCTTGTCCTCATAATATGCGGCCGCCACAGCAATGCCTCGTTGCACCTCTTGGGCGCGCAACTCCGGATCGTCGGGAAGATCGAGCGTGCGATAAAGCAGCAGGTCTTGCCCGTTGGTAATTGAGGTCGTCAGCGCCAGGTCGCTCAAATTGGCAATCAGCACAGCTTCCATGCTCTCTTTGGCCTCGCCCGCTTCAAGGGCCGCAAGTCCCGATGGCAGCACCGCGCCCGGCTCGTATCCGGCGGCGCGCACCGCGGCCTCGTATTCGGCTAGTACCGGCTGCGGCAAAACCGCTGCCAGCACCTTGCACTCGTCCTTTTTTTGCACCAGAACCTGGTAGCTCAGCCCAGCGTGTTCCACGTCGAACGGAACCATCTTGCGCAGCCGGAAGCGCAGCACCGGATAAATCTCCGCGGCTTTGCTGGGCAGGGAATCGAAGTCCAGCACAAACACGCGCACCACCGTGTCGGGCAGCACCAATGTAACGGAGCGCGTTCGCGGCGAAACCTGGCCCAGCGTCGAACGAATCGCCGCCGCCACCGCCTCCGGCGCCCGCAAATTCGGTTCGCCGATCCCCGGCAAAATTGCCCCCGCCGGCAAAGCCTGAAACGCATACACCGGCGATTGTCCCGGCCCAGGAATTGCCGCCGCCAGCACCCCCTCCGGAGAAATCTCCACCGCCGCCGGCGGCCGCCCGCCCGTCTCGGTCCCGAGTTTTGCCTTGCTCAAAATCGAATTCAAATGTTCACCATCGTACGCATTATTGTGTGGTCATCCTGAGCGAAGCGTTCTACAGCGGAGTCGAAGGACCTGCATTTCCATCACGCACTTCCGTAAAGAACCCCTGCGGCGCCCCACTAGTACTACAGTTGCAGGTGAAATCCTTGTCGAAAAAGTGAAAAGTGCCCGAGCCTAAAGGCCCTGTTGTTTTCGCTCTCTTTCAGGGGGTTAAAACCCCCTGCTCCCTCCGGAATCTCCAATCTACAACTGTGGTACTAGCCACTAACCACTAATCACTCATCACTATCTCGACGCCTCAATAAACGTAACCTTGTTAATCTCCTTAAGCGTCGTCAATCCGCGCCGCACCCTATCCAGCGCCGACTCGCGCAAAAAGCTCATCCCCTCTTTTCGCGCCAGCTTGCGCACTTCCGACGTCGGCTTCTTCTCCAAAATCACTTCGCGAATCGGGTCGGTCAAATCCATCAGTTCGTGGATCGCCGTTCGCCCGCGGTAGCCTGTGCCGCCGCACTCCATGCATCCCGGCCCTTCGCGAAACCCAAAGCCGCGCCATTCGTCCGGCTCCATGCCGCTGGCCAGCAGCGTCTCATCGTCGTAACTCACCGTGCGCGCGCAGTGTTCGCAAACCGTGCGCACCAGCCGCTGGGCCAGAATGCAGTTCAGCGCCGACACAAAGTTGTACGCCTCGACGCCCATGTTGATGAACCGGCCCAACACGTCCACCACGTTGTTGGCGTGCACTGTCGTAAACACCAGGTGCCCGGTCAGCGCGGAGTTAATGGCAATCTGCGCCGTCTCGTGGTCGCGAATCTCGCCGACCAGAATCTTGTCCGGGTCATGACGCAAAATCGAACGCAGCCCGCGCGCAAACGTCAGCCCCTTCTTCTCGTTCACCGGAATCTGCGTGATGCCGCGAATCTGATACTCCACCGGATCCTCGATGGTGATGATCTTGTCCTCGTCGCTCTTGATCTCGT
>CAZSVJ010000102.1:0-11379 GCA_964610185.1 uncultured Occallatibacter sp. | reverse complement strand
TCACCATCACCGGCCAGCTTGGCGACGTGATGCAGGAGTCGGCGCAGGCCGCGCTGAGTTACATTCGCAGCAAGGCGCAGGCGCTGGGGCTGAGCCGCGAGTTTTATCGCAACGTCGATCTGCATTTGCATGTTCCTGAAGGCGCGATCCCCAAGGATGGGCCCTCGGCCGGCATCACCATGGCCACGGCTCTGGCCAGCGCCCTGGCCAAGATTCCTGTGCGCCGCGACATCGCCATGACCGGCGAAATCACGCTGCGCGGCAAGGTGCTGGCCATCGGCGGATTGAAGGAAAAGCTTCTTGCCGCATTGCGCGCCGGCGTCTTTGAAATCATCCTGCCGCGCGCCAACGAGAAAGATATTGCCGAGTTGCCGGACAACATCAAGAAGGCAATGAAGCTGCATTTTGTGGACTCAATGGACGAAGTGCTGGCGCTGGCGCTAGAGAGCCCGCTGCCGACGACCCTCTCCAGCGATACCGATGTGCTGGCCTCGGTGCCGCCAACGGAGATGACGGCGAACCTTCCCGCACCGCAATAGGGTGATGCGAAGAATCGAAGGTCTCACAGGACTCAACCGCGGGACCAGTGGCACAAGACGTCAATCTCACCTGACATTCAATCAACGGCCCATATCATTGGGAGCGACGCCATGTTCCGTGCTTTGACCGAATGCACGATCCTTGCGCATCTTGCATTTATCGTTTTCGTCATTGTGGGCGGCGTTCTGGTGCGCCGGCGACTTTGGTTGATGGCCTTGCATCTGCCTGCTCTGGCATGGGCGGTTTACGCGGAGTTGTCACCCGGTGTCATTTGTCCGTTAACCTCGCTGGAGAATTTCTTTGCGGTTCGCGCCGGAATTGAAAGTTACCGCGAAGACTTCGTTGCGCATTATCTGGTGCCGGTAATCTACCAGGAGGGGCTGCCGGTGGGCTGGCAATATTCACTTGCGGCAGTGGTGGTTTGTTTCAACCTGTGGATCTATGCCGATCTTCTGTTGAGACGACGGAGACACGCCAGGAATGCGCAGTCAGCGGGAGCCTGCAATAAATAGGACCGCTGGCTAGGCAAAGCCTCGTCTTTACGTTATCGTTAAAGCGATAGTCGGCGAGGTCAATAGAGGATGAGGAGTTCCCACCAGCGTCCCAACAGAATGCAGTCAACAGCGAAGCGGTTTGCCTTGGTTTTGGCAACCATTGCGGTATTGAATGGCTGGGCGGCGGCACAGCAGACAAGCGGCATTCCGCCGCATGGCAAGCTGGTGCGCCTGTTCAACGGCAAAGATTTTTCCGGATTCGATACCGTGCTCAAATCGAAGGGCATCGACAACGACCCCGAGCATATTTTCACGGTTGAGAAGAAGGGAATCATTCACGTATCCGGCAACGATTTTGGCGGGATCGTGACCAAGAAGGAGTATGAGAACTACTACCTGCGCGCCGAGTTCAAGTGGGGCGATAAAACGTATCAGGACCGCGTAGGCAAGGCTCGCGACAGCGGCATTCTTTACAACATCACCGGGCCGATCCAGGATCCAGGCGACACCTGGCCGCGCTCCTTCGAGTTCCAGATTCAGGAGGGCGGCACCGGCGATATCTGGCTGATCAGGGGCGCAAGCCTCAAGGTGAACGGCAAGCTGATTACCAGCGACGATGTGCACCCCAAGGGGCATTTGCATGTGCGGTCTGTCCGCTTCGGCGCGGGGCCGTGGCAGAATGTGACGGGCTATCGCGACCCGGTTGGCGAGGTGGAGAAGCCGAAAGGCGAATGGAACCTCTGCGAATTGGTGGTGGACCATGACCACATGAAGTACTTTGTAAACGGCAAGCTTGTGAACGAGGGCACGGAGCTGAACGCGGCCAAGGGAAAAATTCTGTTCCAGACCGAGGGCGCGGAGGTTTTCTTTCGCAACTTGAAAATTGCGCCGCTGAAGTAGAAGTCGGGGCGACGAAACATTCGCGGAGTGCGCTTCCTGTATGCTCAGGGTTGGCGGCACTGAAGGTCTGCGTGCTCCCACCCTAACGCAAAAATCCGCCGTCACGGGTTGCGCGGATGGGGCACCCAGCGTGTTTACGGCCTGCGGGCTCTCGATCCCTGACTTCTTATGCGCTATACGACTCAATTCCTCTTATCGGCAATGGCGGCGGAGCAGTTTCCGGCGCCGGATGCGCCGGAGATCGCGTTTCTGGGCCGCTCCAATGTGGGCAAATCGAGCTTGCTGAATACGTTGGTGGGTGAGAAAGCTGCCAAGGTCTCGCAAACGCCGGGACGCACGCGGGCCATTAATTTCTTCGCGCTTCTCGACCAGAGCCAGCGGCGCAAGCTGGTCTTTGCCGATCTGCCGGGATACGGCTACGCGAAGATTTCGAAGTCGATTTCAGCGGGCTGGCCGGCGTTTATCGAGCCTTACCTGGCCATTCGCTCCACGCTGAAGCTGTGCGTTTGCCTGGTCGATTCGAATGTGCCGCCTCAGGATAGCGACCGTCAATTGATCCATTGGCTCAGGGCTGCGGAGCGCGACTTTGCCATGGTCGCAACCAAGATCGATCGGCTCAGCGGCAACGAACGCACCCGGAATCTACTCGCTCTGAAGAAGGGATTGGAACTGGACGAGGTGCTTCCAGTTTCAGCAAAGACAGGCTACGGGGTAAAGGAGTTGTGGGCGCGGATTGAAGCGGCCGGCGAAGCGACGGGTTGAGGTCAGCAAGCAATCAATCAATCGCCGGGGAATCGTCAGGTTGCGAGAGCCGGAGCTGGTCGCGTATGCCTTCGCCAGTAACCTGAATCTCGACCTGAACGCCAATCTCGCCGCGCTCGATCTGGGCGCGCGCCTTCTCAATAAAGTCGGCTTTGAATTCCTGATCGCAATACAGCAACCGGACGCTTTGCGACATGCGGCCCAGGTAGCGTGGGGAAAGACGCAGCCAACGGTGGGCGGACCAGGCATCGGGCTGAAGGCAATCGATGGCGACGGCGTCGAGTCTGGGAAGCCAGAGAGCCGGCGCGGAGGCTACGCGCCATGTGAGCAGAATCGAGTTGTTGCCCAGAGTTGCTGGCGTTATTTGCCGCGCGCCCTGGGTGACAAAAAGTGAATGCGTGGGGACTTCATCGGAGGGCCGCAGCAGATCGGGCAACACGCCGCGGTCCAGCATCTCGCGCTCAACGGCTTCCGGCGCGGAAGCAATGCAAACCGCAACCGTCTCTCGCTTGCGAATCTGATTCTTGAGAATGCGCAAGGCCTCGCTGAGTGAGGTCACCAGGAAATCGGCCACTCCATCTCTGACGCTCTGCTTTTGCGCGGCCAAGTCGGCGGTTGCGGCCAGTGACGCGGCGCCGGCGATGTTGCTCGCCACCAGCAGAGCGCGGCCCGTTGCATCGAGTTCCCCCGCGTAGAGAAGCTTGCCGCCAAGGCTTGGTTCTCGATCGGGACCGGAGTCGGCGCTTTTATCCTGACTCCCAGGTCTATCCGCCGCATTCCGCCACGGCGGAAGACCTGGCAGCTTGCTTAAGTCCGAATCCGCTCGCCCAATCAGGCTCGCGTAGTGCCGTTCAACCTGCAGGATGAAGTCGAGCGTGGAAGGTTCGATGGGATCGAGCGCCAAGGGATAATCTTCTCCGCAATCCGGCGTCTGCCTTCATCCCGGCCTATTGCTGGAACTGCTCTTTTGCATTGAGTTTTCTGACAAAGAAGACGAACTCGCCGGGATTGGCTACGACCTGCAATCTGTCGGGAATCTTTTTGCCTACACAGCCGTTGGGCGCTACCACACCCTTCTCAACAATGTCGGAGACTTTGTACCAGCGATCCAGCCCCGGAGCGCGATCCGATGAGCCCGCGTCTTTGGCTGCATCGCAATTGACATACATCACGGTGTTGCTGTCATAAGTGGCTCGGACGGAGAGAGCGGCAGCGTTGCCGGGCAGCGTCAACTTGCCTGAGCCGTCCTCATTCTTCACCACCCAATTGCCGTGGGCGGTTTCTTCATGATTGATGCGAACCAGATAATCCGAGCTGGCGATGAGAACGCCGGTTCTGCTGTCGAGCATGCGAATGGTGACTGTCTGTCCGGCTTGGGCGCGCAACAGGCCGCAGATTGCGGCGGCACACAACAGCAGGTAGAGCGCGCGATGAGTCTGTCCAATCATGATCGCCTTTGGAATCCGACTTGGATTCCGCCTCGCAATTGATGCTCTCGCAATTACCAGGTCGAATAAGCCTGCCCGTCCGACCCCGAATCGCTCGAGCCGGAGTGGATGTCGTCGATACCGGGATCGGTCTGGTCAAGCGAGTGCATCGAGTCGCTTGTATCGGTCACCCAGGTGGTGTTGCTGTGCGTCATCGGGTCCTCGGGGATGGACTTGATGTACCCGTCCTGAAGCAGATCGTCCAGCGACTGCGGAGCCTTCTGCTTGTCCATCGTATACGAGTCGATGGCGCCGCGCAGAATGAACAGATCCTCCTTGAGCACGGCCTCCTTGGTGTGCTTGACAGCAGCAATATAGTTGGGCACCGCAACCACGGCCAGGATGCCGATGATCGCCATGACAATCATCAACTCGAAGAGCGTGAAGCCCGCGTCTTGTTTACGAATCCTGCCCATCGATGCCTCTTGCCGGTATTAGCCGAGTTAGCGGTGTTAGCCGCACAGCGTGCGTGTTAGCGGAGTTAGTCTCGCCGCGTTCGCGAGGACGGCTCTTAACTCCGCTAGCTCCGCTATCACCGCCAACTCCGCTCTACCACGTGGAGTACTTGGTGCCGTCCAGGGCCGTCCCCTGGGACTTTGAGTAAACATCGAAAACGCTCTGACCGCTAAAAGAGTCCGACGTGGGATCGTCCTGCATGGAGTGCAACCCCCACTCGGCCTTGCCGGTCATAGGGTCCACCTGAATCTTGCGCAGAAACTTCACCTTCTTGCCCTGCACGTCCACGCCGTTGACCAGTGTTTCCAGGTCGGGCGGATAGTTCTGGCTGTCTACCTTGGTCTGGAAGGCATGCTTGTCGGCGGCGTCTTTGTATGCGTCGATTGCGTCTCGCATCTCCCACAGGTCGCGCCGCAACTGCCGCTCGTTCTGGCGCTTTACCTGAAAGCGGGCAACGGGCACGGCGGCCGCAGCCAGAATCGACAGAATCGCCACAGTCACGATCAATTCAACCAGCGTGAGGCCGCGCTCACCCCTCCGGACTGGCTCAGCCCCGACGGGGCGGCTTGGACGGAATCGCCTCCGATTTCCCGGTCTGGTTTTGATGACACTCATCGGTCTACTTCACCACAATGTTGATCTGGCCGCCCTGGGCCGGAACTTGCTGCTGGGCGCTATTCGTCGCCGCCGTTTTGGTCATGGTGAGGACGGTCTCGCCCGCGGTCTTGGCCTTGAAGCTGAGAACGTACACGATGCCTGTTCCGCCTATCCCGGCCGCTCCCGGCGGGCGCGAGGCAACAACGTTGACACTGCCCGTGCCCTCGTCGTCGCTATGCACCGGCGACGCAGCTTGTCCGTCGCGGTTCAGATAGTCCCCCGCGCTGACATTATCCAACGAGAGTTTCGCCGGATCGTACTTAACCTGCATGGCCACTGAAGCGATATCGGTTCCACCCTTCACAATAACGGGAAGCTGGAAGGTGGCGCCTACGGTGACCGGAGCCGCCGGTGGATTGAACGAAAAACTCATGCTCTTCGCTGGATCTGGAACGGAGGCGCCCGGTGTACCGGGTGCGCCGGGCGAATTGGAAGTGTGCGCTGCCGCTGCCGCAGTCGCTGTCTCTCCATTCACTTCCGCGGACGCGCTCAATTGCGCCAAAGCCGCCGGAGCCGCGGCCATAGCGCTTTGGCCGGGAACTACGCCAACGCTGGGCTGCGGACCACGGGGACCGCGGCGGATTGGCAGATTCTCGGGCGTCCCACTCGTAGGTGGTCCTGGGGTGACGCTTCCACCGTCGCTCGAAACGCGGCGAAGGTCGATCGAATTGCTGCCCGCGCCGGTATCGATGGCGCGAAGGTTGGCGCGGTCAAGAACTTGCGAACGAACCACGTGCGGCACCACCAGGAAGATCAGCTCGTTGTCGGTAATGGTGTGATCCTTTGAGCCGAACAGGTACTTCAGAATAGGAATCGAGCTCAAACCCGGAATGCCGTTCCAGCTTACCTGATCCTGGTTCTCCTGAATGCCGCCCAGGATGCTGGCCTCGCCCTCGCGCAGCCGGATCACCTGATCCACAATGTTCTGCGCGATGATCGGCTCGGTCACGCCGCTGATGGTTACCGAACCGCTCTGCGACGACACTTCAATCTTGATCTTCAGCGTCACATCGTTGTCGTAATGAACGGTCGGCGTCATTTCAACTTTGACGCCCACATCCTGGTATTGGAACTGAGTGTTAACCAGCGAGCTGACCACCGCGGTGGCGGCGCCCGTCTGGTAGGAACCCGTGGCGATGGGAATCCGCTCGCCGATGGTCAACAACGCCTTCTGCTGGTCGGTGGCTCGGATGCGCGGATTTTGCAGAATCTTGGTATTTGTGTCGGTCAGGAGCAGGTTTGCCGTGGCCGAGCCGATGGTCACCGCAAAATTTGTCGCCTTGAGATGGGCAAGGTCGTAGAGGGTCGGGGAAGTGGACGCGGTTGTCGTACCGGTTGTCGTGGTCGACGTGCTGGACGTAGTGGAGGTGGGCGGTTCAAGCGCAACGCCTATGTTGCTGGGCCAGGCGATGCCAAGGGTTTTCTCCCAGTTTTTGCTCACCTCAAGCACCGCAATGTCTACCACCACCTCGGCGCGAGCCTTGTCCAGGTCGTTGATCAGTTTTTGCGCCAGCAGCAGCTCGTCGGGCGTGCCCCGGCACACGATCGCGTTCTGGCCGGCCACGCCGTACACCTTGAAGTTGCCGGCCAGCACATTGCGCAGGGCCGTCTGCACGTCGGTCAAATCGTTTTGCTGCCAGGCGTTGGCAAGGTAGAACGTTTGCACCGCCTGCTCGTCAAGCTCGGTGCGCTTGGCGCGGCTATTCTGTGCAACAAAAATCGTATTGTCGGTGACCGGGCGCCAGAATGTGTTGGACAAGGTGCCCACGATGCGCAGCGCGTCGAGCAAGGACGAGTTGTTCAGGTCCACCTGAATGCGCTTGGAGGTGTAGTCGGGGTCAAACAGGATGTTGATGCCTGCGGCCTTGCCTATGGCCTGGTAAACAACCTTGGTGTCCTCGGTGTAGTGCAAAGTGAGAGGCTCGTTGGAGAGCGGCTTGAGGACGGCGGGCGCTCCGATCGAATCGATTTCTTCTTGCGCGCCTGCCTGCTCGGAAAGGCTGGTCTCGGCCTGTGGCACTGTCTCGCCCTGCTTCTCGCGAACTTTGGCGATCTCCTGCTGCGCGGCCTCGTTGCTGGGGTCGATCTCGGCGGCGTGCAGAAACTCAGCCAGCGCAGCTTGCTCGTCGCCGTCATGCAGCAGTTTGCGTCCTTTCGAGAGGTGCATCGATGAGGCGGATATGCGCACACGGTAGAGCGCCGAGCGGTAGTTCAAGTCTTTGGGCGCCTTGGCGCGGGCTCTCTGGAAGTAGTCGAGAGCGGTGTCGTAATCCTCGCGCGCCTCGGCGGTTTGCCCGCGCTTGTAGAGGGAGGCGGCCGACTGGGCATGAACCTGAACGCTCGAGAGGCCAAAGACGGCAAGGACGGCGAAGAGCGCAACCGAGAGAGCGGCTCTCAAAAAAACGGGGCTAGCCTGAAAAGAACTGGCCCGACCCCATCCGGAGGCGGCCTGTGCAGCAGAGCGGCTTATCATCGTTCTCCCAGGCGCCGTGGTGAGCCCGCATTCAGCGACCGCACCATGCTGGCCGCTCCGGACGCATATCTCGACGCAATTCCTTTTGCCAAGTCTTCCCATTCACCGATGCCTCATTTTAGCAAATGCTAGGATGAAGGTTTGAGGATGCTTCCCGATGGCTCGCCAAACCAGCCATACCATCGTTCCGCCGGCTGCGGCAGGCCCCAACAAGCCGTCCAAGCCACGCGACCCCGTGGCCAGTGGCGAACGGGACGCCGCGCACAACCGCGCCGCCAGCCATAATTATTTTCTGCTGGAGAAGTTCGAGGCGGGCGTCGCGCTTCGCGGAACCGAGGTCAAGTCGATCCGCGAGGGCCAGGCCAACCTTAAAGACTCCTACGGACTCATCAAAGACGGCGAGGCGTTTTTGCTCAACGTGCATATCGGTCCCTATTCCCACGGAAACATTGCCAACCACGACGCAACGCGCACCCGCAAGCTGCTGCTGCACCGCGATGAGGTTCGCAAGCTACTCTCCAAGACGCAGATCAAGGGCCACACGCTCATTCCCACGCGGCTCTATTTTCGCAATGGGCGTGTGAAATGCGAACTGGCCGTCGCCAAGGGCAAGCAGGACTGGGACAAGCGCGAAACCGAGAAGCGCCGGGAAGCCGACCGCGAGGCCCGCTCCGCCGTGAACGCCAGCAAGCATCGCATGGGGCGGTAACAGTCCGCAAGGAACTGGGTGGTAAAAATCTGTGGTGAGTGTCAGGCTTTGAAAGGGCACGGCTTTCCGCCGCGGCGGATGCCGCGACCGGCTGATAATAAACATTGGGCTTTAGCCGCCAAGGGATGTTCTTCGGCTCACGGTGTCATGGTGGGGTTGGGTCACCGCTCCCTTCCCAGGATTTCAGCGGATCACTTCGATTTCGATCCCCAGCGACATCTTTTTCCACACCTTGTCGGTCGTGTACACAGTTGCTTTGCGCTCGATCGCGAGAGCTAGGCAGGCCCTGTCGCCGAGGGACAAACCGAACGGCCGGGTGGCGGGCCTCAGTTCCGCAGCGGCTCTGGCGTGGGCATTGGTGAAGTAGCAGACTTCGCATTGCAGCCTGGTAATCCAATTCCAGGCCTGCTGAGTCGATGCGCCGCGATCCAGCATGCGGGTATGAACCTCGGCGAGGTTGATAGTGCTGAGCAGCGCGCCATCGAGGATGGGAAGGACAATTTCCGCTCCCGGCTCGTTGAAGAAAACGGCGAGAATCGCGGAGGAGTCGAGCACCACAACGTCAGGCAACTTGATCCGCCTTGCGCCAGCCCGCGCTGCGTGCGGCCTCGTCGCGCTCGATCTCTTCCTCTTCGCGGCGCGCTTCCTCTCGCCGCTCGGCGATCAGTTCGTCCGAGGCCAGAATCCCAGGTTTGGCGAACGGGGCGATCTCCCGCTGAATGCGCCGGATTCTGGCCGGATACGACTCGATGCGGAGGACGCCATCTTCGACATCCATCAGGAGCGTATCGCCCGGCGCGATGCCCATCTCCTTCCGGATGGCAGCGGGGATGACGATGCGGCCATTGTCATTCAGGCGCGCTTTGGCACTAATAACATCCTGGACAGAGCCTTTCATACTGACCCCTTTCTTATATTATGTCATGAATCCAAGAAATGTCATTCTTTGATTGATTGTCATTTTCGGCCAATCCCTCGAAAGTACCCACTTAGCTTCGCCGGCTTCTGACCGTAAGTCTATGTGCAGTGGAATAATAGAGACATGCGCACCGAACTGTCTTTTGCCAATCTTGCCGGAATTGAGACCGAACTGCTTGCCGTGCTGGCCGCCGACAATCAAACCTCGAAAGGGCCCGACGCTAAACCTGAGCCCGTGCTTCTGACCACCGACGAGGCGGTGAAAGTCGCTGCGGCCGCCGTGCTGGCCAGCGGCGAATTCAAGGCTGGCGCTAACGAAACAGTGCTGCTGCATGCTCCCGCCTGGCTGGCGGCAAAGCGGCTCTTGATTGTGGGTCTGGGCAAACAAGCCAAGGTCACGGTCCACAGCGTACGCAACGCAGCCGGCACCGCCATTCGGTTTGCCAAGCCGCGCGGTATTCGCGAGCTGGTCCTGGTTCTGCCAGAGTTTGGGGCGCTTTCCGCCACCGGCAGTGTTCGCGCCGCCGTCGAGGGCGCAATTGTGGGCGACTTCGACCCCGACACCTATCGCAGCGAGCGTAAGGACCAGAGCGTGCAGTCGTTCACGCTCGCGGCCTCGGGCAACTCAGATCGGCACGCTCTGCAGGCGGCATTTTCAGAGGGCGCGATCATCGGCCAGAGCCAGAACTTCACCCGCTCCCTGGTCAACGAGCCGGGCAACAAACTCACACCCATGATGCTCGGCCATCGCGCCGGCCATATGGCTGAGGAAGTCGGGCTCCATTGGTCGCTCTTCTCCACTGAAAAGATCCATGAACTCAAGATGGGCGCATTTTGGGGCGTTGCGCAAGGCTCGGAAGAACCGCCCGCCCTGATCGTGCTGCGTTATGAGCCGGAGGGCGTCGTGGATGGGCCGGTGCTTGGACTTGTCGGGAAGGGCATTACATTCGATACTGGCGGTATCTCCATCAAGCCATCGGACAAGATGGAGCTGATGAAATCCGACATGGCGGGCGGAGCGGCCATGCTGGGCGCCATGCGCGCCATTGCTCTGCTCAAGCCCAAGGTGCGCGTCATCTGCGTTGTTTGCGCCGCGGAAAACATGCCCGACGGCAAGGCCTATAAGCCCGGCGACCTGGTGACGGCGATGCCAGGAGCCGCGGACAAGCCGGGCAAGACTATCGAGATTATCAACACCGATGCCGAGGGCCGCCTGGTGCTGGCCGATGGTCTGACTTACGCAAAGCAACTCGGCGCTACGCACCTCATCGACGCAGCCACACTTACCGGCGCCATTGGAGTTGCCCTGGGCAAGGTGAACGCAGGCATCTTTTCAAACGACGAGGAGAGTTACGCGAAGTTTGAATCGGCGCTTGGCATCACAGGCGAAAGGTTCTGGCGCTTGCCGCTTGGCGAGGAGTATGCGGAACTGATCAAGAGCGACATCGGCGACATCAAAAACACCGGCGGACGTTATGGCGGCGCATCTACCGCGGCGGAGTTCTTGAAGACCTTCGTCGAGGATACCCCTTGGATTCATCTCGACATTGCGGGCACAGCCTGGATAGAGGACTCAAAGCCTTACATAGCGAGGGGCCCAAGCGGCATTGCTGTGCGGTCGATATTGGAGTGGGTGAGAAGCTTCTAAGAGCAGCTTCTAGCTGCTAGCCACTAGCTTCTAGCTTTTTTGAAATGGGGAGCTAGGGGCTAGAAGCTAGCAGCTAGAGGCTGTTGTTACATCGCCTCAGGGCTCTCGATGCCCAGCCAACTTAGGACTTCTACTAACTCGCGCAAAGCTATGGCGGCCGTGGCTAGTAAGAACGTCTTCCGCGCCGGGTCTTCTTCATTAAGTATGTGGTGTTTGTGATAGAAGTTATTGAACTCCTGGGCTAACTGGAAGGCGTGCTTGGCGAGATGGGCCGGCTCCGAGGTCGCAATGCACTGTTCCAGCACCAGCGTCCGCCGGCCGGCGCGCAGCCACAG
>CAZSVJ010000101.1:0-11421 GCA_964610185.1 uncultured Occallatibacter sp. | reverse complement strand
CGGGCCGCTCAGGCGTCAAGTCCCCTTGGAACCATGTTAAGCAAACACATGCGGGTGGGCTTTGACAAGCGTCGTGTCGGTTGTATAAGGTTCTCCCTTCTGAAAGTTATTTCATTTGACATATTTTTGCGAATGCACGCGAGTTGATGCTCGACGGCTGCTCAGCCCATCGCGGCAGGCTGCGCAAAGGACAGGCTTCTTTCTGAAGAAGAGCGGGCGCATGACAATGGGGATGACGCGGTGGTTGGCGTGTTGGCTGGTTCTGGGTTCGGCGTCCGTCTCAATCGCGGCTCCGGCATTTACCGGGCCGGTGGAGTTGCGCGTCAACAATCTGAAGTCGCCGCTGGGGATCGACGATCCATCGCCGCGGTTTTCATGGCAGTTGCAGGACCCGGCGCGGGGCGCGAAGCAAACGGCGTATGAGGTGTTTGTTGCCTCGCGGGAAGAATTGTTGCGTCAGGGCGCGGCGGACGTGTGGAATAGCGGGCGGATCGATTCAGGCGAGTCATTGAATGTGCGCTACAAAGGGCCGGCCATCGCGGCGTCCACGCGCACCTTCTGGCGGGTGAAGGTGTGGGATGCGGCGGGAAAGCCGTATGCCGAGAGCGAAATCGGCTGGTGGGAGACGGGCCTGGCGACACAGCAGGCCTGGCGCGCTCAATGGATTGGCTACGAAACGGCGGAAGAGGATGCTGTACGCCACGCACCGGCGGTGTGGGTAACCACTCCGGATGCAAAGCTTCTCGATGCGGACAAAGCTGCCGTGCAGCATATCGACTACAGGCAGACGGTAACGCTTACGAAGCCGGTGCGGCGCGCGGCGCTCTTCGCGACCGGGCAGGACACTGTCTCTGCATGGATCAACGGCGCGCAGGTGCTGACAGCCGACCCGCTTCCGCCCTATAAACACATGCCGTGGAAGAAGTTTGTGCGCGCGGACGTTACCGGCAAACTGAGTGTTGGCGCCAACACAATTGCGGTTGAGACGGTGCATTATGTCGTCAATCCAAATGGAATGGCGACGGACGATGCGCCACCAATGATTGCAACGCTTGTGGTTGAATACGCGGACGGAACCACCGCGACGTTTTCGAGCGGTACCGATTGGAAGGCCGCGATTCATGCGGTGCGGGGCTGGCAAGAGAAGGGGTTTGACTACTCGGCGTGGAAGACGGCGGTGGCTTGGTCGGCGGGGCCGGAACCGACGGCTCAGCCGCTCGGGCATCCGTGGATTACGGACTCGGTGAAGGCGCTGCGGCATTCGTTTGAGGTTGCGGCGCCAGTGAAATCGGCGCGGCTCTACGCAACCGCGCTTGGCGCCTATGAGATGTTTTTGAATGGCAAGCGCGTCGGCGACGATGTGCTGGCGCCGGGATGGACCGACTATCGGCAGCATGTGAAATACCAGACCTATGACGTGACTGCTCAACTTGCAAGTGGGGAGAATACGATTGCTGCGCTGCTTGCGCCGGGTTGGTATGAGACGCCGCTGGAGTGGTTCCAGCAGCCGAACAATTATGGCGACACGCCGCCGGCTCTGCGGGCGCAACTGCGCATCGAGCACACCGACGGAAGTGTGGAGTGGGTTGCTACGGATGCAACGTGGCAGGCAAATACCTCGTACATCCTGCATTCAGAGATTTACGACGGCGAGAGTCAGGACGCGCGCGCGAAGCAGGCAGGCTGGGATACGGCGGCGGCGTTTGACGCATCGACGTGGAAGAGTGCGATTGTTATCGATCCCAAGCCAGTGACGATCGAAGCCCAGGACTATCCGTCGATTCGCGTGGAGCGGACGATAACGCCGAAGACGGTGAGCGAGCCCACGCCGGGCGTCTATGTTTATGACTTCGGGCAGAACTTTTCCGGCGTTGAGCGGCTGCGCGTCCAAGGGCCGAGCGGCACGGATGTGCGGCTGCGGTTTGCCGAGATTGTGAATGCCGACGGAACCATCTATACCGACAATCTGCGCACGGCCAAGGCGACGGATCACTTCATTCTGAGCGGCAATGGTGGGGAGGAGTTCACGCCGCAGTTTACTTTTCATGGTTTTCGGTACGTTGAAGTGACGGGGATGGCTGCGGCGCCAGCGCTGGATGCGCTTACCGCGCTGGTGCTTCATACCGATGCGGCGTTCACGGCGAAGCTCGAGACCGGCAGCGAGACGATCAACAAGCTGTGGAGCAACATTCTTTGGGGGCAGCTTTCGAACTTTGTTGGTGTGCCCACAGACTGCCCGCAGCGAGACGAGCGGCTAGGATGGATGGCGGATGCGCAAGTGTTCTGGCGCGCGGCCAGCTATAACATGGACCTGGCAGCGTTCTCGCGCAAGTTTGGCGAGGATATGCGTGGCACCCAGGCGGGGTCTCCCTATTACGGGATCTATTCGCCGGGAACGGCGCGGCCGAATATGGGGCACGGGCCGGGTTGGAGCGATGCGGGCGTGATTATTCCGTGGACATCGTGGCTACAGACAGGCGACACAAGCGTGATCGAGCAGAACTGGGCAGCGATGGAGAATTATCTGAATGCCATCGATGCCGCAAACCCCGATGGACTGTGGCTGCACGACTCGGGAATTCCGTTTGGCGATTGGCTCTCACCCGAGGGCCGCACGGATCAGGGGCTGATCGGGACCGCATACTGGGCCTATGACGTGACGATGATGCAGCAGATGGCGCGCGCGACGGGCCGGACCGGGGATGCTGAGAAATATGCGCGGCTCTTTGAGAAAATTCGCGCGGCATTCCAAAAGAAATATGTCCAAGCCGACGGTTTTGTGGCTGGCGCGGACAATAGCCCTTCGCCGTTCGGACAGATCGACAATCCCAATGCGAAGAGCAAAGGCGGCGACACGCAGACCGGTTATGTGTTGGCGCTGCACATGAACCTGCTGCCGGAGGGACTGCGCGCGGCCTCGGCACAAAAGCTGGTGGACAAAATCGAAGCCAATCATGGCTTGCTGAGCACGGGTTTTCTGGGCACGCCCTATCTGCTGGAGGAGCTGACCAAGAGCGGGCATTCGGAACTGGCTTATAAGCTGCTGCTCAACACACAGTATCCGTCGTGGGGCTACCTGGTGGAGCACGGTGCAACGACGATGTGGGAGCGATGGAACGGCGACCAGATGAAGGACGATCCGAGCATGAACTCCTACAACCATTACGCCTACGGCGCCGTGGCGGACTGGATATATCGCTTTGCGGCGGGCGTGGACGCAACGCCGCTCAATGCGGGTTTTCACACGGTGGTCCTTCACCCGGTATTCGACGGGAGATTGGAAAGCGTGAAATTCGACTACGCCTCTGAGTACGGCTTGATTCATTCGGATTGGTCGGTGAAGGGAACCACTGCGCTGTGGCATGTGACTATACCCGCAAATACGACGGGGCTGCTTGGATTGAACGCGCCTGAGGCCGCGAGTTATAAGCTGGAAGGTGTGCCGCTGATGGAGAGCAACCAGGCCAAGGCGATAACTCCCGGCGAGAAAAGCGGGTTTGAGTTAGCTGCTGGAAGTTATACATTTGAGGTTGAGATTCAGTAACTGTGGAACCGGATTTCCGGCAGCGCATTCGATGCGCCGGAAGCATGGAGAATAGGAGCACTAATGCCGGCAATACTGGCTGGGATCGGATGGCACATGGTTGGGGCGGCATCGGCCGCGTCGTTCTATGCGCCCATTGGGAAGGTAAAGAAGTGGTCGTGGGAGACTACATGGGCGGTGGCGGGTTTCTTTTCCTGGATACTGCTGCCTATTTCCGTGAGCTATCTTCTGCTTCCGGACATTTATGAGTTCTATGGATCGATCAATCCACATATTCTTTTGAAGGTCGCGCTCTTTGGAGCTATGTGGGGGATTGGCAATGTGAGTTACGGCCTCACCATGCGCCATCTGGGAATTTCTTTGGGAGTCGGCGTGGCCATTGGCGTCACCCTGGTGGTAGGCACGCTCATGCCTCCAATTCTGCACGGCAAAGCCGCGATTCTCTTTACGACCAAGGGAGGCCTCTACACAATGGCCGGGGTATTGGTTGCGCTGATCGGCGTGGCCATCGTCTCCTATGCCGGCCATCAGAAAGAGATACAGCTTAGCGGCGAACTTAGGGAGTTCAACTTGAAGCTGGGCCTGCTTCTGGCCGTCCTTTGCGGAGTGTTTTCCTCGGGCATGGCATTTGCGATCGACGCGGCGGAGCCGATAAAAACAGCGGCGCTTTATCTAGGCGTGAACCCGCTCTATGCGGCATTGCCGAGTTATGTGTTTATCATGGGCGGCGGCGCGGTTGTTAACATGAGTTACTGCTTTATTCGGCTGGCTGCTTTGAAGAGACTATCGCTGCGCCGCGATCTATCCTACCCCGGCCCAATCCTGCTCAAGAATGCAGGCCTGGCGGCGATGGGTGGAATCATGTGGTACCTGCAGTTTTTCTTCTATGCGTGGGGACAGGCCAACATTCCAGAACGGCTATCGTACGTGAACTGGATGCTGCATATGAGCGGATATGTTTTGTTCGCGGGTCTTGTCGGTCTTGCGTTGCAGGAATGGAAGGGCGTGGGAAGCAGGCCGGTTCGAATTCTTTGGGCGGGGATGATCATCATTATTTTGGCGGCGAATCTGGTGGGGCTGGGGCTGGCGTCGTAGCAATCTGGGCGGTGGGCAGCTTCACAGACGAGGGTTCTTGAGACGGGGTGGTATCCCACCCAGCTTTCTTTCGACCTGCGCCCAGCTTTGTTGCCCATCCCACCCATCAAGCAAGGAACGCATGATGGATGGGGCACGCGGCGATGTTGGCATAATCAACAATGCGTTTTGGCAGGACTTATGGCCATGCTATAGTGGTCGCATCGGTTAGTTCGTTTTAGTTTCTTGGGTAAGGCATCTCTACAGCAACTATTCAGGTGACATATTGCTTCCCCATTTATTTTATGAATCTGTGTTGGCACCGTTACTGAGAGAGCGTCGTTTGGCGCGCATTGCTAGCTTGAATCGAATGGCGGTTTTGGCGCTGTCTTGCCTTCTCGCGCCGCAAAGGTCGCACTCCCAGGAAACGGAGGCAACTGCGGCAATGGCGTCGCCGGCGATCTCGACTGCCGTGGGGGCAATGGCGAGCGCGGTCGACCGGAATCTGCCGCAGGCAACCGCCGGCACAGCGCAAAGCGAAGCCGATGTCGCGTCCGACATCTCATCGTTGCCGGACGCACCGGACGCCCCGTTGGCAGCGAGCGCGCTGGAGAGCGACAGCGAGGCGGGTTTGGATGCTTCAGCGGTGTTCGATGCCCCGGCAGAAGTTGATAGTGGACAAACCAAAAAGACTCATCAGAAAAAGGATGAGCAGCGGGAGCTCGCGGTGACGGGGTTGTTTTCGTATGGCGATCACAAGATGTTTGGCGCCGCGCTGCGCTGCAATATCTGGGTGGCAGGGGTGGAGTACGACCGTCATATCTGGAAATACTTCCTCAAGGCGCGTGTGGATTATGTTGTCGAGTTACTTCCGTTTGTCCTTCTGAGCGAGCCAGTCTTAGCCGATGTGTGGGGAAATCCACTTTCGCCCAATAACAAGTTTGTGCATGGGATGGGGTTCTCGCCGTTTGGCTTTCGTTATATGTGGCGCAGCAACATGAAGGTCAAGCCTTTCCTGATCGGCAAGGCAGGTGGGGTGTTCTTTCCCATCAAGGTGCTTTCGCCGAATGCGAGCTATGCAAGCTTTGCCTTTCAGGGGGACTTTGGGTTGCAAATCAAAATGAATGACCGAGTCGAGCTGCGCGTAGACCCGCTCGAATACTTTCATTTTTCGAACGCATTCATTGTAAAAAGCAATCCTGGGCTCGACGAGTTATCGGCCAAGGTGGGATTGAGTTTCCATTTAGGCAAACAGGGCCGGTAGCGTGTCAAGGCAACAGCCCTGTTCATGGGAGCGGGAGTTCGCTGTCCAGGCCTGAGGCGATCAGGTCGGCGCGAAGCTGCTCGACGGTGGAGAACTGGAGAGCCTGGATTCCCAGTGCCCGCGCGGCTTCGACGTTGACCAATTTGTCGTCGAGGAAGAGAGTCTCTTCGGGACTGGTGCCGAGTTCTTTCAGCAAGTGGCGATAGATTGCAGGGTCGGGCTTGGCGATGCGGAGTTGAAAGCTCCAGACCAGCACATCGAAGTTGTGGATCCAGGCGAACTCGCGTTCGACGCTGGCCAAAACGTTGTCGCCCATGTTGGAGAGGATCGCGGTGAGCAGGCCGCGCTGCTTGAGCCGCTTTTGCCAATCGAGCATAGCCGGATTCTGCGTGGTCCACATGCGGGCGTCCCACTGGTTCAGCGCTGCGTCGGCGCCGGGCGCAAGGTTAAGGCCGGCGTCGCGGAGAAGCTTTTGCCAGAAGGCGAGGCCGGTCAGGTTGCCCAGGTCGTAGTCGTGGCGGTCGGCCCAATACAGCGGCTCGAATCGCTCAGGCGGCAGTCCAGTGATGCGAAGCAGGGCGGCGTGGGATTCGGGGTCCTGCGGACCGGTCAATACCATTCCATAGTCGAAGACAACCGCGCGTAGAGCCAATGTTCCTCCGCGATAGCGCCCGTGTATGGTTGAAAAGGACGCCTGCTCTTATTGTGCACGACCACGCGCGGTGCGGCAGGCAGGCCCGGATTATTGTTGGAATTAGATCATGCGCTTTTCGCAGAGGACCAACTGGAATACGGAAGAGAGCGAGCTTGCGCGGGCTCATCGGCTGCGCGTCGAGGCCGGGCTGCCGATTGCCGACCTGACTGCCTCGAATCCTACGCGCTGCGGGTTTGAATATCCCGCTGATTTGCTGGCCGCGCTTAGCAGTCCACGGGCTCTGGACTACGATCCGCTCCCGAAAGGGAGCCTTTGCGCGCGCGAGGCGATTTGCGCATACTACGCGGAGCATGGGGCTCTAGTAAGGCCGGAACAAATCGTTCTGACTACAAGCACCAGTGAGGCTTATAGTTTTCTCTTTCGCCTGCTCTGCGATCCGGGAGATGAAATCGTGGTGTTGCAGCCGGGGTACCCGCTGTTTGATTTTCTGGCGGTTCTGGACGATGTGCGGCTGAAGTCCGCGCCTTTTGTTTACGACCACGGTTGGCAGCTCGATGAAGAGGGAATTCGGCGAGCGATTACGGCGCAAACGCGGGCGATTGTGCTGGTGCATCCGAACAACCCGACGGGGCACTTCACCAAATGGCGGGAGTTGCAGGGGCTGGCGCGGTTGTGCCGGGAAAACGATCTTTCGCTGATCTTCGACGAGGTATTTCTCGACTACGGCCTGCACGGGAAGGAAATGAGTTACGCTGCGGGGCTTGAGGGCGTTCCTGTGTTTGTGGTGAGCGGCCTGAGCAAAATTGCGGGGCTGCCGCAGATGAAGGCGGCGTGGATTGTGGCAACAGGCCCTGATTGCGAACCGGCGCTGGAGCGGCTGGAGGTGATTGCCGATACGTTTCTCTCGATGAATGCGCCGGTGCAGTCGGCTCTGCCAGTGTGGCTCAAAGGGCGGCATGCCATTCAGGGGCAGATTCAGCAACGTCTAGCGGCCAATCTAGCCGAACTTGATCGGCAACTGGCGGAGCTGCGTGAAGCGGAGAGGCTCGAAATAGAAGGTGGGTGGTATGCTGTGCTGCGGATTCCTGCGATCCAGGCGGACGAGCGGACGGTGCTGGAACTGCTTGAGCGTGGAGTGTGGGCCCATCCAGGATACTTTTTCGGCTTTGCGGAGTCGGGCTGGCTGGTGGTGAGTTTGCTGGGGCCGGAGCTTGAGTTTTCCACAGGAGTGGCGGGTCTTATTAACTATTTGCGAACGAATCAAGGTGGTAATAAATCGGGAGTTTCAGCGTAAGTGTTGCTTGAGAGATCATCTATAGCGCATTGAAAAATAATCTATTAGTCGCGATTTATTCGTGCTCGATTATCGGACACGGAGGAATGGATTGCTGTAGCGCTCCTGGCCGATTGTCGTCTCGGGACCGTGGCCGGGAAGGACCCTGGTTTCCTCGGGAAGCGCCAGCAGGCGGGAATGAATCGAGTCCAGAATCTCGCGGGAGTTGCCGCCGGGCAGGTCGGTGCGGCCTATGCTCCCGGCAAAAAGGGTGTCGCCGGCGATGAGCATGTTGAGCGGGGCAAAGTGGAGGCAGACCGAGCCCTGAGTGTGACCGGGCGTGTGGAGGACGGTGGCCGGGTAACGCTCGAGGCCGACAACGAGACCATCGACAAGGTTGGCGTCGGGAGGCGCGGTCTCAGGCGTTTCGACGCCTACCCAACCGGCTTGCATCTCCATCATCTTGAGCAGCGGAAGATCGCTCTCGTTGAGCAGGATGGGCGCGCCGGTGAGCCGTTTGAGCTTGAGTGCCCCGCCGACGTGATCGATGTGAGCGTGGGTGACAAGAATCTGCTTGAGCTTGAGGCCAAGCTCGGTGAGGCGCTTGTGGATGCGGCCCACTTCGTCGCCGGGATCGATGACAATAGCCTCGCCGGCCTCCTCGTCGCCCAGGATCGTGCAATTGCATTGCAGCGGGCCGACGGGAAAAGTCTCAAGAATCATTGTTCCATTCTAGTCTCCCGCTTCTCGGGCTCGTTCAATAATTGCTGTTATCCCGAGGTGCCCAGAGGGGCGGTCATTCTGAGCGAAGCGTACTTCAGCGGAGCCGAAAGCCTGCCCGCCGTGGCGGGGACCTGCATTTCGATCGCAAATTTCTACAACGAGCTCCTGAGACGCCACGCTAAACCTGAACCGGTTTTCGGAAGGTAAGCATATACCATTCGCCGGTTCTCCCAATTTCGAGGCCGATCTCCTGCATCTCGGGCGGCACCAGATCGATGGGCGGGCTGACCGGTTCCTTCCGATTCCTGTATGAGCCCAACCCTTTTTCATAGACTTGCTTCACGTGCTTCTCGGTTTCATCGGCGATGAGCAGAAGGCTGCCCGGCTTGGCGACGCGAATCATCTCGCGAATGGCTTTGGCGCGGTCGTTGAAAAAGTTGATTCCGCCTACGTGAAAGACAACATCGAAGCAGGAATCGTTGAAGGGCAGGCTCTCGGCATTGCCGAAATAGAGATCCGCATCCATCTGCCAGCGGCGCAGGTTGGCCTGGCAGTTGGCCAGCATTTCGGGCGAGAGATCGAGGCCGGAAAGCTTGACTCCGCGGGGCAGATACTTGAAGTTTAGGCCGGTGCCCACCGAAGTCTCGAGCACTGAATCGTCAGGTTTGGCTTCGAGCAGGCTCATGTAGCTCTCGAAGTACGCGCCCCGGTTGAACCCTTTGAGAGCAACGAAGACGCGCTGCGTGTCGTCGTAGAATCCGCCGATTGTCTCGTATACGTGGTTGTACTTGCCGTTGTCGCCGGTCAGATCCCGCGGGGTCAGGAACGAGGGGATGCCGTGGCGGATGGGAAAGCTCTCGCCTGAGGTACTGAGCAGCGTTTCGCGGCCTTTTTCGACAACGACATGCAAAGGGTTGCCGGTGAAGGGACTTTGCAACAGGGCGACGGTCTGCGGCCGGTCGGCCCAGCTGCTGCGCTTTTCGCGCCGGAAAATCGCAACGATGGCCAGTAGAGCCGCCGCGGCCAGGCATATCCACGCAAAGGTCATGCGTGCGCTGAAGCCGGAACCAAGCGCAGCATGGCTGAATCGGCTCAAAACTCCAAATACCGCTAGAAGATAGGCTGCGACAAATGGGGCAGAGCAGAGGGCGATCCTGGCGGTTTTGAATTCGCGATTCCACATCCAAATGAGCGTGGCGGCGAACCAGAAGATGAGGAAGGAAGCGATAACCGTCTGCCCGGATGCGGGGACGTGCAACGCTGGGTCAATCAGGACGTTGAATGCGACCGCAGCCAGCGGAAATGGAAGCGTGGAAAGCAGTCCGGGAAGGCGCGGGCTGGCGAGCCGGTGGAAGGTGAACGGCAGAACGCCAAGCACAGAGGCGAGCAATGTCATGCCGAGGTAGTGAAGCGCGGCTTCGGGTCCCGAGAGCGGGAACTTGCGCCAGCCAAAGATCAGGCTGGGAATGAAAGAGAAGGCCAGCATCCAGAGGAATCCGCGACGGGGTTTTTGCGTGCCGGCAAACCAGACACCGAGGATGGGTCCTGTCCACGTTCCAATGCGAGAAAAGAAAAAGCCGAGAATGAAGAGGCTGAAGATGATCCAAGCCAGGATTTGCGACCACCGGCTGGTGCGAAGCGTGTCTTGCATATTGCTTTCTCCTTTGCTTACGCGTCCCTTTCTGGGTCGCGCAGGTTCAGGACCTCCGGGGAAGGTTCGTGGTGTCTCGACGGTCTCGCTTGTTGGGTGCGGGTTTGCGGGGAAGTAAGCATTGCCAGGGCGGTTTCACTCCATTCCAATGCGGAACGGAGCTGCGCCATGCCAAAGGTCAGCGTGAGCATCCAGAACGGGAAGCCGGGATTTTGAGAGCTAGAGTTATAGGCGCGCGCCAGGCCTTCTATTTCCAAAAGGGTGTCTAACATGCGGCGGTGCTTCTCCTGGAACTTGCGGACATGGGCGATAGAGACACCAGTCGTGACTTCCTGGCCAAAAAATAGCTTGAGTAGAAATTCGTCGCGGGGCGGATCGTCGCGGTAGGGGACAGCCAGCCACTCCCGAAGACAGGCTAGTCCGGCTGCGGTAATCGAGTATTCTTGCCGCCTTGGTTTGGGCGCGGAGACCGACTCACTAGGCGCGGCCCCTGACTTGCTGGGCACGATCAGGCCCTCGGCAACCAGCCTCTTGAGGGTCGGGTAGATTTGGCCGAAGCTCTCGCCCCAGAAGAAGCCGACGGTCTGCTGAATGGTCTTGCGGATCTCGTAACCGGACTGGTTGTCATGGATGGCGAGGATTCCGAGGATGACATAGGCGGTTTGCCTCTGCTTCATATAGCTGAAAGATATATCTGAAAGATATATTTGTCAAGGAAATCCTTCGGCCTCGGCGGAAAAGATGAAGATGTTGCAGGTCAAAAACGAAAATAGCAGGCCGTTTGGCCTGCCGTCTGTCCATCGAGATTGCGAAGAGCGTGTCGTTCACTTGCCGGATTTGGCAGGCGCGGATGCCGGCGCGGGCTTGGCGCCTTCAAGCACCGAGTGAGTGGCGGTGGTGCGCTGGTAGAGGACGGTCAGGCCGATGGAGGTGAGCATGAAGATGATTGCCGACCAGGTGGTGAGGCGGGTGAGGACGTTGGCAGCGGCGCGGGGGCCGAAAGCGGTTTGCGATCCCTGGCCACCGAAGGCGCCCGCCAGGTCGGCCGAGCGGCCTTGCTGTAGCAGCACCACTCCGATGAGGAAGAGGCATACAAGCACGTGAATGACGACAAAAACGTAAAGGAGAATATGCATTTCTTTATCTGCTTTCAGGTCTGTCCGAATGGGCGGGACAGGAGAGTCTTTGGTGCGGAAGAGGGGACTTGAACCCCTATGCCTTTTGGGCGCCAGCACCT
>CAZSVJ010000100.1:0-11469 GCA_964610185.1 uncultured Occallatibacter sp. | reverse complement strand
GGTCCAGCTTGAGCGCCTCATCGAACGATCGCCGCGCATGCATCACGTGAATCTGCCCGCCGAATCCATGACGCACATATTGCAGCTCCGCAATGCCCAGCCCGCACCAACCCGCAGCAAACTCAGGATCTGTCTCCGTCACACGAGTAAAGAGCGAATGCGCCCGGTCCAGATCTCCGCGCGATCCCGTTCGCACCATGAACGAACTCAGCAGCGCCCGCGCCTGCAAATAATCTTCGCTCACCGGGCCGGGCAGCGACCCGTCTCTGGTTCCGGTCCTGGGCGCATCCATCTGATCCCCCGCGCTAAGCCCGTGCAGCGATGCAAAAACCTCGTTCGAAATCTCCGTCTGCACAGCAATCAGATCCAGCGACGGCACGCGAATGGCGCCGCCCGACCGCACGCTCTGCGAAGCAACGTCCAGCAGTTGCCAGTTGAGATCGAATCCATCTTCTGAACGCAGAAAGCTCCCGGCGAGCACAAACGAAACGAGCAGCCGCTGCCCAACCGTCAAAGGATCCATCTGCGCGATCGGCAACGGCATGAGCGTACTCGATGGCCGGACGACGAGTGCCGGAATCCGCGCCAGCCGCGCCGCAATTGCATCGGCCAGCGCAAACCCGTACAGCGGAGCCACCTCGCCCGCGCCCAGATTGGTGAAGGGCAATACGATTAGCGAGGTTGGTTGCGCACGGTCCACTGCCGACTCGCGAAAACGCTCCGCCAGCATCGACAGAAATCCGGTGTTCCGCTTCTCCGCCCCCGCGCCCGTGGTGGGCAAATTGGCCGCCGCATCGCCGGGAATAATTCCCGTTTCGATCTGTAGCGCCTTCATGATCGTCTTCAGCGCTTCGCGCACTTCCGCAGCCGACGCGTAGCGCGCTCCCGGAATCTTTTCAAGGCAGGCCGCGATTACGCTCTTCAGCTCAACCGAAATGCCCGGCACAATAAAGCCCAGGTCCTCCGGCTCCTGGAACTGAATCGAGCGGATGATCTGGAAATCCTCTTGGTTGGGCCGCACAAACGGATGCCTGCCGCTGGCCAACTCGTATAAAATCACGCCCAGCGCCCACACGTCCGACTGCACGCTCGACTGCCCAGTAACAAATTGCTCCGGTGCCATGTAGCGGATGGTCCCACCTCGCGCCGTGTAGGTGGCGGCCATCGACGCGTCCTTGGCCAAGTCTGGCTTCGACGGGTCGAAGTTCGCGTCTTCGGGACGCAGCCGCCGCGCCAGACCGAAGTCCAGAATCTTCACCAGCCCACCATCGGTCAGCATTACGTTTTGCGGCTTCAGGTCGCGATGAAATATGCCCAGCGTATGCGCCGCCTGCAAGCCATCCGCAATCTGGATTCCCACCGAAAGCACCAGTTGCAAGCTGGCTGGCCCGCGCTCAATCAGCTTGTCCAGCGACTCGCCCGGCACGTACTGCATCACGATGAATCCCTCGTCGCCGTTCTCGCCCACTTCATAAATTCCGCAGACATTCGGATGCTCGATCGCAGACGCCAGCCGCGCCTCGCGCAGCACAGTCGTGCGCAATTGTTCGGCCGAGAGCAGCCCGGTGCGCACAATCTTGAGCACGACCGGACGCTGTAGCAGCGTGTCGTTGGCCAGATAGACTACGCCGCTGCCGCCAGCGCCCAGCTTGCGCTGAATTTCGTAATGTTCGATCGTTCGCCGCTTCATCTACCTTCAAGTGTACCGGCCCTCTCGTGAAGAATGTCCCAATTCCTGAGCACGCAAGGATTACGTCTCATGATTGATCACCTTTGCAATTGGCTAGAATTCGCGCTAACCGAATCTGTTAACGTCGTACTGAGCATGAGCGTCTTATGTGATTTTGCAGCGGCGAAGAATCGGCGCATGGTCAGTGCCATTGCGGGGTGCATTTTCGCCTTTGCCGCTGCGCCTTCGCTTCCGCAACAAATCGCCCCGCCTCCGCAGCCGCAACAACAATCCGGCGCTGGCGAGCAGGTTCACACCGGCGTCAACAGCGGACTTGACACCGATGCCCGCTTACAAAATCTACTAGCCGATCACCAGTTCCTGCGCATCGAATCGCAACTCGATCAACTGCCGCCCGACCAAGCACAGTTCTATCGCGGCATTCTCGCCAACCGAAACAACGATCTCAAGACTTCCATCCAGTTGCTCGAGCCGCTACTTGTCCAATTCGATCAAGGCGCAGCCGGCAGCAACACAACTCGCGAAAAGCTGCTTCGCAAAGCTCTCGCCGAGGACTACCTCCGCGCCGGCGATCTGGCCAAAGCCGCCAAAGCTTACCAGACTCTCGAATCGCGTCTCCAGGACCATTTAAGTCAGGATGAGCAGGACGAGATCGAGCTGCCGCTCAATCTCTTGCCGCTCGCTGCATCGAATCCTCCCATGACCGTCGAGCCTTATAATCCGTTTCTGCTTCAGGTCACAAAGAATCCGCTCGGCCTCACAGATCTTCCCGTCTACGTCGATGCCCGACCGCACAGTTTCATGCTCGACCCCACGACGCCCTTCAACCTCATCGCCCGGTCTCTTGCGAAAGAGGCCGGCCTCAAGGTCTCAGATCAGTGGGTCACCATCCACACCCTCACTGGCCGCCCGATGCAAGTTCATGTCACTGTTATTCCCCGCTTCACCATCGGCGGCCGCATCACTTTTCGCAACATGACCGCCTTCGTCTTTGAAGACGGCGACTATAACTTCCCAAAATCGCACTATCGGGTTGAAGGTGTTCTCGGATACCCCGCGCTGTCCGCGCTCGGCAGCCTGACCATCACGGCCGACGACACCATTGAGGTGCGTCCCTTCAAATCGCAGGACAAGAATGCAAAGGACGATCCGCCACTCGCCGGCGCGCGCTTCTTTCTCGATGGCGATCGGATGATGGTGGCGCTTGGCAATGCAGGCGAGGCGCGCATGTACGTTGTGGATGCAAGCAGCCAGCAGACTTTTCTCACGTCTCGCTATTACGACGAGCACTCAGCCGATTTTGCCGGGCAAAAGATGCAACTCTTCACGCTACCCGGCCATGAGTCCAGCCCGCCGCAACCGGCATTCGTCGCCGAGACTATCCCGCTGGCCGTCGGACCGTTGGAAGTCAGCGTGCATTACATCCAGGTGCTCACCCAGCCGCTGGGCAGCGCCGCTCTCGACGATGTGTACGGTGTACTAGGCCTCGACGTCTTAGATCAGCTGCGCGCTTACACCTTCGACTATCGCTCCATGCGCTTCGGCGTGAAGGCGGAATAGAGCAGGGAACAGGGATTAGGGAACAGAAAAACCTCTTCACCGCCGGGCGTCCCGTTGCGCGGAGTCGAATGCCTCGGCAATCATGGAGTCCTTGTCCTTGGCAATGTTGGAACCGCCAGGGACACCGAGATCGAAGATGCAGGTTACGTTGACTCCTGGCACAGGGCGGGTACGGCTCTGCTCCACCTCTTCGAGCGTAATCTGTTGGCGATCAAGCATGATGGTTTCATCTTACTCCCAACGCGAAAGCTGCGAGTCGAATCGCCGGGCAGCCGTCAGCTCCCCGATCCCTGTTCCCTGCTCCTCAATGTCCCCCTCTTGCTTCGCTTTTCTCCGGCGGCAGCTCCGCCTGCCGCTTCTGCCCGCGCTTTCCGAATAGAAACATCGTCAATCCAAAAGCCAGTAGCACCATCCCCCACCAAAGATTCACGTTGATCCCGAGGCTCGGCGTGTAGAGTTTTTCGTTGCCGTTGGTCGCCAGCCCAAACGCCGAGAGGATCGCTCCCAGCAGCGAAAACATCATTCCCAGCGGAATCCGCAAATCGAGACTCATAGTTGACCCCTGTTCTCAGTAAAAGAAAATGTTCACCGCTACCGCGCCCAGCAGGACAGCCACCGCCAGCGTTTCGGGCCGTTGCCACCATAACTCATTTTTCGGGCGCTCCGGCTTCGGTGTCAGCGAGTGCACCAGCCCCACTAACTCCGACTCGGGCCGCGCCTTGGTGCAGTAACTTACTAACACCGTTACGATAAAGTTGGCGCTGAATGCAAAGATCGCCGTCCAGAAGTTCATCGCCATATCACTGGGATAGTGGTGCAGCACAGCAATCCATCCGCCATGAATTCCCGGCCGCGCCTCAATCGGCAAAGTTAGCCCATGATGCAGCATGGCCGTCGCCGTGCCCGCAATCAGCCCCGTAAACGCGGCGTGCCCGGTCGCCCGCTTCCAGAACATGCCCAGCAGGAAGGTCGCAAACAAGGGAGCATTCACGAAGCTGAACACCAGTTGCAGCGTATCCATGATGTTATTGAAGTTGATGGCTGCATAGGCCGTCGCAATCGACAGCAGAATCCCGCCCACCGTCGCCCATCGGCCTACAGCCATGTAATGCCTGTCGCTGCCGCCTTTGTGGATGTAACTCTGGTATAAGTCGTACGTGAAAACCGTATTGAATGCGGTAACATTGCCCGCCATGCCGCTCATGAAGCTGGCCAGCAGCGCTGTAAGTCCCAGCCCGAGAATTCCAGTCGGAAAAAAGTGAAGCAGCATGTTCGGCGTGGCCATGTCGTAATCCAGCAGCGGCTCGCCGCTGGCGGTCAGCATCGCCTTGCCCGTGACCGGGTTAATCTTCGCTGGAACAAGCCCCCTGCCCTCTGAAACCTGCGGCGGCACTACCGTTATTTCATGAATGATGGCGCCGTTCACCGTGCGGACGACCGTTGTTGTGTGCGGCGTGGGCAGCCCGATCGCCAGCAATCCCGGCAGGATCACAAGGAATGGAAACACCATTTTCGGTACCGCGGCAATCAGCGGCACCTTTCGCGCCGACTCCATATTTTTTGACGCCATCGCCGTCTGGATCACCAGAAAATCCGTGCACCAGTATCCCGACCCCAGCACAAATCCCAACCCCATCCCCAGCCCGATGATCTCGATACCCATGGGGTTAGTGCTGGCGTGCGCCACGCCCTTCCACTCGTGCATGTATTGCATCGGAACTGAAGCCTTCAGTCCGCTCCAGCCGCCGATATTGCGCAGCCCGATCAGCACCAGCGGCAAGAACCCCGCAATGATAAGAAAGAACTGCAGCACCTCGTTATAAATTGCGCTGGTAAGTCCGCCCAGAAAAATATAGAGAAGAACGATCAGCGCCGAGAGGCAAATCGAGAATGTAAAAATGCCTTCAGGCGCCCAGCCCAGCGCCCTGAAAAGCCCATCGAAAAGATGCAGCGCCTGAATCAGCCGCGCCATCGCGTACATCGAGATCCCCGAACTGAAAACCGTCATCACCGCAAACGAGCAGGCGTTCAGCGCGCGCGTTTTCTCGTCGAACCTCATGCGCAGAAACTCGGGGACACTCCGCGCTTTGGATCCGTAGTAAAACGGCATCATGAAAATGCCCACAAAAACCATTGCCGGAATGGCGCCGATGCCGTAGAAGTGAGCGGTCTCCAGGCCGTACTTGGCCCCGGAAGCACCCATGCCGATCACCTCTTGCGCGCCCAGGTTGGCGCTGATAAACGCCAGCCCGCAAATCCACGCCGGCAGCGCCCTCCCCGCTTGGAAAAAGTCTTTGCTTGTCTTCATGTAGCGCTTGAGCGCAAAGCCGATGCCCAGCACAAACACGAAGTACAGCAGCATGATCAGCCAATCGACTGCGGTCAGGTTCAGCAAGAAAGGCTCCTTAAGTTGATAAGCGGGTTCAAACGATCGTCCATGGCGCTGTGAATCAACCAAACAACTCTAACGCAACAGGGCAGAGCCAAGTCCAGCAAAATATGAAAAGGTTTTCATGCGCGTTGGATTCGGCGTCGATCTCTGAGCCCGGGCCCCTAATCCCTGCCGCCGCCGTTTACACTAAGTATGCATGATTCCCACCTTGGCCTGGACCCCGGAAGGCGTCCGATTCATCGATCAGACCAAGCTCCCCCTCGAGGAGAGCTATGTACTCGCGACCACCTATGAACAAGTGGCGGAGGTCATCGTCACCATGGTCGTCCGCGGCGCCCCGGCCATCGGCGTCTCCGCCGCCTACGGCATCGCTCTTGGAGTCATCCACACTTCCGCGCTCACACCGCATCTGTTCGCCCCTGAGTTCGAGCGCATCTGCGCGCGGCTGGCCGCAACCCGCCCCACGGCTGTGAATCTGTTTTGGGCTATCGACCGCATGAAGCGCCTTTTTGCCGAACTGCTTGCCGAGGGCGCAACACTCGCCAAGGTGCAGGAGAGAATCCTCGCCGAAGCCCACAAAATGTATGAAGAAGACATCGCCGCCTGCCGTGCGCTGGGCAAATTCGGAGGCGAATTGCTTCCAGACGAAGCCGGAGTGCTCACCCACTGCAATGCCGGCGCCTTGGCAACGTGCGGCTACGGAACAGCTCTCGGAGTCATCCGCTCCGCCGTCGAACATGGCAAGCGCATTCACGTCTACGCCGATGAGACCCGTCCCTTCCTGCAAGGCGCGCGGCTGACGGCCTGGGAGCTGATGGCCGACAACATTCCCACCACCGTGATCTGCGACAACTCGGCCGCTAGCCTCATGCGTGCCGGCCGCATCCAAGCCGTTGTCGTAGGCGCGGATCGCATTGCCGCCAACGGCGACACTGCCAACAAGATCGGCACATACAACGTGGCGATTCTGGCCAAGGAGCACGGCATTCCGTTTTACGTCGCCGCTCCCTGGTCCACCATCGACCTGGCGACAGCCACCGGCGATTCGATCCCCATCGAAGAGCGGCCCGCTATCGAAGTCACACACCACGGCGGCAAGCAACTCACCCCCAACGGCGTCGGCATCTGTAACCCCGCATTCGATGTGACCCCGGCAAAGTATGTAACTGCCATCGTCACCGAACGAGGAGTTCTCCGCGCCCCGTATACCGAGTCGCTCAGGCAGATTGAACTCGTGGAAAGTTAGGCCAGACCAACTACAGTAAGAGGGTGTCTCCGCGCACATCCATTCTCCGGCTTTTCCAGTTGCGCAGCAAGTCGCTCCCTCGCGGGATTATTCTATCTCTCGGCGCGTTCGCAGCCAGCCTGCTTCTTGAGGGCTTTCCGCGCACAGACTCCCTTCATGCGTCGCCCTGGCAGATTCTAGTAGTCCCCGCGGCTTTCTGGGGCATGATTGAAACTGCCCGCTGCCTGGGCCGCAAATGGAGCCTATACCACGCCGGCGTGCTCATCCTGCTCTACTCGGAACTGATGATTTTGGCCATGGCGCTCTTCTTCTGGCTCTGCCCCTTGTAACTGGGCTACGGGCTATCCCAAGCGAGTGTCTCCCGTGTAGGATGGTGCGAAACCCGCTACCGTTTCCCGTGATCGCCCCGCCGACTCCCTCAGTCCAACTCCCGCAGCGGCCGCGAAAAGGAATAGATGCCCACGAAAACAATCCCCGCGGTTCCCGCCATCAATGCCAGCACATGGCCGGTCGGGATGTGCCGCGACATCTCTCCCGCAAGCAGCGCGCCGAGCGGCGGCAGCCCCAGAAAGCATGTCGCGTAGATGCTCATCACCCGCCCCCGCATCGCGTCCGACGACAAATGCTGAATCGCAACGTTAAACGAAGAGATCATCAGAATTGCGCTAAACCCCTCCACCAGCAGCAGGCATTGCGACAGCGCGAAGTTATGCGAGTAGCAGAAGGCAATAATCGCCGAGAAGAAAACCAATCCACCCAGCGTCACCACTCTTCCGCGATGGCGGAGCGTTCCCCGCGCCGCCACGGTCACCGCGCCCAGCACGGCGCCTAACCCGGACGACGCCAGAAGCCAGCCCAACCCGGTCTCGCCCGCATGCAACTGCACGCGCACAAAGTATGGAATGAATGTAATAAACGGAATCCCGAACAAGCTCGCCGTCGCCGTCATCCACACCAACACCAGCATCTCCTTTTTTCCGTGCAGGTAAGCAAACCCCTGGCGCAGACTGTTCATCAACCCCGGATAGTGCGACGGCTCCTGCTCCGGATACTTGATCCGCGTGAGAGCCCACAGCACGGCCAGAAAACTTACGCCGTTCAGAAAGAAATTTCCCGCCATGCCAAACAGCGCCATTGCATAGCCGCCCAGCGTCGGCCCCAAGATTCTCGACATATTAAACTGCGCCGAATTCAGCGCGATGGCATTGGTCAAATCCTCGCGCGGCACCAGCCGCGGCACCAGCGCCTGGTAGCTGGGCGCATTCATCGCCATCGCCATTCCGTTCAGGAAGGCCAGAACCACAACCTCCCACACCGTGATCATCTTGAGCCAGGTGAGCGCGGCCAGCGCAAAGGCAAGCACCATCATTACCGACTGCGTAACAATCAGCAGCCTGCGCTTGTTGACGCGGTCGGCCACCACGCCGCCAAACAGCGTGAAGAGCAGAAACGGAATCGACCCGGCAAACCCCACCACGCCCAGCCAGAACGCCGAGTTGGTCAAGGTCAGCACCAGCCAGCCCTGGGCGACATTCTGCATCCAGGTGCCGATGTTGGAGAGAAAATTGCCGCTCCAAAACAGGCGAAAGTTGGGATTCCGCAGCGCCCGCACAATTTGCGGCAGCCGCTTGTCCCGCTCGCCGGCGAACGCCGCCGTAGCCGCTGCCGCCTCTTCCACGGCAAGGCTCTGGGCTTCCTCCTTCAACTCCTGGTCGGCACTCAAGCAGGACGCCCCCTGGCCTCTAGTGTAAGCTGTGACTTTATATTTCCCATGTTGTTCAGCAGGCCGCTGAATTGCAAATTCGACGAATCCTTATTGTGTGTCTTAAAGGATCGAGCTATGACCGCGCGCAATCCGCTTGCCATTCTACTTCTCTCGCTCGTTCCCGCCGCGCTAGCGGCCCAATCAGCCGGGCCCACTGTTTTTGGCTACGCCGACTTCGCCGCCCAGGCCAAAATCGAGGCCACATTCCTTGCCGTTCCCGACGCCCAGCTCGCCGGCCAGCACCTTAAGATCCTCACCGCCGAGCCTCATCTCGCCGCCACGCCTGAAGATCGCAAGACCGCCGACTACGTCGCCGAAAAGTTTCGCCAGGCCGGCCTCGATACCGAGATCGTTCCCTATCGCGTACTCCTTAACCAGCCCAAAGTCGTCCGCGTCGAAGCTTTTGACGAAGCCGGCCGCCAGCTTATGTCCGGCCCTACTCGCGAGCACGTTGCGGGCGATGCTTACCAAGACGATCCTCGCGTCGTCATGCCGTTCAACGGATCCTCAGGCTCCGGCGATGTTACGGGCGATGTGGTCTACGCCAACTACGGCCGCATCGAAGACTTCGACCAGCTTGCCGCGCAGCAAATCGACCTGCACGGAAAAGTTGTGATCTGCCGCTACGGCTCCAACTTTCGCGGAGTCAAGGTTTACATAGCTCAGCAGCGCGGCGCAGCCGGCGTGCTCATCTACTCCGACCCTCAGGACGACGGCTACTTCAAAGGCGATGCCTACCCCAACGGTCCATGGCGTCCCGAGACCGGCGTCCAGCGCGGATCGGTGCAATTCCTTTTTCAATATCCCGGCGATCCTGAAACTCCCGGCGTAGCTTCGACACTGGACCTGCCCGACTCCGCGCGCATCTCGCCAGACGGCAACCAGCCCCACATTGTCTCCATCCCCATCAGCTACTACGATGCCGCGCCCATTCTGAAAGCGCTCAAAGGGCCAGGCGTGCCGCAGGGATGGCAAGGCGCTCTGCCCTTCCGCTATCACTTGGGAGCGGTTGGTGCGAAGAATGATTCTCAGGGCTCCGTCAAAGTCCACCTCGTCTCTCAGCAGGACTATCAGCGCCGCATCATCTGGGATGTAATCGGAAAAATCCCCGGCTCAAACTACCCGGACGACTGGGTCATCGTCGGCAATCACCGCGACGCATGGGTCTATGGCGCGGTCGATCCCAGCAGCGGCACCGCTGCCATGCTTGAATCCGTCCACGGTGTCGGAGCATTGCTCAAGTCAGGCTGGCGTCCCAAGCGAACCGTCATTTTCGCCAGCTGGGACGCGGAAGAGGAGGGCCTCATCGGCTCAACCGAATGGGTGGAGCAGCACGCCAAGCCGCTCGAACGCGCTGTCGCCTACTTCAATACCGACGTAGCCGTCGCCGGGCCCGATTTTTCGGCCTCCTCCGTTCCCTCGCTTAAGCAGTTCATACGCGAAGTTACCCGCTCCGTGCCCGGTCCCATCGGGCCGACTGTCTACGACCAGTGGAAGACCGTCCGCCCTGATTCAGACGAGCACCGAGTCTCCAACGCTCCGTCGGTCTCGGAAGAAGTTCACATCGGCGATCTCGGTTCCGGTTCCGACTTCACGCCCTTCTTCCAACATGTAGGCGTGCCCTCCACAGATATCGGTTCCGAGGGCCCCTACGGCGTCTACCACTCCGTCTTTGACAACTACGCCTGGTTCATTCAGAACGCCGACCCGCACTTTCTCTATCTGCAAGAAATGGCCCGCGTGCTCGGTCTTGAAGCCGTGCGAATGGCCGATGCAGACGTGCTGCCCTACAACTACGTCACCTACGGCCACTCCATCTCTTCGTATTTAGAAGCGGCGAAGAAGAGAGCCACCGACAGTGGGCTAGGCTCGCTGGACTTTGCCCCCGTGCTGGCCGCCGCTACCCGGTTCAGCACCGTTGCCAAACAGGCCCATGACCGGCAGGTCGCGCCCAGCGGAGATCTCGCCAAGCTCAATCTCGCCCTTCGCCAGACCGAGACCGCTCTCATCTCTGAAGCCGGCCTGCCCAATCGCCCCTGGTACCGGCACACTATCTACGCCCCTGGCCAATTCACTGGCTACGCGGCCGTCGCCATCCCCGGCGTTAACGAGGCCATTGACGCGAAGGATCAAGCTCGCGCAGCCCAGCAGTTGGCGGTGCTGAGCCATGCACTCGACCGCGCCGCGGAGACTCTGGGCTCCGCGAATTGAACCGCAGGTCAGGTTGCTAAATACGCTGGCTCGACCACGACACCACGCTCTTCGAGCCCGATGAGCGAACGGTCTATTCAATGAGTCTATGTTGGTGCACGAGTTATTCGTTGCAGTCGCCTTCTTCGCTCTGGTGGTCTGTCCGGCTTTTGCTGCTGGGATGGCGCAATCCGTCGAGGCAGAAGAAGAGGCTTAAGCGGGCCAGCGGGTAGCCCACTGCGGATGCCAGTCCGCAATGCCGCTGGCCCCTCCCTCCAGCCGGTTCTCGCGCTACCCGGTAACCACTCGCCAAGTCCATGGGTACCCTGGAGTCGCTTACCGCATAGCCATCCTCAATCCCACCAAGTAGATATTTCCCTCCATACGAAGTTTCAGTACAGTTGTCTCAAGCTGATGAGGACCTCTAGATTCATCAGCTATGCGAAGGAATCCGTGTCACCGTGAATTTGGAGGGTTCTCTACGATGGTCGATCTTTTGCTTGGTCTCGCCTGGCTAGTTATCGTTCTCGCTCCCGCGCTGCTGGCCTCCCGTCAACCCGTCCAATCAAAAAACGGCTACTCCGATTTCACGGCAGATGATTTAATGCAACCTCAACCAGCCTCAC
>CAZSVJ010000099.1:7155-11470 GCA_964610185.1 uncultured Occallatibacter sp. | reverse complement strand
ATCCGCCGCCGTTGGTGCCCAGCATCTTGATGGCTTCCTGCGATGCCACCGGCCCCTGCGCGATGGTCTGGGTCTGCGATGGCTGTTCCAACGGGTGCGCCGTTGTGTACGCGTGCAGGTTCTGCGGCACGCCCTGGCCAACCAGCAGCAGCGCATAGATAACCGACGCCGGCGCAAGTATGTAAAGCAGGATGCGCGTAGCGTCGACCCAGAAATTGCCGATGGTGCCGGACGTAGTCCGCTTGATGCCGCGAATGAGCGCGATGGCCACGGCGATGCCCACCGCCGCCGACCAGAAGTTGTGCGTCGCGAGCCCGACCATCTGCGTGAAGTAGCTCATGGTGGTTTCGGGCACATACGACTGCCAGTTTGTATTTGTGGTAAAGCTGGCCGCCGTGTTGAAGGCCAGGTCGGCCCCTACGGCGGCCAGCCCCTGCGGGTTCCAGGGCAAGAAATTCTGAAAGCGCTCAATGCAGTAGGTCAAAATCATGCTAACGGCCGAGAAGCCTAGGACCGCAAAGGCATACTCGCGCCAGTTCATTTCCTGGTCCGACTTCACGCCGGAGAGCCTGTAGATAAGCCGTTCGATGGGGCGAAGTACCGGATCGAGCCAGGTGCGCTCGCCTTCCATCACGCGGGCCAGATACACGCCCACCGGACGAACGGTTGCAAGCAGAATCAAGCTGTAAATGGCAAACTGCAACCAACCATTGGCGGACATGTTAGAACTTCTCCGGAAAAAGCAGGGTGAGGGTCAGGTATCCAAGCAACAGGATAGAAAGAACCAACGCAATTACGGTGATGACGTCATATTGCATGGGAGCTACCTCAATTTCTGGCAGGCCTTGACGTAGAGAAACGCCAGGACGAAGAAGACTACTGTGAACAGCAACATCACTACATCTTGCGTCAGATTTTGCATTGCGGGCCTCACAGTTCCAGTCGATTTGGCGGTTGCAGGTTGTGTGTTATTTGCCCTACTAAACCATCTTGGCTCAATCCAAGTTTAAGTATCCACAAGATTCCCTAAGAAAATCATAAGGGTCGGAGATGGCAGGAAGAAACATGCGGAAATCAATTGAAGAAGGAACTCCGAATGATCGATCGGGATTGAGCCCAATACCGAAAAGTCAGTCCTCGCTGCCGATCAAGCCCTCGGGAACGAAGCGATAACCTACCCACGGCTCGGTTTGAATGTACTGCTTGCCGGACTCCGCTTCGAGCTTCTTGCGCAACTGCCCCACAAAAACGCGAAGGTACTCCGGCTGGTGGGCCGATTGCGCACCCCAAACCGAGGTGAGAAGCGCCCTGTGCGTCATGACCTTTCCGGCGTTGCGCGCCAAGTGGAGCAAGAGGTCGAATTCTTTGGGGGTGAGGTGAATGGGGCTTCCCCCGACGGAGATGCTGTGAGCATTTGAGTCGATCACAAAATCCCCCGTCTCAATCGCCGCCGTCAACCGTTCCGGCGCGCGGCGCAGGTGAGCGCGCACGCGGGCCAGCAGCTCTTGAATGCTGAAAGGCTTGGTAACGTAGTCGTCGGCGCCGGCGTCGAGCGCCTCAACCTTCGTGCGTTCGTGGTCGCGGACGGAAAGAATGAGCACCGGGGTATTTGCACGGGTTCGAATGGCGCGAGTGACATCCACGCCGGACATACCCGGCATCATCAGGTCGGTAATTACCAGGTCCGGAGGCCAGTCTTTGAAGACCTGCAGGCCCTCTTCGGGTTCGTTGGCAGTGCGCACGTCATAGCCCTGAGCCGACAGCGCCGCGCGCAAGACGCGCGTAATCTGCGGCTCGTCGTCAATAATCAGAATTCGGTCTGGCATTTCTTTCTTCCTTCACGGAACATTACATCATAGCGCTCTCCGCGTATGATTTCGATGGAGAGATCGATGAACGCGCGCGCATACTCAGAAAGAACTCTTCGCTGGATGGTAGCCACGCTATTGGCGGCCATGATGACGGTTGCGCTGGTCTACCTGGGCGCCAATTCAACCGCGGCGGGGATGGTGTTTTTGGTCCTAGTGGTGTGGTCGGCAACCCAGGCGGGGATCTGGCTCGCTCTGTACGTTGCCGTAATTTGCGCGCTTTCATTCGACTACTTTTTCCTCCAGCCTTACCGCACGCTTCGCCTGGCCGGCGCGCAGGAATGGGTCGCGATGTTTTCATTTGTCGCCTGCTGCCTGGTGGTGGGCCGGGTTGCGGAGCAGGCGCGCCGCCAGACTCAGCAGGCCGAGCAGCGGCGGGAGGACGTCGAGCGGCTCTATGCATTGAGCCAGGAGATGATGCTGCACGAGGACGCCGAAGGACTCATCCACGACCTTCCCCGCATGATCCACCGGATATTTGCTCTCGACGGCGTGGTTTTGTACGTTTCAGACAAAGATCAGTTCTACTCTTCCAGCGGCCCGCCGCCGCCGCTCATGCAAGCCGCCATGCGGGCGATGACCCAAGGCCAGAATCCGACCATCTCGACTCATGCCGATTTGTTCGCCACTACCCTGATGCTGGGAATGCGGACTATGGGAGCGCTTGGGTGGCGGCCGGCACGCCTTTCGCGCGAGGTCGCGACCGCGGTCAGCGCCCAGGTATCCATCGTGCTGGCCAGGTCCATCGCCATTGAGGCCTATGCGCGCATGGAGGCTGCCCGCGAGGGCGAACGCCTGCGCACCGCTCTGATCGACTCTCTCACCCATGAACTTCGCACGCCGCTTACCTCAATTCGAGCGGCTGCCACTACGCTGCTTGAGGCGAAAGGTCTGGACGAAGCAGGCCGGCTCGACCTGGCCGCGCTGGTCGACGAAGAAGCCTCGCGATTGGATATGCTCATCGGCGAAGCGGTGGAAATGGCGGAGATCGATGCCAACGTGGTCCAGACTCACCTGGTCCCACAGCATCCGCGAGCGCTGCTCGAGCAAGCCGTGGAGGAGTCGCGTAAATCTCTAGCCCCACACCGGGTGAACATTGCCGTAGACGAGTCGGACGATCCGGCCTGGTTCGATCCGCACCTCCTGGGCCGGGTCTTGCGCCACCTTATCGAGAACGCGGCGCGCTACACTCCATCGGGCAGTCGCATCACCCTCAGCAGCCGCCGGACGGGAGACCAGCTTGAGTTCCGCGTCGAAGACAATGGGCCTGGCATCGATGCCCTCGACCTGCCGCTGATCTTTGAGAAGTTCTATCGCGGCAAGCGAGGCGCTATCGTCGGCAAGGGCTCGGGCATGGGCCTGGCCATCGTGCGCGCAATTCTGGCCGCGCACGGCGGGGCAATCGATGTCAGCAGCACTCCAGGGCAGGGAACCAGCTTCCGCTTCTGGGTGCCGTTGGTCGAGAAGGAACCAACAAGTGAGTTTGCGAGGCCCGAAAAGAAATGAGAAGGTGATCGTGGTAGAGGGACAAACCCGACATTGCCGCAATCGGGGCAACCAGCTTGACAGCGAGAGGAGCGGCATTGCAGGTATTGCATTACGCGCATCATCTGCATTTTCCTATGGGAAGACGAGACGATCTTCGCAGGAATATCAGGCGACGGCAAAGCGTTTCTATCGAGAAGCTGAGGCCATCAGGAGAAGCTATGAAGACGAAAGTGTTCCATGACGGATTTGAAGGCCATAAGCGGCGTTCTTTAGAGCGCGCCGCGAAGCGGGAGAAAGGTGAGCGGCTGGAAGCGGAAAGGATCATTACTTTCGCGGACCCGCTTGACATGATCGAATGCCTGACTGCGCAACGTGTCCGAATCTGCCAAGCGATCCGAAAGAAGCGACTCAGCATTTCATCGCTTGCGGAAGAATTGGGACGCAACAGAGGCTCGGTGACCAGAGACGTGAACAAGCTCAAGGGGTTTGGGCTGGTGCGTCTGCGTGAGCAAGTTAATCCCGGACATGGAGTAGTACAAATCGTTGAGCCAATCGCGCAGAAACTCGAGATGCGCATCGCCCTGTAGCGGACGCGAGAAAACTTTGCCCCCTCACTTCGGTTCCAGGCTCCAGTCGCAAGCAATTTCGCGCCGCTTGTCAGAGCTTTCCGCGGCCCACTCCAGCAGCCGCGCCACCCGCCACGCATCGAGGCCTGCAACCGGCGCGGAAACCTTGCCAAGCAGCGCATCTCGGACGCCCGCGTAGTAGAGCCGGTAATCGCCGGGAACAGGTTCAACTGGCCGAGTGACCATGCCGCCGTCCACGTCCACACTCAAAGTGCCCCAGTTGGCCGATGGCTCGCGTCCCCAGTTCGGACCCTCGATCCGAGCGATCTTATTCAGCGCCGCCTCTTGCAGATCGAGGCCGAACTTCCAGTAGCTTCCTTTTGTTCCGCGCAG
>CAZSVJ010000099.1:0-7145 GCA_964610185.1 uncultured Occallatibacter sp. | reverse complement strand
CGCGCAGAAGAAAGCGGGGCCGCGCCAATGCAGCCAGGCAGCTCGAGGCCAGGGTCACGGACAACCGCGGATAGCGCAGGCGCAGAGTGAAAGCATCGACAGAGCCTTCGCCGTCGCGCTCACGCGTTACGTCGGCGCTCACCGCTTCAGGCTTGCCGAAAAGAAATAACGCTTGGTCCGCAAGATGAGGGCCGAGGTCGAGCAGCGCGCCGCCGCCTTGCGCGGGATCGTCCTTCCATGCGCGCCCTGCGTGCGACGGCCGCCAGCGATCGAAGACCGATTCAAAGTGAACGAGCCGCCCCAGCGAACCCTCATCCAACACTTTTTGAACTGTCCTGAAATCGCCGTCCCAGCGGCGGTTATGAAACGGTATCATCTGCGTTCCGTGCGCGGCGGCCAGCTCCATGAGCTGAGCCACCTCCGCTGAAGTCACGGCAGTCGGCTTGTCCACCACCACGCTCCTGCCGGCTTCCAAAATCTTGCGCGCAACGTCGAAATGAGTTCCGCTGGGAGTGGTCACCACAAATAGCCCAAGCGAAGCGTCTTCCAGCATTGCATCCAGCGAGCGATAGGTGGTAATTCCGGGATAGCGCTGCGCGGCGTTGTCCGTGCTGCGCTCGACGACCGCAGCCAACTCAAGGCCCTCAACCGAAGAGAGCAGAGGGCCATGAAAGACTCGACCGCCCATGCCGAAACCCACCAAACCTACTCGAATCATGTGTCGCTCGAGCCGCCCTTCATAAACCTATATCCACAAATATCAAGCCGCCGGGTTGCACAACTTCGATCGCCAGGTCTTTATCAAGCAAGACTAGATTCTTGGATCGAAAATCGTAGACAGAACGACCTCAACAATTTCGAAATAACCCCGATAGCTCGTGGTGAAAGCAGTTTTGTAACAGGGCACGACTTCAGTCGTGCCGCAATTGGCCAATGTGGATTCCGGCTTTAGCCGCTGCGGAATTGCAAATAACTAAAAACAAAACCGCAGGGGCTAAAGCCCAACGTGATTTTGTTGCTCTTTCGGCACGACTAAAGTCGTGCCCTGTTACAGTGCCTAAATTCCGGGCTTTTCACCGCAGTCTGCCGACCTGCTCAGCCTCACCCGTAGTCTTTGGAATTTCGAGGGCAAAGCCTTTGACTAGCTTTGACATCTTACTGATGCGTCTCGGCGCTCTGAGCAATGAAATCGAGCAATCCTGCGATCTGTTCGCGCCGCACGGTCGGGAACTCCTGCGACAACTCCCGCACGCTCAGTTCGCTCAGGTTGCGCAGAATCCCCGTCACGGGCACGCGCGTTCCGCGAAATACCCATGCGCCGCCCTGCGTGTCTGGTTTGCTTTCCAGCACCGGGCAATGGGACCAATCGATGGTTGTTTGTGCTGTAGCCATCACCCACTCCCCTTTCTTCGATCTTAGCGGATCTACAGGCTCACGCCAAGCTCTGTAACGCAATGCCGGTGGAAGGTTGCGGCCCACGCACACATCGTCCACCGCGACGGAGACGCAATAAGGACGGGGAGGCGGCAATCTGGGCGCCGCGCAGCTAGCCCTCAAGTTTATACCGGGTCTCAGCGAGCCGGTAGAGCCGGCGCCAAACCAGCCGGTTCATGGTCACCACCATCAGCGAAATAAAAATCGTGGCCAGCAGCAGGATCGGAAAGCGGCCGTGGTCGGTGGCCCAATCGATCTGCGCGCCCAGCCCGATGGTTTGCAGCGTACGGTCCGACAGGTGAGTGTACTCGGCAAAGACCGATGCGTTCCATGCGCCGCCTGAAGCCGTCACCATACCGGTGATGAGATAAGGAAAGATTCCAGGCAGGATCAGCTTGGTCCACCGTTGCCAGCGGTTGAAGCGGAACAACGCGGAGACCTCACGCAGGTCGGACGGGATCGACATGGCTCCGGCAATTACGTTGAAGAGTATGTACCACTGCGTTCCCAGCAGCATCAGCGCGATGGACCCAATGCCGAGGCCGCCGCCGATCTTGACCAGCCCGATGAGCAAAATGGGAAAGAAAGCCGTCGCTGGGACCGACGCCATGACCTGCGCAATTGGCTGCACGAATCTGGCCAGCTTGGGGTTGAATCCGATGGCCACTCCGACCGGAATGGTCCATGCAGCGGAGATGGCGAGCGCAGCGTTGACGCGCAGAAAGGTTGCGCCGGCTCCTTCGAGGAGAAGCCGCAGCTCCGGCCATGTAATCGTCCTGAGCATGAGCACAGCCTGGACTGCGCCCCAGGCAACAACGCAGCCCGCCGCCGCTGCCAATGCCCAAAGCGCCGGCGAGCCCTTGCGCACGTTGTCTTCATCCAGGGGACGGACAACCCGGCATTCAGGGGTGCGCGCCATGCGCCGGCAGATTGGCTCATCCACACTATTCCAGATTCGGCTGGGCGCGCCGAACAGATTTGAGCGCCGCAGCAATTCCAAAATCGGCGAGGTGACGCGGTGGGCCGACTCCACCTGCTCGAATTTGAATTTATCGCTCCAGGCAATCAGCGGCCGCCAAAGCAATTGATCGGTGGCCACAACGATAAGAATCACGACGAGAAACCCGGCTACCAGGGCGCGAATGTCCCCGTCCGCTGTCGCGGTCTGAAGATAACTGCCCAGCCCCGGCAATTGAAAGTTGCGGTCGCCCATGGTGAACATTTCGCAAGCGATCAGCGCAAACCAGCCGCCCGCAACCGAGACAATCGAATTCCACACCAGGCCGATCGCCGCATACGGCATTTCAAGCTGCCAGAACCGCTGCCATGCCGAGTAGCGATAAATGTTCGCGGCCTCACGCATCTCCCTGGGAATGCTTTTCAGCGAGGAGTAGAAACTGAAGGCGAGATTCCAGACCTGTCCGGTAAAGATCAGCAGGATGACGCCCATCTCAATGCCCATCTGGTGCCCCGGTACCAGCGCCACCATGGCCAGCACAACCGGCGGCAGAAAACTGAGCACGGGAATCGACTGCAAGATGTCGAGAACCGCGACCATCCAAGGCTCAATGCGCGGGTTGTAGGCAGCGATGTAGCCGTAGCTGACAGCAAAAATCAGGCTGAGCAGGTACGCGATGGCAATGCGCACGATGGAATAAAACGCGTAGACCGGCAGCGCGCTAATGGAATGCGAAATGGGCACCACCGGAATTGGCTGGCCCATCCAGTATTTTCCCGTGCTGACGATGGAGAAAAAGATCGCCAACCCGCAGGCTGCCACTCCCACATCGATGAGAAATGGCCAGGTGCGACCAATGACCAGCGTTCGTGCAAGCGGGTGCAGCTTCACTCGGCGTCTCCACTGGCGGCGATTTCTTCTTCCCGCGCGTCGGGCAACACAAAGCGGCGCCGGCTTGCGTCGAAGTCGAATAGCTCGGCGTACCGGCCCCAGGCGACAGCCGTCTCCATCTGCCGTAGGCATTCCTCCTCGCTGAACTGCTCGTCGAGCATGTCCAAAAAGAAGTCTTCCGCGGAACACCTCCTTTTGGCGAAGAATCTCGGAGTTGGCGAACTCAGCGCCGATCTCGGTGATGGCTGCATCGCCCTCTTCGACCTTCAGGAACCCGAGCAGTTGCGCCGCATCGACTATGGGCAGCAGATCGTCGATCTCAAAGGCCAGGTCGTCTGCCAGGCGGTAAATGTCGTCGCGCCCGCCCTTGTCGAGGAGCAGTTCGAGCAAGCCGGCCATGCCGCCAGGCCGTGCGTGGGGCAGCATCTGATAGTGCATCTGGCGCTGGTCGCGCACGCGCGTGCCGGGGTGCTGATGATCGGGAGCGTCGGCTGGGGCCACGTCGGGCTTGGTTAGCACCTTATAGATGTAATCGACGAGCTGGGTAAACGGTTCCGATTTGCGGTCGCGGGGCTGCGCCAGTTGAACCTTGAAGTCCGTACGAATGTGGCCCGGATTGCGCCCCAGCACGATGATGCGGTCGGCCAGCAGCACTGCTTCCTCAATGTTGTGCGTCACCAGGAACACGGCCTTGGTGGGCATGGTCTTGTTGGCCCACAGTTCGAGCAGTTCCGAGCGCAGGTTCTCGGCGGTCAGAACGTCCAGCGCCGAGAAGGGCTCGTCCATGAACAGGACTTCGGGTTCGACTACGAGGGCCCTCGCAAAGCCGACTCGCTGCCGCATTCCACCGGAAAGCTCCTTGGGATAAGCCCCTTCAAAGCCGTCTAGTCCCACCGTGTCCAGCATTTTCATGCTGCGCTCGCGCCGTTCTTCAGGGCTCACGCCTCTGGCCTGCAGCGGCGCTTCGACATTTTCAAGAACCGTGAGCCACGGGAAAAGCGCAAAGCTCTGGAAGACGATCGAAACGTTGATTTCGGTGTCGGCGATGGGCTTCTCATGCCAGTAGACCTGGCCGGCAGAGGGCGTCGACAGCCCGGTCAACATGCGCAACATGGTTGACTTGCCCGACCCAGAAGGCCCGAGCAGCGCAAGAATCTCTCCCGGCACAATGCTCAGGTCGGTAGCTGAGATCACCTGAATGCGGTTCTGGCTGGGCTGGGCGTAGTATTTCTCGATCTTCTCGGCGCGAATAATCGCGTCAACAACCGGAAGTTGCAGCGCAGGCGAGACGGGCGGCGGCGTCTCGGTTTGGTTGGGGATAACCGCTTCCTGCATAGCCAAGTTCTCCGGTTGATGTCCGCAATTGATGGCTGCGGCGTTTGTTTCAAGTTTATGGGTCTTCGGTTGCTGGCGGATGAATCGGCAACATCAACGTCAAAGCCGGCGCCCCGCATTTCGGATCGTGGTATGCGGCTCATTTCCCGGACCCAAGGCTCCGATCGAAGAATTCCAAACCCCTAAATCCGAGCGTATCATTTTAGCTAAGCGCCTCGGCCGTCAGGAATGCGCTCCGTAAGCCATTTCAATCTGTGTAGCTCGCATGTTGGCCCCGGTCTTTGGAATTGCGCCGTCTCTTTGCGCGTGCGGGTCCAATCATGCGTCTAGGAGAATATGCCCGAAATAAACTCCAAACCCAAAGTACTGGTTGCCGACGACGAACGGGTGATCGCCGACACGCTGGCCATGATTCTCAACCAGAGCGGCTTTGAAGCCCGCGCCGTCTATTCCGGCGAAAAAGCGCTTGAATCGGTCACCACATTTGTGCCCGACATGCTCATCTCCGACGTCATCATGGCCGACCTGAACGGAATCGACGCCGCCATCCGCATCCGCGAATTGCTTCCAGGAATCAAGGTGTTGCTTTTCTCCGGCCAGGCCGCCACTGCCGATCTGCTTGAGAAAGCCCGCGCCAATGGCCATGAATTCGAGATTCTAGCCAAGCCCGTCCATCCACAAGATCTGCTGAACAAGCTGCGGGGATAATCTTGGGTGATTTCTGAGCCTGTCCAATAAGTTTGTTCTGCGCCCTGGGTCACAGTTCCCGCCTGCCTTCCATAGCGCTTGCCATCGTAACCTCGTCGGCATACTCGATATCGCTACCGGCGGGAACTCCGGTGGCGATGCGCGTGATCCGGACCTTGGAGCCGCGCAGCGCGCCGGCCAGCCAGTTGGCCGTGGCTTCGCCTTCAAGCGTCGGACTCGTGGCCAGAATCACCTCATCCAACTCACCCCGCTCGGCGCGCGCCAGCAATGTCCCGGTCCGCAACTGGTCGGGACCGACTCCATGCAGCGGCGAGAGCGTTCCGTGTAGAACGTGGTAGACCCCATGGTAACCGCGCGCCCGCTCGACGGCGGCAATGCTGGTAGGCTCTTCGACCACGCAAACCAGCCGCTGGTTGCGGGTAGGGCTGGTGCAATAGGCGCAAGGATCGACGTCGGTGACATTGTTGCAGACAGAGCAGAGACGCAGATTGGCCTTGAGCCCGCGCACCGCTTCAGCCAGCGCAGCCGCATCCTCGTCGGTGGAGCGAAGAATATGAAAGGCGAAGCGCTGGGCGCTCTTGGTCCCCACGCCGGGCAACTTCTTCAACTCTTCAATGAGCTTAGCCATCGGCTCGGCATAGCGTGACACAGAGCGCCTCCATCACACATTCATTCAGGCAGCAGGCAAGATCAGCCCAGCCCCGGAAGATTCAGACCGCCGAGAATGCCTTTGACGCTGGACTGAATGGCCTCATCGGCCTTGCGCCCAGCTTCGTTGACCGCGGCCACGACCAAATCTTCAAGCATTTCCACATCGGGCTGCCCTCCGCTGAGACCGACAACCGCCGAAGGGTCGATGCGAATCTTGAGAAGCTGCTTCTTGCCGTTCATGGTCGCGGTCACTGCGCCGCCGCCGCTCGTTGCCTCGACAATGGTTTCGCCCAGCTTGCGCTGGACTTCCTCCTGCATTTGATTGGCCTGGGAGAGCATTTCCGAGATTTTAAGAGGGTTGATCATGAATTATTCTCCTCTGAGGAACGCTGTTCGAAAACTCGTCATTTCTTACCTCTTATTTGGGAGAATAGAGACACAAAGGCGCAGAGAAGCGCCGCACCTAGCACTACGGTCGAACTGATCAGCCGCCTGCCGCTTGGCAAATACGCGGGTGGCCCTGCATGAAACCACGAATATATGAAGAGAAAGGCAAGACAGGTCGTCGCCATTGCCGTAAGAGCCAGAGTCCTGCTCTCTTTCTTCATGCCTTGCCCCCTTGTGAGTTTTGACGCAGATCGACCACGCTGCGAACCTCAGCCTTGAAAATCTCCGTCGCCCGCTGCACCAGCGGATTGGCGAGTGCGGCTTCCTGAACGCTGCCGGCTATCGGAGCAGGCATCGTATCCGCGGCCTGTCCCGCACCGCCCGTCGCCTCGCCAGCAACGACGAGAAAGCGAGTGGGCGCGCCGCATCGTTGCAACTCCTGGCGAATAATCTTCTCCGCAGCCGCATTCACAGTCAAGGCCAGCATCTTCTTGCCCACCCCTGAAACTTCGATGCGCAGGCTGGCGCCGTCCACAGTCCACACGCCCGTACCCAGCAGTTGCGCCGCCGAGCTATGCCCAGCTGACACCAGCGCCGAGCCGATGGCATGGCGTAGGGCTTCCATGCTGGGAGCGCCGGATGAGGATGGCACCGCCTCAGGAGCTCTGGCCAGCGCGCCGTCAGTGAGTGTTGCGGCGTAGCCTGTGCTTGCCGAGGCAGGGAACGGGCAGCCTGAAGATTCGCCGGCGGTCACCGGCCTTGCGACGGTCGCCGCGCGCTC
>CAZSVJ010000098.1:0-11745 GCA_964610185.1 uncultured Occallatibacter sp. | reverse complement strand
CCCTCTTTCTTTGCGTCTCCGATAGGACATTATTTATGCAGGATTCAGTAAAGCCCCCAAGACGCCTTAGTAGAGCCTGCGCTTGACGCAATTCTTACGGAACGAGCAACCATCATCGGCAAGCTGCCAACATGATACCCCCGGATTATCCATTCCGTCACACGATCCTCTTGTCCCGGTAGCGCCACAACTAGCCTCTTTTCCACCCGCTCTTTTCTCGCGCCGCATTGAGCCTCTCTGGTATCTTGATGATATGTTGCCTGCCTCCACGCACGTCCAAAACTGCTCAATGACGGCGGTTTTGCGCTCTATGGGTAGCGAGGGCGAAGCAAATCGTTTAAGTTGTAATTTTAGATAGCGAGCGGGAGTAGTTCAGTGGCAGAACGTCAGCTTCCCAAGCTGAATGTCGCCGGTTCGATCCCGGTCTCCCGCTCCAAAAAAATCAGCAACTTGGCCCACCGCTAAAATCCACGAACACCGTTAGGAATTAAGTTTTCTTTCAAGCCGATTGAGCGCCTTTCGCCTCGCTCCAACGGGCTAATGGGTACATCTTGTCAAAACCTATTCCCCGCAACTCATTGTTCAGGAATGGAGACAGGGTGATGCTTCGACGGTAGGCATCGTATCGCAAATGAAAAGCTTGGCGGAACGTTGAAATTGCGCTCCTCCGATAGGATGGTACCGAACTCATCCTCTCATCCGAAGACGCTGCGTCCCCATGTCGGGTAATATTGTTACGGTCCTCAAAACGGGGATGGGGGGTCGCGCTCAATGTCTGCCGATATCACCAGACTCGTGTCTCACAGGTGCGTTCTTGTGGGAGCTTTGGCCATGCTTCCATGCTTGGGACCGGCTCAAATGCCCGAGCAGACAGTTCAGCCGGCGGGATTGAGCCCCACTGCTTCGACTGCGGTGCAAGGTGGATCGGCCACCGCGGGTGTCTTCGCGCCCGTTCTCGATTCCGAAAAGAGGCCAATCACCAAGGGAGGCTTCGTCAAGACGGGGCCGATTGTCTTTCAGGATATCTCGGAAAAAGCGGGCCTGACAAGCTGGCATCATACGATGGGCACTCTCCAGAAGAACTTCATCATTGAAACCACGGGATCCGGCGTAGCTTTACTGGACTACGACAACGATGGCTGGCTGGATATCTACTTGGTCAACGGTTCCACTTACGATGCGCTAGATGGAAAGGCCGAATCTCCGCACGCCGCGCTCTTTCACAACAATCATGACGGCACCTTCACAAATGTCGCAGTCGCGGCGGGTGTCACCAATGACCGCTGGGGATACGGAGTGGCGATAGGCGACTACGACAACGACGGCTGGCCTGACATCTACGTATCTAACTTCGGGAAGAACCGGCTCTATCATAACAATCATGACGGCACCTTCACCGATGTGGCCGAAAAAGCTGGAGTAACGCTCGGCAATTGGTCAAACGGCCCCACCTTTGGCGATTACGACGGCGACGGGCTGCTTGATCTTTTCGTCCCCGGATACGTTCACTACGACATGAGCCATCCACCGCGCTCCGGCACGGAAGCGGTGGGTTTTCAATTCTGCGAATATCGAGGGGCCAACGTGAGCTGCGGCCCGCGCGGCCTGGAGGGCGAACCGGACCATCTTTTCCATAACAATGGCGACGGTACATTTACCGACGTCAGCGAGAAAGCCGGTGTCAGCGACCCGCATCACTACTACGGATTCAGTTCCACCTTTGTCGATGTAAATAACGATGGCAAGGTCGACTTAGTGGTTGCGAATGACTCATCCGCCAACTTTCTCTATCTGAACAAGGGAGATGGCACCTTTGAGGACGCCAGCTACTACTCCGGATTTGCCCTGAACCAGGCCGGACGCGAGACAGCGTCCATGGGACTGGCGGTAGGTGACTACAAGAACACCGGAATGGTCGATCTATATACAACGACCTTCTCCGACGACTATAAAACGCTCTATGAAAATAAGGGAAATGGCAATTTCTCTGAGATTACATCCAGGGCAGGCATCGCAGAGGTCACATATCCCTTTCTTAGTTGGGGTACGGAGTTCATCGACTACGACAACGACGGTTGGAAAGACATTATGGTCGTGAACGGGCATATCTTTCCGCAGGTAGAGCAGCATAATTGGGGGACGAGTTACTCCGAGAGGCCTCTTCTGTTTCACAATGTCGACTCCGGAAAGAGATTTGAGACGGTTCCGGCTGTCGAGGGAACGGGGCTCGCGGATGTTATTCCCGCTCGCGGAGCGGCATTCGGCGACCTGTTCAACGACGGTAAGATCGACGCCGTCATCAACTGCATGGATCACACCCCAGTGCTGCTTCGAAACGTCAATGCAGACACCAACCACTGGGTCGGAATCAAGCTAATCGGCGGCCCGAAGAGCCCGCGAGACGCCATTGGAGCCACTGTTTACTTGACGGCCGGAGGAATGCGTCAACGTAACGATGTTATGAGCGGCGGCAGCTACGAATCGTCGAACGATCAGCGTCTTCATTTTGGTTTGGGCAAGGCGACTTCGGTAGACGCTGTTGAGATCCGCTGGCCGAGTGGCGCGGTGGAGCATGTCAATCTTCCCAGCGTGGATCGCTTTTTTGTTGTTGAAGAGGGCAAAGGTCTTGTGCCCAGCGTTTATGATACGATTGCGGCCGCGCGCCATACGGGCAAATCGGCTAGCACGCGCGCAACTAAATGAGCGTGAAGGAATCTGAAAAGCTGGACGGCTAAACTTCGCGTGAGGCCACTATGCAAGCTTGTTTGAGAAGAATTGCAGGCACATTATTGGCGACCGCCGGTTTGTTGCTGGCTGGATGCTGTATTTCCCCCGTCGCGGCGCAACAGAACGCGGCTACGCAGACGCCACCGCCGGCCTATACGCCTCGGCCCAAGGGCGCCCCGCCCGTTGAAGACACACGTGAAGAGCTCGAGGCGCTGGCAAGGTGGAAAGCCAAGGCGACGCAGGCGACCGAAGCGGCGCGCAAAGAGTACAACGCAACGGTCGCTCCAAGTTATGACTTCCACTACGGGCCGAAGAACCCATTCACTCCGGGCAACGTGAAGGTAGTGGGTGAGGGCTTTATACAGCCGGGCGCGTTTCCCAGCGCGGAGTACTGCGGCACTTGCCACCAGGAGGCCTACAGCCAGTGGCGCGAGGCGCTCCACTCCAATGCCTTCCGCACACCCTTTTATCGCACCAGCGTCAACATTCTTATTCGCGACAAGACTCGCGGAATTGCGTTTGCCCGCCACTGCGACAGTTGTCACAACCCGATCGGCGTCCTAGGCGGCGCGCTCTCGGAAGACTCGAAGGTGGATCGAGCCAAGTTCGACTCCGACGGACTGACCTGCACCACTTGTCATTCCGTGGTGGGTTTGGATTCAACCAACGGCAATTCCAGTATCACGATGGGCGTGCCTGCGGTGATTGTCGACGAGAAGGGAGAACGCATTCCCGGCATGGTTCCTTTTGGCATGATTCTGCGGCATCCCGAGCGCCATTCCAAAGCTGTAATGCACGATTTCCTGCATACACCGGAGTTCTGTGCCGCCTGCCACAAAGCAAACCTGCCGGCCACACTGAATGACTACAAGTTTCTTCGTGCTTTCACGGCCTATGACGAGTGGCAAAACTCGAAGTTCTCCAAGCGGAATCCGCTCACCTTTTATTCCGCGGACTTCACCCCCTGCCAAGGGTGCCACATGAAACGCGCGGCTAACACGCTCCCGGAATTCGGCGCAAAGGATGGAACCTTCGCTTCGCATCGCTGGCTGGCGGGAAATACAGCCGTGCCCTTCTACTACGGGTTCGACGAACAGCTTAAGAAGACAATCGAGTTCCTCAAGGCGGGCAACTATTTGAATGTTGACATTGTCGCACTCAAGAAGCCCGGCGAAGATCAAATGATTGCCCCGCTGGGCTCCGTGCCTTTTCATTTAGAGCCGAATAGCGTAGTGGAAGCGCTTGTCGTCATTCAGAACAAGAATATCGGGCACTCTTTGATCCCCGAGGTCCGGGACCTTTATGAGGCATGGGTTGAATTCAGCGTGACGGACCGGGAAGGACGGGAGATTTATCATAGCGGCTTCATCAAGCCAGACGGAATGCTGGACCCGCAAGCACACAGCTTTACCAACCGGCCTGTCGATGTGGACGGTGAATTCGTCGACAACCACAAGGTGTGGACGATCCACTCAGTTGCTTATGACAATACTGTTGCTGCCGGACGATCCGCACTGGTTCGCTACCAGTTCCACATCCCCTCCGACGTTAAGGGTTCAATCCAGGTAACGGCGCGAGTGAACTATCGGCATCTCAGGCAGAGTTATCTGAACAATATATTCGGTAATGACCATCCTCTCTATCCGATAGTGGAAATTGCTTCGCGAAGCCGCACTTTAAACATCGGAGATAACCAACCCGTCCCTCCTGCCGCCGGCGATAACCCGGACTGGATGCGCTGGAACAATCTCGGAATCGGATATCTCGACCAGTTACAATATGCGGACGCAGTGAACGCCTTTCGTCATGTTGTGCAGCTGCGGAACGATTATGCGGACGGCTATATCAATGTGGGTTTGACTGACATCGAATGGGAGAAATATGGGTCCGCTCGTGCAGCCATTCAAAAGGCGCTGTCTCTGAGTCCAAACAGTGCGCGCGCTTTATACTATAGCGCCTTACTGGAGCGGCGTGCCGGCCACTCTGACGCGGAGTTGGCCGACCTTCTTGAAGTGGTGAGGCAGTATCCCCAGTCGCGAGATGCACGGCGCGAATTGGGGGTTACGTATTATCAGCGGGACGACAATGAACGCGCCGTGGAGCAGTTTGAAGCGCTACAGGCAATCGATCCCGACGATCTTGCCGCGCACTACAATCTCTCGATTCTTTATCGCAGAATGGGCATGAAGGAAAAGGCCGCCGAACAACAAGCGATGTTTGTCACAAAGAAATTCGATCCAGGGTCGCCGACCTATTCGCTGGGTTTCCTGCGCAGGCATCCAGAAATCTCGAATGAAAGCAAGCTCTGGCATGTGCACACGGATATGCCGGCGCATGCCGATAGCCCAAGCCTGGGGGCACAGTAATGGCGATGCGAAGAGTCTTGAAGATGCAGCGACTACAGTGGATCGTATTGGTGGGATGCCTGCTTCTTACCAGCCGGTGCAAGGCAGAGGCCATATGTCCATGGCTGAATGCAGCCACCGCAGCCGGAATGGTGAATGGCCCGGTAACTCTGGAGATGAATTCAACCGGCGATGGCGGGAACATCTGTATATTTCGCTCGCAGAGGGGCTCGGCAGTTTATAGCCTGGAGATATCAGTCCGCGAGATGAAAGACGAAAGCAAGGGCATAGCGTCTTATCAATCCCGATGCACCTCTCCCGCAACGTCATTGAGGGCAATTGGGAATGAGGCTGTTTCATGCTCCGTGGATGCAGGTTCGTCTCATGGAGAACGAGTAATAGGCAGAGTTCGCAACAGTATCTTCATCGTGGACATACGCGACAGTGTGGCGAAAGATCCATCGATGACCAGGGATCTGCTCCAGGAAAGAGCAAGCAGCACAGCCGAGCAGGTGGCTGGCAACCTGTTCTAGCACATCGCGTCTTGCCCGGAAGTCGATACAGCAGCCGTGGCTTAGATCGCTTCGGCGTTGGCCGTTGACCAATGAAGTTTCGATCTTACGTAAAACCTAGGGCAGGTTGACTATGCGAAAACAGCATGGCTGTAACATCGGCACGGTACTCGTCTTACTCGCTACCGTATCTGCTCTCCGGGGCCAGCCACCCAAAAGCCTTTCTTCGCGGGAAGCCACGCCGCAGCAGCTCTTCGACACCGCAGAGAGTTTTCAGGCGAAGGGCGATCTAATGCAGGCTCAGCTCCAGTACAAGCTGTTTCTCGCCGATTCCCTGCATCGCATCGCCAATGGCCGTGCTCAGACAGGGGGATACGCACAAGCAGTTCCTCTCTTCGATGAGTCGCTAAAGCTAGCTCCCAATCATTCGGATTGGATTCTGGATTACGCAAGGGCTGCGCTGGACGCGAAGGATTTTTCCAAGGCCACGCTTCTCGCGCAGAAGGTATTGGATTCCTACCCGGCAGGTTCGAGTAAGAGCACGAAGGCAGGTGTTTATCGGATATTAGGCAGCGCTCTGATGGGGATGAAAAAGAACAAGGAAGCCAAGGAGCGGTTGGAAACTGCCGTTGCCCTCGATCCCAGCTTCGCGAATGGCTACGCTTTAGCGCAGGCGGACCTTGCGCTGTCCGATATAAAGAGCACCGCCAAGCTCTTTGCGGAGATGCAGGCCGGATTCGGAGACACGGCTGCGATCCACATGGATTTCGGCCGCGCATATGGAGAGGCGGACTATCCGGAACAAGCGATTTTGGAATTCAGAAAGGTTATCGCAAAGGACGATACGTTTCCCGGCGCGCACTATTCGCTGGGAGCCTCTTACTTACTGAGATCCGGAGACACAAGTTTCCCTCAGGCAGAAGCGGAGTTCCGCAAGGAACTTGCCAGTCACCCTAACGATTATCTGAGTTATTCCCAACTTGGTTACATCGCGATGAAACTGCGACGATTGGAGGAGGCGGTAAACGATCTAACCCGCGCCGCGAACCTGAATCCGCAAAGCCCGGATAATTTTCTGTTGCTGGGCGCGATTTATGGCGACTTGGACAGGCCCGCCGATGCGGAAGATGCGCTGCGGAAGGCTATCGCGGCCACCACCGATGTCACGCGAAACCACTATCAGATTCGGGGTGCGCACTATCAGCTTGGACTCCTGCTGATTCAGCATGGAAGCGCCGCCGAGGGCAAAAAGGAAATGCAGATATCGGAGGATTTGCTGCTCCAGAACAGACTGTTGGATCAGGCAAACCTGACGGGCAAGCCAATGACGACTTCCCCATTTCCGAAGACCTCCGCGGCGGCACAGGCAAACGGGGATAACGCAGCGGTAAAGGATTTTGAGAAGCGTATCGGGCCTGCCATCGCGGACAGCTTCAATAATCTCGGAGCAATCGCGGCTGAAAATAAGCAATATGAGGAGGCTTCGGGATACTTCGAGCAGGCCGCGCAATGGAATCCCGCGATGGAGGGGTTGGATTATAACTGGGGCCGCGCCGCGTTTGCCGCGAAGCAATATCGTCAGGCTGCACTCTGCTTGGATCGCTACGTCGAAGCGCATCCCGAGGATGCGAATGCCCGATTTCCGCTTGGTATGAGTCAGTTTATGACAGGGGATTTCAATGCCACGGTCAGGGTTCTGTCTCCGGTAGCCGCGCAATTGGACGCCATCCCTTTGCTTGGTTATGCGTATGCCGAGTCGCTGGTAAAGACCGGCGATTTCAGTAGAGGCATCTCCCATCTGAAGACGATCGAGCAGGCTTATCCCGACCTTGCTGTCGTGCATCGAGCTATTGGTGAAGCTAATGCGAAGCAGGGAAAGTATGACGACTCGGAGACCGAATTGCGCACTGCAACCCGTCTCGACCCTGCCGACTCCGAGGGAAGGTATGACTTAGCGATGACTCTGATCGCCCTTAGGCACAGTGACGAGGCTCTGACGCTGTTGACTGGGATCGCTGCAACTAATTCAAAGAACTCGGATGTGTATTACCAATTGGGCAAGTTGCAACTGGAGCACGGAGATGTGAAAGCGGCGATCGTGAATCTGGAGAGTGCCGCCAAACTGAATCAAGCGAACGATGCTGTTCACCGCGATCTTGCAGAGGCGTACCGCCGCGACGCTCGGCTGGATGACGCGGCGCGTGAAATGAAGCAATATGATGCGACACATTCTGCCACCGGAAACGTGCCTTAGCCAAACCAGGCGCGCTGAGTCATGCAAGGATGAATATGCAGCTTGTGGGCATAATACCGGACAGTGGCGAGGCAGTTTTCTCGCACGAAAGAATCTCAAATCTGGAAAACTGTTTGCAACTTTTGAACACCATTTAAGCAAACCGGGAGCGGCAATCTCGAAATTGGCCGTGTTCTTCATCGCCAGAACAACGCCACAAGAACGCTATCGCTCTTGTTTACAATTTACAGCCAGTTTCCCAAGCTGAATGTCGCCGGTTCGATCCCGGTCTCCCGCTCCATGATTCAACCCATTGAGCCAAATAAATTCTCAGGGTTGATGCGCTCCTCGACGGGCAGGAGTTCGATTCGACAATCGAGGCCGGCCAAAAAACGGCGGAAAAAACTACGGCAAGTCAGAACCTCTTCTTTTCCTTCAGCGCCTGGCGCTCCCGCGGTTCGAGCACCTTGAGGCGAGCGGTCGATTGCCTCACGATCAGCTCCGATTGCACCTCGATCTTGACCTGTGTTTCTTCGCCCGAGATCAACATCAGCGATGCTCCATGGCCATTTGTCCCATGCGCCGCATCGGTTGGCGTACCGTGGTCAGCGGCGGTTGCGTGTAAGAAGCAATAAACAGATCGTCGAAGCCGGCCACTGAGATGTCTTCCGGGACGCGTAATCCGCGCTGGTAAATCGAGCGCAGTGCGCCCAACGCCGACATGTCGTTGTAGCAGCAGACAGCTGTAGGTGGATGGCGCAATTCGAGCAGCTTATCCATCGCGCGCACTGCTGCTTCCGGCTTGCCATCACCATGCACGACTAACTCCGGAGCAAATCGAATTCGCGCCGCGTCAAGTCCTGCGCGATAGCCCGCGAGCCGCTCAACGTCCGACTCATGGCCGAACTGATCGCCGAGATACGCGATCCGCCGATGACCGAGCCCAGCCAAATGTCTGGCCACCGCCCGAGTCCCATCGAGATTCGAGATCATCACCGAGTGTACAAACGCGCCCGGATGCTGGTTGTTGATCAAGACGATCGGAACCCTCATCTCTGAAAGCAAGGGCAGATACAAGGCGCCCACGCGCGAAGAAGTAACGATGATACCGTCCACGCGCCGTTCGGCGAACGCCTGCACGACTCTCTTCTCGCGCTCCGGATCGGCATTCGAGTCGGCCGGAAATACGCTGTAACCATTGTCATTGGCGGTCTGCTCAATTCCACTAACAACTTCGCTGGTGAAAGGATCGGCGACGGTTGTAACCACCAGTCCGATGGTCCGCGTTTGCCGAGTTACAAGGCCGCGCGCGACGGCGCTGGCGCGATAGCCCGACTGTTCAGCTATCTTACGAATCCTCTCGGCGGTTTTAGAATTTACCAGCGGGCTACAATGCAAAGCGCGGGAGACCGTGGGGTGCGAAACGCGGGCAAGCTTCGCGATGTCCTTAATCGAGGGTTGATGATGGAGCCGCTTCGAGCCGCCGGAGCGCGCAACTTTTGTAACTTTGCCTGTAACATCGTTTACCATTCCGCGCTCTTTCCATTGTACAAAGTCATCTGCGCGGTCGGCCTGAAGAATGCGCGGGCCGGTGGCGCAATGAGACTATGCCTCTCGATGAAGTTCAAGATACTCGATCGCGCCCATATCTTCCTTCCGAATGCAGGCGCTCATAGCTCCGGCAACAACCTCCTGCGCCACCAAGCCGTCGCGATGCGTGACCGGAAATGGTTGGCCGTCGCGGCAACACTCAAGGAAAGTCTTGAGCTCCAACTTATAGGCTTCACCATAGCGATCGATGAATTCCGGCAGCGGCTGGTCGTAGCGGCGCATGGAAAAGGTCTTGCATGCGATAGGTTGCGATGCTTCTCTGGTTCCATATGCCTCGACGATAACCTCAAGAAGCTTTTGATTAAAGCGCCCAAGGTGAATCTGGCCGCGCTCGCCAAAGATCAACGTCTCGCCACGATAACCGGAGACATGGTTGCGCGTTACCTGAAGCTGGCCGATAAGTTCATCTCCAAAATCAAGCAGCATCAAGGCATCGTCGAAGTCTTCCTGACAGGTAGTCAGGCGATGACTGTAGATACGCGAGCCGATGGCCATAGCTAACTTTGGCTTACGGCCCGTGAACCACAGCATTTCATCGATGTTGTGCACGGCCATGTCGGCGAGAATGCCTGGGCTGGAGAAACCGTTCGGCGCCGGGCTGGAGTCTTCGAGCGCCGAGTATATCTTGAAGATGCGGCCAATGACGCCTTCATCGATCAGTTGCTTTGCATAAAGGAGGGGCGCGTCGAATCGCCGCTGGAAGCCAAGCATCAAAACATCCGGATACTCACGCTCAAGTAATGCCGCGAATTCACGGTCGCCTTCCAAGGTCCCAGTTAAAGGCTTCTCGAGAAAAACGCGATGGCCGGCCCGAATCATCATCAATGCGTGCTCGCGATGCAGTGGGGTATTGGTCGCGATAACAGCGACGTCAATCAGACCCGATTCCGCAAGCGCGTCGATGTTATCGAACACAGGCACAGAGGAACCGGTTAGAGAATGAAAGGCGGCGGCGGACGCCGGGTCGGTCGTGGAGACGCATGTTAGCCGGCAAAGGCCGGACTCATTGGCAAGCTCGTGAATATGTAGCGCATGGATCATCCCCATTCTGCCGAGCCCGACAACACCCACGCGAATGGGTTGAACTGAAGATTGCAAGGAAGAATTAGGTGACTCCGATGACATTTCGCAACACCTCTATCATTTGGTGGAGTGATGGCAATACGTTAGCAGACATAGCTGCTTAAACGCCGTGACGAATAGCGGCCGGAGACGATATTGAAGGGACAAGATTTTGGAAGCAATCTTCGGGAAGAATCAAAACGCGATTGCGTTTGCGTGTCTCCCAAAAACCAACTGCCCCCGATGCATGAAAGTTGCATCGAGGGCAGGTTGATTTTGAAATATTGGAGTAGCTGAATCAACCGGCTTTCTCAAGCAAACACAACGACAGGTCGCGGCGCTCGACCATATCGCTGGTAATCTCGAGATCGCGAACGCGTTTGTTGTTGGGCAGGTGGTACATAAGGTCGAGCATCAGCTCTTCAAGGATCATGCGCAGTCCGCGGGCGCCCACTTTGCGCGCCAGGGCCTCGCGGGCGACTGCGCAGCAGGCTTCCGGCGTAAAGTGGAGGCGGACGTTCTCGTACTCGAGCAGGCGCTGGTACTGCTTGAGGATGGCGTTGCGAGGCTTGGTGAGGATCTCGATCAGCGCCGATTCGTCCAACTCGTCGAGGACGCCCATGACGGGCAAGCGACCGACAAACTCGGGAATCAGGCCATACTTGATGAGGTCCTGCGGCTCCGTCTTGCGCAGCAACTCGGTGTCGCGGTGCGAGCGCATGGTGGATTCAGCCTCGGTATCTGTCGCCTTGAATCCCAGCGCCTTCTTGCCCACGCGCCGGCCCACAACGCGCTCGAGGCCCACAAATGCTCCGCCACAGATGAAGAGGATGTTGGTGGTGTCGACGGCGGTGAACTCCTGGTGCGGATGCTTGCGTCCGCCCTGCGGCGGAACGTTGGCAACGGTGCCTTCGAGAATCTTGAGCAGAGCCTGCTGCACGCCTTCGCCGGAAACGTCGCGGGTGATGGAGGGGTTTTCGTCTTTGCGGCCAATCTTGTCGATCTCGTCGATATAGATAATGCCCTGCTGGGCGCGAGTTACATCGCCGTCGGCGGCCTGTAGCAGCTTGAGGATAATGTTCTCGACATCTTCGCCAACGTAGCCGGCCTCAGTGAGCGTGGTGGCATCGACAATTGCGAAGGGAACGTCGAGCATTTTGGCCAGCGTGTGCGCCAGCAGCGTCTTTCCAGAGCCGGTTGGGCCGATAAGCAAAATGTTTGACTTGGCCAGCTCCACTTCGTTGTTGCGCATGCG
>CAZSVJ010000097.1:0-11819 GCA_964610185.1 uncultured Occallatibacter sp. | reverse complement strand
TCAAGAATTTCTTTGCATCTGTGCGATCGCGGCAACCGGTGGTGGAAGATGCGGTCTTTGGATTCCGCGCGGCTGGAGCGGCGCTGTTGAGCAATCTCAGCATGGAGCGTCGCGCTGTTGTCGGCTGGGATCCAGAGGCGATGAAGCTGGTGTGATTCGCAAATGGTCCAGGCTAGCTGCCGATTTCGCCGTCTTGTGCATTTCGCGGAAACAGGCCAGATCCAGACCCCGGCTTCCCGCTCTTGGCTAACAAGAAACAGAGATGCAAGTTCAGCAAAATGAGATGTCGTCATGAGCATATTGGCACTCCCACCCATCGGACAAAAAACGTCCTGCCCCGACCCAGAGGGTGCCCCGGCACCCAGATGGGGGCGCAGTTTCATCTCCCGTGGGTCGGCATCGCCGGTGGGGGACTTTCAAATCATCGCATTATTCGGAGGTTTCCCAGGGTTTGCCTTTTAGGAACTCCTATTCGTCTGCGCCAAATGCGGAATTAATCTGCTATAGATTGCACACTATTTGCTTTTTACCTTTAGAACCTCGCTATCATCGGTCAGGGTCGAGAGTTGGAGCAAGACCAAGTGCCCATTGACCGCATAGACGACGATGGCGCCGCGCTTCTGGATGCGGGCGAAACGGAATTGAACCGCGCCGATTCGGCCGCGCGGTCTTCCGAGACCGCCTCGACTGCGCAGCGCGGGGAGCAAGACGCCGAGGCCGACTATCGAGGCCAGATCGAGGCCATCAATCGATCGCAGATGATGATCGAGTTCGCCATGGACGGAACCATCCTCCGGGGAAATGACAATTATCTGCGCGCATTCGGCTACACCGAGGCCGAAATCAAGGGAAAAAACCACAGCATCTTCGTCACCGAGGAGCACAGCCAAAGCTCAGCATACGCTGAGTTCTGGAACGATCTGAGGGATGGCGTCTATCGCTCGGGTCTCTTCCAGCGCATCGATAAGCTGGGCAAGGAGGTGTGGATCGAAGCCAGCTATAACCCGGTTTTAGGCGCGGACCATAAACCTGTCAAGGTGATCAAGTTCGCCGCAAACCTGACCGACCGAGTGCATATTCAGAACCGGCTGGAAGACACTGAAGCTCGCCTGCAGGCCATCCTGAATAGCGTGGCGGACGGAATCGTCACCATCGATGGGGCAGGGACGATTGTCAGCCTCAACCCCGCCGCGAGCCGCATGTTCGAGTACAAAGAAGCGGAGGCCGCCGGCAAGAACATCAAAATGCTGATGCCCGAGCCGGACCGCAGCGCCCACGACGGCCATCTGGCGCGTCACCAGTCGACCGGCGAGTCCAAGGTGATTGGGGTTGGCAGAGAGCTTGAGGGCCTTTCAAAAACCGGCCGGACCTTCCCCATGGAGTTGACGGTCACAGAGACTTCCCTTCGGGGGCAGAAGTTCTTCGTGGGAGTGGTGCGAGACATGAGCGAGCGCAGCCTGCGGGAGAAGGCGCTGCGCAAGAGCGAGGAGTTTCTCGATCGTTCCGGCAGGCTGGCCTTGATCGGGGGCTGGGAACTCAATCTGCTCACACTTGAGGTGAGTTGGTCGGACGAGACTCGCCGCCTGCACGGGTTCGAGAACGACTATGTGCCGACCCTTGAAGAGGGCATCAGCTTCTATGCTCCGGAAGCCAGGCCGGTGATCCGCGCCGCGGTCGAGCGCTCGCTATCCGAGGGCAAGGACTGGGAAGTGGTGGTGCCGGTAATACGAGTGGATGGAAGCAGGATCTGGGCGCGCGTCACGGCAACGGTGCAGTTCGCCAACGGCAAGCCGGTTCGGCTGGTGGGCGCATTTCAGGACGTGACCGCTCGCGTGACAGAACAGAATGCGCTCAAAGAGGCCAACCAGCGCACCGCGCTGGCCACCGAGAGTTGCGGGATCGGCATCTGGGACTGGGACATTTCCACCGGCAAGTTCGCTTGCGACGCTTACATTTACCGGCTTTTCGGATTAGAGCCGGAGTGCGACGAGCGGCGCGATCTCGAATTCTGGGTGGGGCGCGTGCACTCGGAGGACCGGGCGGCTGTGGAATCCGGGCTCCGGGATTGCATTGCGGGTATCAAGCCCTATGACATTGAGTTCCGCAATGTCTGGGACGACGGCAGCATTCACCATATCCGGGCAACCGGAAAAGCGATCCGCGACCAGAACGGCAACGCCACCCGCATGGTGGGCACCAACGTGGAGATCACCGCCGCCAAACTGGCGTACGAGGCGCTGCGCCGAAGCACGGAAAATGAGCAGCTGGTTCTCAAAGGAGTGAAAGACTACGCGATTCTGATGCTCAGCCCGGAGGGCCTGGTAAGCACATGGAACGAGGGCGCGGAGAAGATCAAAGGCTATCGCGCCGAGGAGATCGTCGGGGGTCATTTTTCAAAGTTCTTTACGCCGGAAGACATTGCAGCGGGCCTGCCTGCGCGGGAGTTGCAGAGAGCAGCCGAAGTGGGACGCTCGGAGAGCGAGGGCTGGCGGGTACGCAAGGACGGCTCAAGATTCTGGGCCCAAATGACGCTATCGGCTTTGCGGGACGAGAACGGGCAATTGCGCGGCTTCGCCAAGGTGACGCGGGACATCACCGAGCGCATGCTTGCGGAGGAGGCCATGCGCGACTTGGCCAGCCTGTTGAACCTGTCGCACGACAGCATTATCGTGCGCGAACTCGATGGCACAATCCGGTTTTGGAACCGTGGCGCGGAGGAAATGTACGGGTACAACAAGCAGCAGGCGGTGGGCCATATTTCCCACGAATTGCTGCGCACCGTGTCCCCCGAGGGGCCGGAGGCGATCGAAGCCTATCTTGTGGAGCACGGGCATTGGGAAGGAGAGCTCAGGCACTCGATTCGGGACGGACCGCCGATCTTGGTTGAGAGCCGCTGGGTGGTGCAACCCTCTTTGAACGGCGCGCCGCCCCGCGTGATGGAGACCAACAACGACATTACCGAGCGCAGGCAAGCGGAGGAGAAGCTGGTTCGATATACCCACGCCCTGGAGCGCAGCAACCTGGAACTGGACGCCTTTGCCTATGCCGCATCGCATGACCTTAAGGCGCCGCTGCGCGTCATCCACAATACTTCAATGTGGATTGAAGAGGACCTGGCGGGAAAATTGACCGCCGAGATGAGCGAGAACATGAACCTGCTGCGCAGCCGCGTGCAGCGCATGGACAGGCTGCTCGACGATCTGCTTGAATACTCGCGCATCGGCCGCGAGACCGACGACAGCCATACGGAAGCCATCTCCGGCGCGGTGCTGATGGAAAACATCCAGGGACTTATTTCGCCTCCTGAAGGCTTCATCGTGGATGCGACAACCAGTCTCGCCGGCATTGAGGTCTTTCGCATGCCGCTGCAGCAGATCCTCATCAACCTGATCTCGAACGCCATCAAGCATCATGACAAAAAGGCCGGCCGGATTGAAGTTTCCGTCGAAGATCTGGGCGCGGATTGGCGCTTTAGCGTCAAAGACGACGGTCCCGGCATTGCGCCGCAGTACCACGAGAAGATCTTCAAGATGTTCCAGACGCTGAAACCCAGAGACCAGGTTGAAGGCAGCGGGATGGGCTTGGCCATGGTGCGCAAGCACGTGGATGTGGCGGGCGGCGAACTGAAGCTGGAGTCGACAGTTGGCCAGGGCAGCACCTTCAGCTTTACCTGGCCCAAAGACAACGGAAAGACGAACAAGACGAAACACAAGTTCGCCCGAATCGGAGAGAGATGATGACATGGCCCTCAAACCCGCCTCCCAACCCCATTCGCATCCTGCTTGTAGAGGATGACGACGGCGACGCCAAAGCGGTTGAGCGCACCTTCCAGAAGGCCCGCATCGCCAATCCAATTGTGCGCGCGCTGGACGGGATCGAGGCGATGGAAATCTTGAAAGGGTCCGATAAAAAGCCGAAACTCGAAGCGCCGTACCTGCTGCTGGTGGACTTGAATATGCCGCGCATGGACGGCATTCAACTGGTGAAGGCGATCCGTGAAGACGCCGAATTGCATGACACCATCGTGTTTATGCTCACCACATCGAACCGGGCGGAGGACAAGCAGGCTGCCTATTCGCTGAACGTTACGGGCTACATCCTCAAGGAGAAGGCGGGCGAGGATTTTCTCAAGCTCTTCAGCCTGGTTGACACCTACTGGAGGATCGTCGAGATGCCATGAATGTAATCGCATGTCAGGACAGCCTCTTGCAAAAATCCATGAAGAGTGCTTGCCGCGGCAAGTGTCAATCCAAATCTGCAAGAGGCTCGAGTGGCAAATGGACAACCACGCGCTGAAAATCCTGATCACCGATGACGATGCAGGCGATCGCAAGCAGATCAAGCGCGCCATTCGCCAATCCATGCCGCTCTCGGTTTGCACCGAGGCGACCAGCATCGCGGAAACGATTGCCGCGTGCGAGCAATCGAACTTCGAAATGGTGATTATGGACTACCGGTTGCCGGGCGAGGATGGCCTGGCCGGCATTGCCGCCCTGCGCGAGAAATTTCCTCTCCTTCCCATCGTCATGTCCACCGGTCAGGGAGACGAGATGGTGGCCATTGAAGCGATGAAGCGCGGCGCTTCCGATTACATCCCCAAGTCGAAGATCGATGCTGAATCGATGCGGCGAGTGATTGAGAACAGCTTGCAGTGGGCCATGCGGGAGACGGAGCAGGCAAAATACCGCACGCGGCTCCAGTACCTTGGCCTGAACGATTCACTCACCGGATTGCCCAACCGGATGCTGTTTTCAGATCGCCTCGATCAACTGATCCTTATGAGCCAGCGGAACAGCGAAGGGTTCACGGTGCTGATGATGGACCTGAACCTCTTCAAGCAAGTGAACGACACGCTTGGGCACGACGCCGGCGACGCGGTTCTTTGCGAGGTGGCTCGGCGGTTGACCGACACAGTGCGCAAGTCGGATACGGTGGCGAGGCTGGGCGGGGATGAGTTCGCGTGCCTTCTTTCTCACGCCAGGACTCCGGCAAATGCTCAGCGCGTGGCGGAGAAGGTTGTCGACTCAATTCGTCAGCCGATGCTCATCGAGCATCAGTCTGTAACCGTGGGGATTTCCATAGGAATCGTTCAGTTTCCATTTCATGGCTTGGACGCTCGGACGCTGCTCCAGCGAGCCGACCAGGCCATGTACGCGGCCAAACAAGGCGGCAAGAGCATCCAGACATTTATCCCCGGCTCGGAGCCGATTCAAAGCGCGTCGGTGCTGTTCACCAGCGATTTGATGCGCGCCATCGCCGGCGGCGAGCTGGTGCTGCATTATCAGCCGCAGATCGATATCCTCTCCCACCAGATCATCGGCAAAGAGGCTTTGGTGCGGTGGCAACATCCGGAACAGGGCACGATTCTGCCCAACAGTTTCATCCCCACCGCGGAAAAATCTTCCGCAATTACGGCTCTTACTCACGCCGTGCTGGAGATGGCACTCGACCAGGAGCAAATTTGGCGCGCTCGCGGATTTTGCGTTCCCGTCTCGGTCAATCTTTCCGCGCGGCTGCTCGATGACGAATCGCTGTGCGCCTGGATCGTGAAGAAGCTGGCCGGGCACGGCCTTCCCCCGGAATGCCTGGTTCTCGAACTCACTGAAACCGCCGTGGCTTCATCGCAGTCGCAGGCCCTCTTGACGCTGGGAAAACTGGCCAACGCCGGAATCCGCATCTCCATTGACGATTTCGGCTCGGGTTATACCTCGTTCAAACAACTGCGCGAGCTGGAGATTGCGGAGATCAAGATCGATGGCGCCTACGTGTCGGACATCCGCGAGCAGGGCCGTGACGCTTCGATCATTCGCTCGATCGTCGAGCTGGGCCGCGGATTCGCCATTCATGTAATCGCGGAGTGCGTCGAGCGCGAGGCGTCCTGGCAGACGCTCATGAATCTCGGCTGTAGTTCCGCTCAAGGATTCAGTATCGGGCGGCCTATGCCGGCCGTCGAATTCGACAGGTGGCGGCAAGGATGGTCAGCCGGCCAGCCTTTGCCATTTCCGCTTCCGCCCCACTCCGACGTTGGAACCAGGTCTTCGCAGCCGAATCTTCATTTCGGCAGCCACTGACGAAATGACGGGCAGAAGGGGAGAGATGCCGCCGAATTTCACTTGACTTGAAACGATTGGCAAAGCCCATCTCAATTCATTTGTCCACACCGGCGTGGAACACAAGAAGGGAATGTTGGAATTCACATGCGCAGTGAAACAACGATCAAGAGGTTCTCAAGAGTGAAGCAGAAATGACCGTCAATGCGTCCAAGATTCTAATCGTCGACGATGACAACGGCGACCGCGAGCAGATCAAGCGCGCGGTCCGCCAATCCGGGCTGCGCGCTGAATGTATTGAAGCGGCCAGCATTGAGGAGGCGCTTGCGGAATGCGAGCGCCACGACTTCGATTGCGCCATCGTCGACTATCGGCTGCCAGGCGAGGATGGCCTGGAGGGCATTACCGCGCTGCGCGGCAGGCTTCCGTTCATGGCCATTATCATGTCCACCGGCCAGGGGGATGAAATGATTGCGGCGGAGGCGATGAAGCGCGGAGCCGCCGATTACATTTCCAAGTCTCGCATCAATGCGGTGACAGTTCAGATCACGATTCAAAACGCGCTTGAAAAATGCGCCTTGCAACGAAAGGTCGCGCAGCAGCAAAACGAACTGGAGAACTTCGCCCGCGTGCTGGCTCACGACCTGCGAGCGCCCGCGGCCTCGATTGAGGCCTTTGCGATCCGCATCGGCGAAAGGCTCGAGGAAGAAAACCTCGTGTTGGCCCTTCAATATGCGGACTGGGTGATCCAGACAGCCAGGCGCATGAACCGGCTGATCGATACGTTGCACCGTTACACTTTGGCTGACGCTAAAGTTCAGTTCGAAGCGGTTGACATGAATCGGACGTTTGAGGAGACCAAGGCCAACCTTCATCAGTCGATCGAGAATTGCGGGGCGAGGGTTACGGCGGACAATTTACCGGCTGTGTTCGGAAACGCCCCGCAGCTGATTCAATTCCTGCAAAACCTGATTGCAAACGGCCTCAAGTTCTGCGACAAGCCAGTGCCAAGCGTTCATGTCTCCGCGCCGAATAAGGTCGCATCGAACAGCGACGAGGCGTCCTGGTTGTTTTCCGTGGCCGACAATGGAATCGGCATACCAAGGGCCAAGCACAAGTGGATCTTTGAGCCCTTTACCCGCTTGACCGGCGGGCGCGATCGCGATGGAACCGGCCTTGGACTCGCCACCTGCAAGAAGCTCATCGAGCGCCATGGAGGCACCATCTGGTGCGAATCCCAGCCCGGCTCCGGCGCTGTTTTCTTCTTTACTTTGCCGGCGGTCCGGGCGGATGCCGATGGCATTCCAGCGCGCGAAGGCGCTAATGACATTCGGCCAAGTCCCATCGCGCCGTGACGGCGCCCCCATTCCCGCGACCTGGCTAGTCATTGGGTCGTTGCGGCGAGCCTGCCGGAGTCAGTGTTTCATCCCCGTTTCAATATTGGCAATCGAGGCCTCAGCTTGCAGTAACTTATGAAACAGCACCTGGGCGATTCGCGGATCCGGGTCCATACTGAGGCCGGTAAGCGACCGGCCGACAATGACGGATGCATCAGTTCCCGATTCCTCAAGCATCGCGGCATTTACGCGCACGATATATCCATCGCCATCCAGCTGAATCATCGGCATGGGAGCCAAGTCAAATGAGTGAACCTCATCGAGAATCTCCTCGACGGCCTGCGAGCGCAGCCTCTCGGCAGCGTTGCGCAGCGTCACCACGAAGCCGGTTCGGCGGCCGCCAAAATCCTTGAGCGGAGTCACCGCTACGTCCACGAGAAGCCAGGGCTTGCCGTCCCGGGATAGTGAGCAGCCAAACTCTTCCGTGGCGACGGCGCCCTGCGCATTGTTCAGGTCCGGCAAAGCGCGGCGGCGGCTGTCAATCACGTTCAGCACGTCGAACAGCTTCTTTCCCTTCGCCTGGAACAGGTTGTAGCCGGTCATCTGTTCGGCTGCGCGGTTCATAAACTTTACCTGATGATCCAGGGTGACGGTCAGGACGCCCTCCGGCAACGAGCCCACCGCAGCTTCCATGGTCTCGTGAGCGATTTCCCGAGCGAAATCGGAAGCCGACTTTTGCAGCGCCAGTTGCATCGATGCCTTGAGCTCATTGCGTTTGAATGGCTTAACCAGATACCCATAGAGCGGCAGCTTCGCAGCTCTGGCCACGGTCTGGTCGTCGCTCGCCGAAGTGATGAACATGACCGGAATTCGATGCGTGTCATGCAGCAGGCGCGCCGCTTGAATACCATCCATGCTGCCGACAATGTTAATGTCCATCAACGCGAGGTCCGGCCGATTTTGCTCGGATGCGATCAATGCTTCGTCGGCGCTCTCCGCCATCGCAACCACATCGTAGCCTAGCCCCTCAACCTCGTGCCGCAAGTCGAGCGCCGAAAGTGGATCGTCTTCAACAATCAGAATCCTGGCCATTATGTATCCTCCGGGTGAACTGCGTATGAGGTTCTACGCTTGAATCGAGCGGGAAGCCGCTTAGGCTCTTCTCATACGAATCCCTCATCGGCAGGGGTAAGCATCAATCGACCGAAATTCGACAAACTTCGCACCGCAGGTGATTCAGATAGCCCAAGAAACCGGCCTTTCTTTTGGACCCTGGCGTGCCCGACCTTCAGTCCTGTATGCAATCCGAACAGTCTTCAAACTCGCAGCGACCATGGCGCGGAGTTGCTCTGAGCGATAGACCCTGATCGCCGGGAAGATCGCCGTCGAAGCGGACTGTGGGCGGGCAGGCGAAGTCCAGGAAAAACTCATATGCTAAGCAAATGACGCTCTGGCAGCGTTCACCGCCCGCTCTTGATCCAGCCGTTGGAAACGGGATCACCCAAATCCAGACCTAGGCCGGGCTAAAGCATCTGAGAATTCATAACTGTTTTGCGACTTGTAGAATACGACTCAGGAGCTCATCCGACAGCCGTGACCAAGTTCATGGAATCCAACCCCGAAAGGCATCGAAGAGTTTGCCTCGTCGGAGTTGCCTTACTGATCGTTCTTTCGCTGGCGAAGTTCGTCCATGACGTGCGATGGTTGACCTTCCCGGTCAATGACCTGACCACGCCGTGGGTCGCTTCCAAGGCATTCGTCGCGGGTAAGAATCCCTATAACGATATTCAGGAGTTCGAGAGAATTTGGGCTGCTACGAGGGTTTCTTCCACAACCGGAGGTGTCGACTACAAGCGCATTCTTGAGTTATACCCGATGGGATACTTGCCGTCGGCATTCCCGCTTGTCGCAGCACTTACACCAATGCCCTGGCGTGAGGCTGTTTACGTCTATCTTGCGGGTTCAATCTCTCTTTTCGTCGCGATGCTTCTGATGCTGGCGAGAAAGTTGGAAATGCCGTGGAGCGATCTACGAAAAATGTACATGATGGCATTCGCGCTGGCGATGGCGCCGCTGCATAGTGGCATTCATCAGTCCAATCTCAATACATTGACCATTGCCTTGCTAGGGATGGGAGTCGTGTTTCTGCCAAGGCGGCCTTATTTGTCGGGAATCGCACTCGCGTTAGGCTTTTGTATGAAGCCACAAGTTGCATTCCTTTTCTTTGCGTACCCATGGCTGCGGAGGAAGTGGAAGACCGCGCTCACCGGACTGGTTGCATGCGCGGCTATCTCCTCAAGCAGTTTGCTCTGGATGCATTTTCATCATATCGAATGGTTCGGCGCCTATCGAGAATCCGTAACGAAGTTCTCATTGCCAGGAGGCGCCAACGATTTCTATGGCCCCGGTTCCGGTAAGTTCGAGATGGTCAATCTTCAGGTACTTGTCTTTCAATTCACGCATAGTCAAAACGCGTCCGCTGTTGTTTCGTGGGCTGCTTTTCTGCTGCTGGCAATGGTGTCGGCATTTCTGATAAGTGCCAGGCTTTCAGAAAAAAACGAGGGACTCGGCGTCGCAATCATTTCCGTTCTCACGCTTTTCCCGGTCTATCAGAGAATTTATACCGCCGCTCTTTTTATTTTTGTACTTTACTGGGCCGTCGACAACTGGCGCCTGAGGAGCGCGAAGGCCGCACTCCTGCTGATGTTGCCTCTGCTCCTACCGCTTGTCGCGATGACGCAGGTGGGCGCTTTAAGAGGATTTGTCGAGAGGCACGATCTTGACTCGCATTTCTTATGGAACGCCGTCGTCATGCCGCACGCAATCTGGATTGAGTTATTTCTTGTGGCAATATTGTTGGCGGTTCTTTATCGCGCTCCCTCCATCCGGAGAACCACCTCAACGGCTACCCTTCAAGTCGACCTTGATGGAGGCGGGTAATTGTGCAGGACAAGTTGCCTGAAATGATGCATATGCAGCGAAATTACAACAGATTACAGAGATTGATGTATGTCATGCATCTGACATACATTTTCTTGAATCTTTAGTCGATGCATGTTATCGTGGGGTGATTCTGGTTCTCTGCAAGCGGCGCACTCTAGTTCCCACTTCGGGCAGCGCCAAGACAGATCATCCCCGCACTTCATCAGCAAGTGCGTCTGGTCGTCTAGAGGTCCCACCACCACGATGGGACCGACGGGGGCGGAGCTTGTTCCAAAGCACACATCCGAATCAGAAAAGCGTTGAGAGCAACCCAAAACATGGCCGCTTCTTTCGTTCGCAATCCGGTACGTTTTTGCGAGTGAAGGACGAGATCCCAGAATCGTCTAGCAGGCCCCGGAATCCCAGATGGCAGTCCTAAAACCGCGCTCCCGCATGATCAGTGTCCGGCTCTCCGATGAGGAGTATACGGCTCTCAGACGGCTTTGCTTAGTCACGGGTGCGCGCAGCGTATCCGACATCACGCGAGACGCGATGCGCGTGCTTCTGAATGGCGCAGGTAGAGACGATGTGGTGTGGAGTCACATGGACGAATTCCGGGCTCAGATGCAGAACCTGGATAAAAAAATAGAGCAGTTGGCGGCGGAAATTACAATGATCAAGGGAAATGGAAATCACTAAATCGTGTAGCGGAAGTCTTTTCAGAACAGAACTGCAGGAAGCACTTGGACGGACAGGATTCAGCCTGCCGATAATCAGAGGTAGCTTATGAGACGTTTGACCGTCTTGCTCTTGGCACTTGCGGTTGCCGGTTCGGTCGCTGGACAAGCGCAGGTAAACTCCAATCGCGGAGGCACGGGAGCAACTTCTCTTAATGAGGCCTCAAACCTGCCGGTGGAAAAAATCGGCAAGGACGATCTGCTCGGCATCACCGTGTATGACGCGCCGGAACTCAGCCGAAGTGTACGCGTCGATGACGCGGGCAATATTCGCCTACCGATGCTGAGGCAGCACATCAAAGCCGCTGGCCTTTCTCCGGCGGAGCTTGAGTCTTCAATTGCGACGGCCCTGACAGAGGGGAATGTGCTGGTTGATCCAATCGTAACCGTGTCCGTCGTCGAATACCGCAGCAGGCCGATCACTGTCTTAGGGGCGGTGAGGAGTCCATTAACTTTTCAGGCCACAGGCACCGTGACACTGCTTGATGCCATCACCCGCGCAGGGGGACTTGGAGAGAATGCCGGAGCTGAGATTCTGGTGAGCAAGCCGCCATCGGGAACGGAAGATAAGTCTGCGATGCTTATTCAACGCATACCGGTGCATGGCCTTTTTGACGGAACGGATCCAGCGCTCAACCTACGTCTGGAGGGCGGGGAAGATATCCGGGTCCCGGAGGCCGGCCGGGTCTTCGTTCTGGGCAGGGTGAAGAAGCCAGGTGCGTTCTATATTACGGGTGGCGCCGAAAGCAGCATCATGAAAGCGCTGGCTCTTT
>CAZSVJ010000096.1:0-11853 GCA_964610185.1 uncultured Occallatibacter sp. | reverse complement strand
ATGGCGAAAAAGATCGGCTGTTCCCAGTCGAAATGGCGGAAGAGCTTGCTGCCTATTGCGGGGCACAATCCGAGCTTGTGATCGTTCCAATGCTCACTCACAATGAACCGTTCTCTCACCCAGATTTATCCTACTGGGAGCGGATAACTTCGTGGCTCAAGTGAGCTAACTCGAGGCGGTTAACTTTGCGAGGCCACCGCTCCGAGCTAACTCAATTCGCGACGGCCTCACTTATAATCCAACTAACCCTTTGGTTCATCCTGATCTTGATGAAGAGTGCGGTAACTCGCATTGCCTTTCGACCAGACCAGGAGCAGAAGATCCTTTCCATCGCGGCTCTGGTGCAGCTCGCTCGCGAACTGGCTGGCGGATTGCGCGGGCTTGCGGTTGACTTCAAGAATTACATCGCCCGGCTGAAGGCCCGCTTCGTCGGCGGGGCTGGCAGGGCGCACGTTCTCAACTACAACCCCGTGAATTTGCTCCGGCGCATTGATTTGCTGCCGCGCATCCGGCGTAAGGTCGGCGACCGCAAGTCCGAGCCTGCCGGTTTGCGCGCCGTTTGACCCTTCCGGCCCGTCGTTACTTGCCACTTCAGAGTTGCCATGGAATTGGCCGACTGTCAGGTTAAGCGTAACCGGCTTGCCGTCGCGGATCACGCCCAGCGCAATCTTTGTTCCGGGAGCCAATTCGCTCACAGCGACCTGCAGGGCGCTGCCGTTGACCATATCCTGTCCATTGAGCTGCGTAATCACGTCACCAGTCTGCACTCCGCCGCGGCTTGCCGGTGAATCCGGCGTGACTTGAGAGACGATTGCGCCCGACGCGCTCTTCAAATTGAAGAAGTGAGCGTTGTCGGGAGTGACGTCATTCATGTTGATGCCGAGATAGCCGTGCTCGACCTTGCCGTGCGCGATCAATTGCTCGGCTGTGGCGCGGGCAATTTGCGAGGGAATGGCGAAGCCCGCGCCGGCAAACGAACCGCTGTTGGAGATGATGAAAGTGTTGATGCCCACAAGCTCTCCGTGCGCGTTAACCAGCGCGCCGCCGGAGTTGCCGGGGTTGATGGCGGCATCGGTCTGGATGAAGTTGCCCGGCTTGCGCGGGTCATCCGAATAGGGGTTGGGCCGGTTGAGCGCGCTGACGATGCCGCGCGTCACCGAGAATTGGAAGTAGCCGAACGGGCTTCCGAATGCGAGCACGGTCTGGCCCGGCTGTAGCTTTGTCGAGTCTCCCCATGCAATGCTGGGAAGGTCGGTCGCGTCAACCTTGATCACGGCCAGGTCGGTCAGCTTATCCACGCCGATCAGCTTCGCTTTCAGGATGCGGCGATCGTTCAGCGTAACCTTGATCTGCACTGCTCCATCGACCACGTGGCCGTTGGTGACGATATAGCCATCGGGCGAGATGATGATGCCGCTGCCTACGCCATGCTCGATGGGCTGTTGAAAATGCTGGTGAGGCATCTGGCCGAAGAATCTCTGGAACTCGGGAGGAAGTCCCTGCATCGGTCCCTCGGAGGCGTCAACCTCATCTGAACCCTTCGACGTGACCGCGACATTGACGACCGCGGGAGTCACTCGCGATGCGACCGCCTCCATGGCACGATCGAGCGAGGTGAGCGCCGATACGCTGTTGTCGTCAATGGCGGACGCTGCGTGAACATTGCCATGGCCGACGAACATGACTGCGCCCAAAGCGAAAGCTCCGGCGATGGCGGCAGGTACGGCAAATTTCTTCGCCATTGCTACTAATTGATTAGTTTCTTGATGCATGGAAGTTGTTCTCCTTGTCGATGTTTTGTTTTGAAGTGGAGCGCAATGCGATTGCGCTATTCTGATTTGCTTTTAAATTTGAACGATGAGCCAGCCGTTCGGTGTTGCGACGGCGGCAAACCTGCTTTCATGATCTGCTTGACGGACCGGGACCACCGCGAAGACCACCCGCGGCGGAGCATCTGTGTCAGTCCATTCAGTGAGCACGACGAACTCACGCCGACTATCCACGAATTCTTTCGAGCGGTCTGTGAAAAGCTGCTGCGGATTGCGCCTTGCGATTGCAGTGTTGCTGCGAACGGGCCTCGCTCTGAATGCGGATTGAAGAGGCCGTTCGGGCATGACAGCTTTAACCAAATGAACCTGTGCCCGAACGCCACTCGATTCGCGAGCCTGTAGCGCCGGCTTCGCGGGGGCGGCAAAGCTGATTAATTCCGGCGTGTGCGCCAAGGCAATTGCGCCTCCCAGCGCGCCGAGGACCAGGCCAACGGTTACGAGCTTCGATTGCCGGGCGCCCATCGACTCGGTAGGCCGCCGCAGCAGACGGTGAACGCGGCGCACCAGCTCCGACTGCCGTTCCCATGCTCCCAGCGCCAGCGAAAGGCTGCGCTGAATCATGGAGAATTCGGCCAGTCGTGTGAGGCAAATGGCGTAGGCCTTGGGACCAGCGCTGGAACGAAGAACGCGGTCGTCACAGGCCAACTCCCGTTCCGCGCAGAGCCGGCGCTCAACCCACAGCAGCACCGGGTTCAGCGGAAACAGCACGATGGCGGCCTTCTGGAAGAGATTGGTCCAGTCGTCGCGGCGGCGCAGATGCTCCATCTCGTGCAGCACAACCTGCTGCAACTCGGAGGTGGAAAGTTTTTCGATCAATGCCGGAGGAATGAGAATGCGCGGGCGAAAGAAGCCGAATACGCTGGGCCGCTCGACCTCGACCGAAGTGCAGAGCGTGGCTGCCCGGCCGCCTTGGATCAGTGGCAGCAGCGCGGCGTCATGAGCGAGCGGAGTTGCGCGGTTGGCCAGCCTGGTTAGACGAACGGCGCTCAGGATCAGTTGTGTTCCTCGCACAAGTGAGAGCACCGCCCAGATGGCGACGATTCCGAGACTCCAGCCCAGGTCAAGATGGATTGCATGTGCCGGGTTCCCGCTGCGATGGGGCCCGCTGAAGGAAGGGCCCATGTGCAGCAGGACAAGGTGCAGCAGGACCAGCAGGGAAAAAACGGCTAGCCAGATAATGGCCCGGGACGCGGCACCGAGGCGCGGCAGCATACGCAGGCAAACGGCGACGCAAATGGCCACCACGGAGCCTTCCCAAATGGCAGAGAAGAGTGCGCTCACAGCGGCAGCGGAGACCAAAGTCGCGGTGTGAAGAATCGGCTCCATCTAGGCTTCCTCCGGCGCTTCATCGGGCGCCTTGGCAATTGCTTCTTTTAAGCGGCTCAATTCGTCGGGGCTGATTTCGCCGTCGCCAAGCAAGGAAATCAAAAGCCTCTCCCGGGAGTTGCCAAAGAACCGTTGCAACACGTGGCGAACCTCGGAGCGGCCAGCCTCGGCCTCTGCAACACAGGAGCTGTAGAGAAACGCACGGCCCTCCTGCCGATGTTTGACGTACCCCTTGGTCTCCAGGATTCGGATCGTTGTCAGGACAGACGTATAGGCCAGCGCGGCTTCGGCGGAGGTGGCGGAAACCATGTCGGCCACGGTCGATTCTCCGCGTTCCCACAGCACCTTCATGAGCCGGAGTTCGGCTTGGGTCAGCGTGATGGATCGTTTCGGAGGCATAGGCGTCGGGGTCCCAGGTAGGCCGCATGTCGACCGTCCCTGTAACTTGAGACGCACAACTAATGATTTAGTTGCTAGGTTTTCTGCAATTTCGTTAATGCGAGGGTTTGGGCCGCCCGGCAGGGATCTGCCAGGCGTCAAGAATGATCGAATTGCAGAAAGTTGTAGGTTTGCGGAAGAGTGTCTCGATTTGCGCAAAGACTGTCCATCAAGTTTTCCGAACAGGATTGAACCAGGTGCTAGGCCTTCATTTTGCGCAGGATATCCGACGCAGAGGCTCCCGGCGAACAACCCGTCCAGAGCCTCAATGCGTGATGCAAATTCTCAGGCCGCCAACGAGCGCTTGGCCCCGCCGCTGCAGGCTTGAAGCAAGGCCCAGATTTCCGGGCAATGGATACTCCGCCCCATCGATGATGCGCAGGTATTCTGAGCCGTGGCATTTGATTGACGATTGCGGTATTCCGAGGCGTTCCTTTCCGATGTAATTCGGGGGTCTGCCCCCCATTCCATTGTTGCCTGCGGCTGTGGACTCGACCCACCATTGCGCTGCAGCCTCGCAACTGGCCGGATCGCTGAAATCCACCTCGCGAAACGACGTGGCCAGGAGCCGCCCGCTATCCGCCGCACGGAGTTTGAACGGGATCTCCATGTTCCAGGTGCTGCTTGCTTGTGTCTACTGAGCCCTCTGTGGCAAGCGGGTGGAACGGAGCCAGCTTCAAGTCATGAATCGAGGTGACCGGCCAACAATGATGGCGGTACGCATTGCGGTATTTGGACAGCGAGCCCAACCGCGCAACGGCGAGGCGTTCCAGTTCTCACAAGTTGGCAACACGCGCAACGGTTACGGCAAGCGCATGTTGAGAAGCGGTACTCGCATGAATTCCCGCCGTACCAACCGGTGCCTACTGCGGGCGCAGCAGTTTCCTTGCTTTCGCAGACCACGGCATAAACTCGCAAGTAAGAGAGAGCCAATCCGTTTCCAGTTCCTTCCCCAGGCCAGTCGTTGAAATGGCCTGCTGTGCATGATCGAGAAAGGCTCGCTCCAGCGCTGAATGTGTGAAGAAGTACCGGCCGGTGCGAATGTTCAAGACGCCGAACGCTCCACCTGCTTGGTCACACCTCCATCCACACCACCAAGCGCAACATCGGCTCTGAGCAGAAGACTGCCGTCGCCGTCAACGAAAATCCGGGACTATAAATGTTGGACGGCGCTAGGTCGCGTGCGGAAACAAACCACACACGTATCTAACTTCAGTGTCATTCGTTCAACGGTTTGCAGAATGCGCACGACTTTTTGCTACACTCATGGCGCTTTTTGCCAGACGGCCGTTCTCAAAGCCCGATCTGTGCTGAGTGATCAAGACGTTCTCCAGCCACTGAGGCCAGTTTGATTGAGCGCCGAGGTAAGGCATGATTTTTGCGAAGTCCGTTCACCTTCGATGTTGGAGCGAGCAGCGATAGCAAGTGCTTTCAGGATCACCAGCGGGGAGCGCTTGATTCGACTTGCCGGGTGCGCCAGGCCAAACCCACTCATTTCGTGGTCATTTTGGGTATGTTCAATTTCGGGAATGGTCCCAAAATGGTTGCAATTCGCTTATAGAAACATACTTATTCAACAATCGGCAGTCACAGGCGGGAGATACTCTCTCAAGGCGATTATTGGCGCGACTTGTCGCACTTGTGCGCTTGACAAACGGCAGCGTTGACTTACGATCATTAGAGTTTGAAAGCAAGGCTCCCTAATCCTGCGCACAGGAGTCGCCTCTTAGTCGCTGTGTTGTTTGTTGGTCGACGCACGCACGAGCGATTTCGGCGCGTTGTGTGTTCGCCCAAAGGCGTCGGCTGTTCTCGCGAGTAGGGTGGATGGTTTGGGGATGATTGAATGAGGGGCTTAGCGCAAAGGTGATTTGCTAAGTCAGGATGGCAGAGCCATGCGCATTGTGCCGCCCAACAAGGCAGCCAGCAATTCACGCTTCCATTTTATGCACATCCGGACGTTGCCGACTGTTTTTGTGCGACGCTCCTGTGAATTCAGAGGCTTCGTGTGAGTCAGCAGGCGATGGGTCGAACAGTTGGCGGCACAGTCTTCGAGAACCCCGAAAGCATGGTTGCCGCGGATGATCGCAATTGGTACGCGGTTTACACTTTTCCGCAACACGAAAAGTCGGCGCTGAAGCAGCTTGATATTCGGGAGATTGACTCCTTTCTTCCTACGTATGAAGCTGTTCGGGGCTGGAAGAACCGGCAACGGATGAAGCTCATCCTGCCGCTGTTTCCAACCTACCTGTTTGTCCGTATTAATTCCCGAGAACGCGCGAAGGTTCTCCAATCGCCCGGTGTGCTGCAGATTGTGGGCAACGGCAGAGAGTGTGTCCCCCTTCCGGATTCCGAGGTAGAGTTTCTGCGCTCCGACTTCTGTAGGCAACGAATCGAACCGTTTCGTGACCTTGTGATCGGCGAAAAAGTTAGAATCAAGAGCGGAGTAATGCAGGGTATTCAAGGAACTCTTGTGAGAAAGGCCGACAACCTTCGGTTCGTGCTGACAATCGAATTGATTAACCAGCATGCGGCAATGGAGGTAGACGCTCCAGATCTAGAGCCGATTCTCCCTTGATCGCGAGACGCATATCGCGCTAAGTCCTGGAGGGCAAGGTGCATCGCGCAGACCCATATGCAGGACGCACGCGGAGCAGCCGCCTATTGCATCATTCGGTTGAGCAAAGAGTTGTTAGACCCTAATCTCTTTCGAAGCCGGCTTCCTCAATCATTTCTGTCTGGGATCACCCAGAATCAAAGCGCGCCCGAAAATAATCCGTAAGAAATTAGGGGCGTCACGATCAACCTGGCCGCCCGGGTTGCGATGTCAGCTCGCGGCCCCTTGGGATGGCGCGGAGGCTGAGCGATCTTGCGATAAATAAACAAAGCGCCCTAAGGGCCGTCAGGAAACAATGTTGACGATCGATTCGACCGCTAAAGGAGTGCGTTCGCGACAGCTACACGATGCGATAGCTTTCTCGATTATTGTGCTTCAGATGATTGCTGTGCTCTGCGCTCTTGCACAACCCGCTTACGCATACGTAGATCCCGGATCTGGACTTCTTGCGGTGCAGATCATCAGTACGACGTTCGCTGGCATGATCTTTTTGCTCCGTAGACGTCTCCGTGGGTTCCTCAAGCGCATAACCGGTCACTCCGGGTCAAAGAGTGGGAAAGTCAACAAGCAGTGATTTCATGTTCATCGGTTACCGAGGGAACCTTCCGCGATCCTGAAGGTAGGCTTTACCGGGACGGAGATCGCATTCTGCGCGAGATCTACCCTCAGTCTGCGGCGTCGGCCTTGGCGTGGATTCGCTCGCCACTCGCTCGGCGCTGGATGGAGCAACGTCGCATGTCGCCAACTCAGATTCTAGCCTCCGAATCCGGGCAGCCTGCGTTGCTTGAGCACGAGCTTATTTTCTTTGTCTCCTATCCTTGGGAGTGGACGCCAAGTCAGTGGATGGATGCCGCTTCGCTGACCCTCGATCTTTGCGAGGAGGCCGTTGAAAACGGGTATATTCTCAAGGACGCTACCCCGCTCAACATCCTCTTCTCTGGACCTCGCCCAATTTTTGTAGACGTGCTGTCATTCGAGCAACGCGATCCACAAAGCCCTCTCTGGATGGCCTACGCGCAATTCGTGCGAACCTTCTTGCTACCGCTCTGCGCATACGTGAACCTCGGCTGGCCCCTTGCTGCCACGGTGCAGCGCCGCGACGGTTACGAGCCTGCCGACCTGGCTCCCTTTCTGCCTCTAGTTGGCCGTTGGCGTCATCCTCTTCGCGCTCTGGTCACGCTCCCGCTGCTGCTGGAGAAGAAAGCACATAGCGGAGTCCGTGGGCCTCGGGTTTCCGAGGAGCTTTCCGCCTTCGTGGTGCGCCGTTTGCTGCGTTCGACGCGAAAATTACTCCACTCTCTGGCCCCTTCGGTGCGCCCATCGCGATGGAGCGGCTACACACATACTGCCTGCCACTACAAATCCTCGTCTCACGAGGCCAAGCAGGCATTTGTCCGCGGTGCGCTGGACTGCATTCGGCCCGCTCGCGTCCTCGATGTCGGCGCCAATACTGGCGTTTATTCGCGCATCGCAGCTGAGAGCGGGGCAGATGTAGTGGCCTGGGACACGGATGTGCAAGCCTCCGATCTCAGTTGGCAAACCGCAACCCGCAACGGTCTGCCTATCCTGGCCATCGTTGCCGACTTTGCCCGGCCGACCCCCGCGGTGGGGTGGCAGAACCGCGAGAGCGCCAGTCTTCTCGATCGCGCAAGAGGACGATTTGACATCGTTTTGATGCTAGGAATCCTGCATCATCTCCTAATGGCTGACCAGATCCCGCTTGTTGCCATCTTCGAACAGTTATGGGAAATAACCACTCGTTGGGCAATCATTGAATGGATACCCATGGGGGATTCCCAATTCGACGAGCTCTGCCGGGGACGCCAAGCGCTTTATAGTCACTTGAGCGAAGAGTATTTCATTCAGACACTTTCAAGGAGATTCGCTGTGCGTGATCGCGACCTACTACCGAACGGACGCTCTCTTTGGCTTGTCGAGGCAATCGCGTGAAGCAGTGGCCTGTACTGGAGGGACTCGAAGGTATTGGCGCGGCGCTCCTGTTGCTGTTTCCTTTCTACCTGCCATTCGTCGTCCCTTCGAACCTTGGACTCTATCATCTTGAGCTCCCGGTCACCAATTTAATTGGCGGCCTTTTGGTGGATCTACTGGGCGTTGCCATCTTGGCCACGGGTTTCCTGGTAGCCGTTCAGTATCTCCCCCCGATTCTGCAAAGAACGCTCAACGCTTTGTTCGCAGGCCTCATGTTGTGGCGAATCGTGGGTATTACAATCGCCGGGATGCAGATCGACTTGCCGATAATTGCTGCTAATTGGAGTGCCGTGCGCAGGCAGAGTTGCATTTTGCTCCTGCTGCTGTCGGGTTTACTTGTCGTTTTTCTTCCCCGCGTCACTCGGCCTGCGGTTCGCGCGGTCCGCCTGGTCATCTCAGGGTTTGGATTCTCCGCTCTGTGGATTGTCCCGTGTCTCCTTCATCACGCTTTGCTTCGCCAGCCCATCCACCGTGCCGATCTCAACCATCCATCTGTTTTCACGAGCACCAGTCCCAACCAAAGGATCGTCTGGATTCTCTTCGACGAGCTTTCCTACGATCAGGTGTTCGACCGCACCGCTCCCGGCGTGGATCTTCCCAACTTCAACCGTTTGCGCGCAGAGAGTGTCTCGTCGAACAACCTGAAGCCTTCTGGGTTCTATACGGATCGCATCATACCTTCTTTGCTCTTGGGCCGTCGCTTCGATCAGATTAAGAGCACCGTCGATGGGGACCTTTGGTACAAGGATGAATCCCAGAACCAGTGGCTCGCCTATGATCCAAATGCCACACTCTTCGCCTTGGCTCAGCAGAACGGATGGAGTACAGGCGTTGACGGTTGGGCCATTCCCTACTGCCGCATCCTCGCACCTGTACTCAATGTTTGTTCTTCGGATCCCGCAAATCTGATAATAGAAGGGTACGGCGCGTCGGAAGAAAAGTCGATGCTAACCAACGCGGTTCTTCTTCCGGCGGCGTTTCTTGTCGAGCAGGTACACGGCAGTGCAGCATCGACAGATGCGCATTTGCAGAGTTATCGCAACTTGATAACCCGCGCGCAAGCTTTGATCGGAAACGGCCAAGTCCGCTTCGTATTTCTGCACCTGAACGTTCCCCATCCACACGGCATATATGATCGCAAGAATCACATGCTGCGCACTGGCGGCACCTATCTCGACAATCTTGTGCTTGCCGACGACACACTGGGCGTACTGTTGAAAGCGATTTACGCAACTCCGTCAGCCAGCAAGACGACAGTGATCGTTTCTTCGGATCATTCCTGGCGTATCCCTCTTTGGAGACATGATGAATTCTGGAGCGACGAAGAAGAGCGCGCTTCGGGAGGCCGTTTTGACGAAAGACCAGTTCTCCTGATTCATTTTCCAGGCCAGAATTCAGAGAATGATGTGAGTTCTGCCCTGCCTGAGTTGCTGGAGCACGACATCATCGCAGGCATGCTGCTCGGCCAGATAAACAATTCTGAGAATCTGGTAGCCTTCCTCACGCAGCACGGCAGTTGACGATGGACAATGGCAATCGGTCGTAGCAAGAACCATGTTCTGGATGGCTACCTGATTTTAGGCTTCGCTCAATGGGGTCTTGCTGTTTGGAGCGGCAAGACCCTGTGTATGCCGGTCCCTAAGACTCCCTCACTCGAATGATCCAAGCAGGTGCTTGATCGAAGACGCGCAATTGCGGTGCGGATGATATCAAGGACATCCTCAACCGCGGCCAATGTTCAGAAAAACTACGTTTTCAGATGATCGATGACAAACAATCTCTCGCGCAGGCAGCCGAAGCCCTGCAATCGTAATGTGGAGTGCGTGCCAGATGCTAATTACACCTAGGAGCTCAGTGAGGGGAGAGAAGATTCTCCAGGCGGCAGGCAAGCTGTTTGCGCACCAAGGATATTACGGAACGAGCACTCGTGAGATAGCCCGCCTTGCCGAAGTGAGTGAAAACACGCTTTTCCGCCATTTCGAAAATAAGGAAGAACTCTTCAGGTCGTCGCTCCGCTCCTATTCCGCGGGGCTCAAGTTTCGCCAGGACGTGCTGAAGGGGATGACGCAATGCGACTCACCAGAAGTGGTCTTGCCAAAGATTATCGAGATGCTCGCGGATACAGTCAACTACCGGCCGGAGTTGCTCCGGCTGATTGCGGTCGCATTCGTCGAGTTGCACACGAAGGCGGAAGAACTCTGCCTGGAGCAACTCTCGCCAGTCCTATCGACAATCAATCGCTATTTGGAGATGAATATCAAAAGCGGGAGAATTCGCGATTTGGATCCCACAATATTGACATCCGCATTGATCATGACGGTGTTGATGCATCCAGGGATATACAGCCTGATCGATGGCAACAAGCCCCAATATTCAACTAGCCTGGAAGCTCACCGCGCATACTCGAGATTCTGGCTGGATTTGATCGTTCCAAGGAGCCCCTCTTATCCGGCGCCCATGGCCAAGTTGACTGGTGAGTACCCGGACTGAACCGCATGGGGTGAAGTCTCAAAAGCGCGCTATCTTCAATTTCGACAATGTCGGCTGGAAGTCGCGCAGTCGGCATTCCGGCTCCATGGCAGGTGCTCGACCGATGAGCGGGAGCCGATGTTATCTGAGACCAATTGAGAGCGTGCAAGGCTTAGCAAGTTCACCAAGCGATGTGGGCTCCGACAGGCCGTGGCCAATTGATTGCACCTGCTGTGCGCGGCTATCGGCTGTTCATCAAGGCCTGAAAGCCACGAGAATGAACAAGGTTTCGACAGTTTATGAGGGAAAGAAATGTCTTCGCAATCGACGCTAGTTGTTCTGGACAGGGCGCAACGCATCGGGCGCCAATCTATCGTGTATTCTTTCGATTTGGCGGCATTTTTCCTGTCTACAATCCTGGCATTCGAGTTGCGATTCGACGGCGCAGTGCCTGCCCAATACTTCCACCCGATGGGAGTGGCCCTGTGTGTCTGGGCAGCGGCAAAGTTCGCATCCTTCATCGTAGCCCGCGTCAGCCAGGTGAGTTGGCGGCATACGTCAGCCAACGATGCAGTGCATATTGTTCTAGCTAATTCAACGGGGGCGATACTGGGCGGATTGATCGTATTCCTTCTAGTCGGACCTGGGGGCATTCCGCGCTCTGTATACATTCTCGACTGGCTGATTTGCTGCTTGTTGACTTCCGGGGGAAGGTTGACAGTTCGCGTGGTTCTTACCGCGAAAAGTAGGAACAAGGTCGAGGGGGAGCGGACGAGAACACTCATATATGGCGCAGGCGCAGCAGGACTGGCGCTCCTTTGGGAACTGCTACAGAACCCGTCTCTGATGTGCGATGTCGTGGGCTTTGTCGATGACGATCCAGGCAAAGCTCGGCTGGTGCTGGATGGCGAGCGAGTGTTGGGATCGGGAGAAGCCCTCGAAGCACTGGTGCGGAAGCACGCAATCAAGAGATTGCTCATTGCCATCCCTTCCGCGTCGGGACAGGAAATGGTGCGGATTTTGAAGCTTGCCACCGATGCCAAGGTGGAATACAAGATGGTGCCGAGTTTGGGGGAGCTTGTCCAGGGCACCGAATTGGGCAAGCAGATCCGAGAGGTTGCCGTAGAAGATCTGCTGGACAGAAAGCTAGTACATCTCGACCTAGACCGGATTCGGGAGCGCATTCAA
>CAZSVJ010000095.1:0-12097 GCA_964610185.1 uncultured Occallatibacter sp. | reverse complement strand
CGCCGGGTACAGTACACGTGAGAGCGTCTATCACGTTTTGCTTTGAAAGGGCGCGATCCGCCGCGGCGGATCGTGCCGCAAGAGCAACAAATAGATGCTGGGCTTTAGCCCCTGAGGGAAGAATTGCAACTCGCGTCGAAAGATCGGCCTCTCCGCATCGGAATCCTTCTCTCCGGCCGCGGCTCCAATTTCAAAGCCATTGCCCGCTCCATAGCTGAAGGCCGTCTCCCTGGCGTTGAGATCGCCGTCGTAGTCTCAAACGTGGCGGATGCCGCCGGTCTCGGAGCAGCTCGCGATTTAGGATTGCCCAGCGCGGTTTTCATCTCCAAAGGCCGCACGCGCGCCGAGCAGGACGCGGACCTGATTGAATGCCTGCGCTCGCACAGCGTCGACCTGGTTTGCCTCGCCGGCTACATGCGCCTGCTGTCGCCGGAGTTCGTCGCCGCCTTCCCGAATCGAATCCTCAATATTCATCCGTCGCTGCTGCCTGCCTTTCCCGGCCTCGATGCGCAGCAGCAGGCTTTCGAGCACGGAGTAAAAATCGCCGGCTGCACCGTTCACTTTGTGGATGACCAACTGGACCACGGAGTCATCGTCTTGCAGCGCGCGATTCCCGTGCTTGAGAGCGACGACGCGCGCTCGCTTGCGGAACGGATCTTGGCCGAGGAACATATCGCCTACGCCGAAGCCATTGCCCGCGTAGCAAGCGGTGAGTATGAGATTCGCGGGCGGCGATATGTAAAACGCGCGAGCTAGTCTCGCTCCCTGTCAAGGAAGCATCTCAACTTGAGATTAGGCAATTAGATGATTCCATATGCCTTACAATCCACGCTTCCCTTGCAGAAGATATATCCCGAATTGACTAGCATTCATAGATAGCCAGACAAGCGACGGAGATGCCGCGCCCGGCGAATGAATACGCCCTCCCTCAATGCGGATGGCGCCGGGGCGCGGGACCGTCGTTGTCTGCGCGCAAGCAGCTCCCGGCGCGGCAACAACCACGGCGGCGCTCGATTTTGCGAAGCTGCGACATGCCGAGTCTGGTGGCCAGCCCGCAACGGGCTGGCCACTGAACCGGGAAAAACCATAGGCGGCTTCGGCCGCCCTTTCGCTTTCAAGTAGTCCACCTGCTTCGCCGACCCACGAAGTGATGAAAACGGCGACGACCAACGCCAACTTGCTAGCTCGCTATCCCCGCCTCGGCGGGGGCCAACTTGCCGTATAAGGCCTGACACGCTTTTCCCATTTGGACCGATCAACTTCCATCTCAATCGAAAATCTGTTTCTTCTTAGGAGCATTCCGCATGAACCCAATCTCAAACGTTTGGAAACACCCGAAAACTTCTGCCGCAGGCTTGCTGATTGCGGTCGTAACCATTGCCGGCGTGCTCTCTCAACAGGGACTGACTCTGGGCACGGCGGGCAGCGGCACGATTGTTACGCTAATCAGCGCCATTGCCACAGCCCTTCTGGGCCTTCTCGCTCGCGATCCTTCCAACACGGCCGTCATCCTGAGCGAGTCCGCCGCGGCGGACGAGTCGAAGGACCTGCATTCCGGCAGCACCCCCAAAATCGGCGTCTGGGCACTCATCGCCCTGCTTTTGCCCTTGCCGCTCGCGGGCGGCTGCTCGGGCACGGCGGTTGCGCAAGACATCGTCAACTGGACGCCGGCCTTGCAGAGTGCTGTGGCAACGGTAGACTCGACCGCTGCGCTGCTGGCCCCCGCAGATGCGCCGATCTTTATGGCGGCCACGGTTGGGTTTGACGCAGCCTCGAATCTGCTAGTGGCGCAGGCAAAGGCATATCTGGCCAACCCAACGGCGAGCGTGCTGGCACAACTTCAGGCTCAGGTAGTGACCTTCCAGCAGCAGGTAAACGCCGCACTTCTGGCCGCCGCAAAAATCACCAACACAGCCAGCCAGCAGCACGCTTTGGCCTGCATTCAGGGCGTCGCAACCATTGTGAGCGCGGTCTTCGCGCTGGTTCAATCGATCTCCGGCAAGGTCGCGTTGGCGCAGATGGCTGCTCAATCCACCATCAAGTTGGCCGCTGTCCAGCCCTATATGGACCAACGCAAAGCCGCTCGGATTTTGGCCAATCACTATGCCGAGCCGGTCGCGCTAGCGCGGATGCAAGTGGCGCAGGCAGAGATCAACGAGACGCAGGCCGGCTTCTAAAACATCCGCCCGGCCGGCACCCCGTTACCAGATAATAAATACCCCCCCTATGTAGCTGCAGTTCACAACCTCAAAGGAGGGCCACATGGCCCTGCTCGAAAAAATCGCACTTCAATCGAAAAGGAGGCACAAGCAATGCAGTCCACCCTCACGCAACTGAAACCAGCCCAGGCCGAAGTGCATCAAGCCGCGCACGATCAGGACCTGACCGAAGTTCCGAGGCGCGCCCGTCTCGACAGAGAAGCCGAGCACAACAAGCAGTTCCCGACGCCGGAAGATCCAGTCGACGCCAAAACCCCGCAAAGTTCGAACTCCCTTTAAGGCAGGCTGAGCGATTTGGGGAACGCACGGAATGAGGCGGTCTCCTGAGGCTGCTTTGCCCATCTCTTCTGGGAAATCCCACGCAAGTGCCATTGCAATCTGGGAGCAAAGCCCTTAAGTTTCAATTGCGGGCTGGTTTACTGAAAGGTATAATTGGCCCGCATGATTGACCGAATCGGGGACTTTCTCCAGCACAATTTGGTTGTGCTTCTCGCGGTCGTTTTGGTGCCCATGAAATGGGTGATTCTGCGGGTATGTGGAGACGCCGAGGCGCAAGCGGTTGCACTTCTGTCGATTCCAGAGGATATTTGTTACGTCACTCTTGGTCTCATTTTGGGAGACGTTATAAATCCGACTGGTGCTTTCAGGAAGCACTTTTACGGTTCATCGCACATTTCGATAGACATTTTTGTAACCGCAATGTTGAATGTGGTTGTTGCGATCGTGGTCCATCTTTGCGCAGAGAGAAGTACTGACCACTTTCGGAGTTGGAGAGCAGCGGGTGTTGCGAGGACACGCAATCCCGGTTCTCCGGGCATCCAGCAGATGGAATTGCCGATCACAGCGACGGACGAAAGCATCCAGACCATCCAAATCCGGCACTTAGCTTTGTTTTCTTTGCTTTATGGCATTCAGCTAGTCATCGCGATTTGGTGGTTATCTTGGATTGCCCAAGTTTTGTCGAACGATTAGCGGGCTGGCGCGTCATAATGAATGTTGGACAGGAGTTCCCAAATGAGCACCGTGCTGATTGACATCGCAGTCGGATTGGCGATTTTCATCCTTGGCATCGCTCTGACGGTTCGGAGATTTGGTGGCCAGGATTATCCGGTTCTCATTTTGTCGGCTGTGCTGACACCGGCTCTTGCAGTGGTTGCCATGTTTTGTGTGATTTACCTCGCGATTCGTGGAAAGCCTGCTGTGGATCCGTGCCCGGATGGGCTCGAAGAAGCAGAGAAGATCGTGGAAATTCAGCGCCAGCAAATGTTTGGTGGGCCAGCGCGTGAGCCCTCCATCTCGGCTTCATGGAAGCGAGCTTACCAATTGCAGCTCCAAAGAGAAACGCGTCGCGTGCAGACCATGGCGCGGCGCTATTTGGTCATGCATACTCAATGATTCCTGATTTGTCCATGCCTGCGTCACGAGGGCTATTTCTGTCGCAGGCGTGGCTCGAAACATTGTCGGAACTGCGAGGTTGGTTCGCTGCCAGTTTTCTATAGAAGAGCTGCCTGTCGGTTCCCACCTAGGTATTCGCGTCCCGCGCTTCTCCCAAAATCAATTTAAGCGTGATCTGTCTGCGTCCGCGATAGAAGGTGACGCTGACGGTGTCGCCGGCTTGGTGTTTGTCCATCAGCGTCGTGATGTCCTGGGGATCGCTGACTTCGTGGCCGTCGATGGCCACGATCAAGTCTCCGCCCAGCATGATCGGCGTATTGCCGACGTATGCCTGCTGATTGCCGCCGCGGATGCCGGCTCGCTCAGCGGCGCCGCCGGGTACGACCTCTTGAACCAGAATGCCGGAATCGGCGGCCAGTCCCATCTGCGAGGCCAGATCGGGACCGATCGCATAGGAGACGATGCCCAGCGAAGGCCGCTTGACGCGTCCATAGCGGCTCAGGTCGGCCAGCACCGCCTTGGCCGTGTTGATGGGAATCGCAAAGCCGATGCCGGAGCTCTGATCGGCGCCGTTCGAAGCGATCATCGTATTGATGCCGATGACCTCGCCATGCGAGTTCAGCAACGGACCGCCGGAGTTGCCGGGATTGATGGCCGCATCGGTCTGAATCGCGTCGGCAATAGGCGCGCCGTCCGCGCTCTTAATCGGGCGGATGGCGCTGATGATTCCGCGCGTCATGGTTCCTGCCAGGCCGAACGGGTTGCCGATGGCGTAAACCTTCTGGCCCACGGAGAGTTCGCTCGAATCGGCCAGCGTGACCGGCTGAAGGTTTGGCGCGTCGATCTGCAAGAGCGCAATGTCGTGCGCCTTGTCTGAGCCCACCACCTTGGCGTCATAACTGTTCTTGTTGCTGAGCATCACCTTGACGCCGCGATTGGCGCCCTCGATGACGTGGTAGTTGGTGAGCACGTGGCCGGCCTTGTCGAGGATGAAGCCCGAACCCTGGCCCTCCTGCGGCACCGTGCCATAAAAGAAGTTGAACACCAGCGCCTTTGATGTGATGTTCACCACCGATGGCACCACCCTTTTGTAGACAGCAATATTGTTCTGCTCCTCAGCGTCGTAGGTGGGCGCGGCCTCAGCCTCGGTAAGCTGAAGCGGCGAGCCGTCGCCATGCCCACTGAAGAATGCAAGCGGGTTCCAACTGGGACGATTGGGACCGGCATTACCGTCGCGACCAGATGAGAGATGCGATGTGACAAACCAGAATCCGCCCACAATAACGGCGATAAAAACCAAGAAACGAAACGGTCTGATGGTTCTAAACATTCAAAACCTTTCTAGAGTCGTCAGTCATCGGTGGTCAGTTCTCAGTAAGGAACCTTGCAGCAGGATTCACCTCATCCAGAACTGACAGCTGACAACTGTTATACGCTGGCGGCGCGCCGATGTTCCTCCAAGCCTTGGAGAAGGCGGGCCGTCACTCTCTATTCTAAAGACAAGTTACGAAGAAAATTGTTGCTCTCCGCTTTAAGCCGATGCCAAACCTCGACGGTCTGGGCGTGCAGCGCGGCCTTATCTCCCGTGTTTTCGAGCACATAGTCGGCGCGCGCCGCCTTTTCGGCATCGGGAATCTGGTGCGCCAGCCGGCGCCGGGCATCGGCCTCGACGGCCTCCCGGCCTGATCCGTCGCCAGACTGCAATACTCGATCCGCGTAACGCCGGATCTTGATTTCATCGGGCGCGGTAACCACGACAAGGCGCGTAATGCGCCGCCGCCAGTCTGCCAGGATGGTATCCGTTTCGCCGCGTGCGCGGGCATCGCGCTCAACCTCAAAGATCAGCGCCGACTCAACAACAGCCACCGCGCCTGCGTCGCGCGCGAAAACCCCATCCATCCAAAGCTGCTGCGCGGCAATCACCGCGGGATGAACAATGCGGTTCAGCTCATCGATCCGGTTGTGTTGAAACGCCAACTCCGAAAGCCGCGCGCGGTTCAGACGGCCATCGGGACTGACGACTTCGGGGCCAAAGACGCGAACGATTTCGGAGTAGACCTGCTGCCCAGGCTCCATCAGCGCGCGTCCCAGCGCATCGGCTTCAATCACCTCCGCGCCCAGTTCGCGCAGGTAGCCTGCAACTGTGCTCTTGCCGCTCGCCAAGCCGCCTGTTAGTCCAACTCGAAGCATCGTCTAGTGTCCTGTCCCAGAAGTTCACAAAAGAATATAGGCTGTCATTCTGAGCGAACGGGGCCCCAAACGTACTGCAGTTTGGGGGTGGTGAGTCCCGCCGTGGCGGGAATCTGCTTTGGTCCTTCGCCATTTCCGATGGCAAGTTTAGGGACAGGACTCAAGCTTCAATCAGATCCTATTGGACCTTGAACGCGACCACAATGTCGGAAGGCAGTTTTGGTGGAGCTGCGATCACCAGGCCCTCGGGATGCTGGCTCCAGACCAGCTTTTCGGTGCTGCCCAGCAAAGTGACTGCGTGGATGGGAGCCGTGAGCAGGCCGGCGCTGCTGCCGAACGAAGCGATGGTGATCTGTTCACCTGGCTTGGGCACGGCCAACGCAAACGCATAGATGGAACCGTCCTTGCCTACGGTGAACCGGAAGTCCGTCGGCCCGAACTGAAAGTCGGCATGAGCCTTGCCGAGCGCGCCGAAGGGCATCACGCGCAGGTTGCCTTTGTCGTCTGAGACCCCTTCGCCAAGCTTGACCCAGGCCTTGCTCCCGTAAATTCCTTCGCCATTGATCTTCATCCATGCGCCTAGGTCGCGCAGCATGGGGATGGCTCGATCGTCGAGCGATCCGTCGGGCTTGATGGGGATATTCACGGCATAACTGCCGTCGCGGGAGACGACTTCAAGCATGTAAAGAACCAGCGCGCGGGCGCTATAAGTGAAGTCGGGCCGGTAAAACCAGTCGCCGAGGGCGTTCTCGCCGATCCACGGCTGATCGAGCTTGATGTCTTTGGGGAAGCGGCTTTCAACAGTGTTGACGATGCCGTTTTCCTTGGGATGGAATTTGACGATGCTGAACGTGTCGACCTTGCCGCGGTTGGCGAGCGTGCGGTTGTAGAAGTCGGCGATGACGCGCTGCATGGCGTCGGACTTGTAGCCGGTTCCGGTCTTCTCGCCGCTGAAGGGCTGGGTCGAATCGCCGTCGGTGTAGATGAAGTCGGGATCGTATTTGTTGATCACGTCCATGATGCGCAGCGCCCAGCGAGTGGCGTACCAATGCGCGTAATCGAGGTGGTCCTGAAAGATGCCTTGCTCGGGGCGATACTTCACGTTGGCCACGTCTTTGTAGGCGCGCAGATTGATGCCGTAGAGAAGGCGCGGATCGTAACCTTCCCACCATTTGCCCTTGCCGTCGGCCAGCGTGATCGTCGCCGCATCGTAGGGCACGCCGGCCTTGGGTCCGGTTGTGTCGCTGCCAAAGGCAGGCTGGTACCACCACCAGGTGTACTCGTGATGGAAGGCTACGCCGTAGCGCATTCCGGCTGCGTGCGCCGCCTTTGACCATTCGCCGAGCAGGTCGCGCTTGGGGCCCATGTTCACCGAATTCCACGGCTGATAGGTCGAGTTCCAGTTGTCGAAGTTATCGTGGTGCACGCCCTGCACTAGCAGGAAGCGCGCTCCGGCGTCGTGATAAAGCTGGACCAGTTTTGCGGGATCGAGCTTGGCCGGGTTCCAGCTGTGCAGCACGTCTTTGTATCCGGTCTCGGAGGGATGTCCGAAGTCGCGAATGTGATTGTCGTAGGCGGGCGTTCCGGGTTGATAGATCTTGCGCGCGTACCAGTCGCCGCTTTGGCCGGCGGACTGCGGGCCGAAGTGCACCCATATGCCGAACTTTGCCTCGCGCAGCCAGGCTGGTTCGCCGGGATAGTTCTTAGCGATGGAGTCCCAGGTGGGCTCAAACGGGCCCGCGGCGATGGGGAAGCTCATTTTGACTTCGGCGAACGCGGCCGGATCCTGCATGGTGAGAGAATCGGGCGGCTGGGTGGGGATCACATCCGGAAACGGCTCGGGCTTGGGCATCTGCTGCGCGGGCGCGGGAAAAACTGTGAGGACGCTGAAGGCAAAAGCCAGGCCGCACAATGCGAGTTTGCGGCGATTATGGATCGACTCATCGATTGAAATCATAGCGAATTGAGGGTATCGGAATGGGGCGGAGTGTGCAACCGGCTTCCATGCGATGCCGGCAGTTTTAAATGGAGACCAGCGGCACATTTGGATTTGCTAGACCAGCTCGATTATCCGCGCTTCTTTCCGCCAGGTTTGCCGGAGCGCTTGGGGCCGGAGGGTTTGCCTTTATAACCGGAACTTGAGAAGCCGCCAGGCTTGGGCTTGCTGCTGGGGCGCGCGCCGCCCACGCGTGGCTTGCCGCTGCTGGTGGTGAAGGGACGCGCCGGACCGCCTTCACCGCGGAAGGGGCGCGCGGAGCTTGAACGGCCAGAACTGGGACGGGCCTGGCCGGGACGGTCGGACCTTGGATGATCCGATCTGGGCCGATCTGGTCTGGGACGGTCCGGCGACGGGCGGCCGGGTCGAGCATAAGGCGCGGCTGGACGCGGACCGCCGGGAGGTGAACTGCTGGGACGCCTGGGTGCGGGCCGCGCTGGGCCTGAACGATCATGGCCCTGGATTTCCTCAATGTGGAGGTTTGGCGGTCTCACTGGTTCGAAGTCGTCATCGCGTACTGTCGATTCACGGCGCGGCGCGGGAGGTTGCTTGAAGGGCGGGCGATTCTTAGAGCCCGAGGGGCCTGACTTGTTCCAGGCTGGCTTGCTGAAACCGGGTTTGCCGCCGAAGGGCTTGCCATGCGCTGCTGGTCTGTCTCCGTAAGGTCTCACGCCAGGTCTGCCACCAGGCTTGGCGGCGAAGGGACGGTTTGAGTGTGGACTGCTGCCAAAAGCGCGTCCGGCGGCTGGCCTTGCTTCAAACGGCTTCGCTTCGACGGGCCTGGTCCCGAAAGGCTTTGCAGGATATGGCTTGCTTCCGAACGGTTTTGCGCCGAATGGCTTCGCGCCAGAGGTTATGCCGGCGGGTGGGCGGCTCTCACCGCCCCTGTCAAAACGGGCTTGCGGACGATCAGGCCGGTCGTCCTTTTGCCAGGCGGAGCGGGCGGATGGGCGCGCGTTGGGGCGGTACGGTTCGCCAGAAGCCCGGCTCGGTCTGAAGTCCTTCCCGCCCGCCCGCGAATCCTTGCCGACTGGACGTGCAGGCCGCCCAGGATGCGCAGTCTGGCCGAACGATTTCTTCGGCGTGTAATCTTTGGGGCCGGCCGCTGGGCGCTCGTCAAACGACTTGGCCGCAAAGGGCTTGGGCGAACTGGGACGGGGGCTGCTGAATCGCGGAGAGACGGTTGGCAACTGGCCGGCGTCGACCAGGTTGCGGCGGCGGACGTCTTTCGATTTTGGGGTCCGGAGGGTGCCGTCGGCGGCTTGGCGCAGAAGAGCTAACTCTTGCGCGTCGAGTTCGCGGAGGTTGCCCGGTTCCTGATCCAAAATGAGGGGGCCGTAGCCGACGCGGCGAATCTTCTCGACGAAGTGGCCGACCTCCTCAAACATTTTGCGCAGCTCTCGGTTGCGGCCCTCGATAAGGACGACTTCGTACCAGGGATTGTCGCCTTGGCGAACCTGGCGGATGCGGGCCGGAGAGGTGCGGACTTTGTCCGAACCCGGCTTGCCGCGCTCGATGGCGACGCCAGCGCGGAGCTGGTCAAGCTCGGCCTCGGTGGGAATGCCGGCGACCTTGACGAGATAGGTCTTCTCCACTCCCGCGGCGGCGCGGGTGAGGCGGTTGGCGAGCTCACCGTCGTTGGTGACCAGCAGCAGCCCCTCGCTCATGTAGTCCAGGCGGCCGACGGGGTAGAGGCGCTCCCGCATCTTGTCGAAGAACTGCATCACCGTGGGCCGGCCTTCGGGGTCCTTGACGGTGGTCACGAAGCCTCTGGGCTTGTTGAGGACGAAGTACCGCAGCCGCTCCGCGCCCTGTAGCAGCTTGCCGTCGACGCGGATGTGGTCGCGGGCTGCGTCAGCCTTGGTGCCTAGCTCGGTGATTACCTTGCCGTTGACCTGAACGCGGCCCTGCTCGATCATCTCTTCGGCTTTGCGGCGGCTGGCGACGCCGGCCTGGGCGAGAATCTTTTGCAGGCGGTCGAGCTTTGCAGGGGGCCTGGGCTTGAGTTCCGGCTCGTCTTCCTCGCCGCGCTCAGGCGCAACCTCAGAATCGACTTCAGGATTTTCATTTGTCGCGGGACTGGTCGCGGCTTCGGGACTGGGCTCAACGTAGCCAGCGCCTTCGGCTTCCGATCTGGTTTCGGCATTGTCTTCAGCGGCTGCGATCGTTGCTTCCGCTTCAGGGCCAGGCGCAGGTTCAAGCGCAACCTGGGCCTCGCCGTCGGAGACATCGCCGATGGGGTCCGCTATTTTGGCCTTCTTTGCCGCTCTTTTTTTCTTTGGCTTGGCGGCTGCCTCCGGTTCGGCTAACTGGGGCTCGACGCTCTCGGCTTCAGCTTTCTTCGTGGACTTCTTCGCCATGGGGGGAATTCTCGGTTTCTGCCTGCTCTGTGGCCGGAGGCGCAGCAGGCGCGGCCTCCGGGGTGGATGAAGGTTCGATGCTGTCCGCCGTCTCGGCGGTCTGGGTGGTTGCTGGCTGCGGTTCGTTCACGGGTTCGACCGGGATCTCATTGTCGCTGGTTTCGTCCAGTTCGAATTCCAAATCCATTGTTGTTGAAGCAGCCGGTTCCGCGCCGGGCGAGGGCTCCGGTTCGTCAAGCTCGAGGCTAGCCATCTTCTCGAACTCCTCCATCGAGGGGAGCTCCGCGACGTCTTTGAGGCCGAAACGAAGCAGAAACTCGCGGGTGGTTTTGTAAAGGATGGGACGGCCAATGACCTGCTTGCGGCCGGCCGTGGCGATGAGCTTGCGGGCGAGCAGCGAACCAAAGACGCCCGACGAATCGACGCCGCGAATTTCGTTGACCTCAGGCGCGGTAACGGGCTGCTTGTAGGCGATCACGGCCAGGGTTTCAAGCGCTGGCAGTGAGAGCTTGAGCGCCGGCTTGAGGCTTTTGACGAAGGAGCGGACGGCGTCGTGGCACTCGGGCTTGGTGGCCATACGGAAGCCGCCGGCGATCTCGCGAATCTCCACGCCGCGGGCATCGGAGGCGTAGTCGGCGATGAGTTCGTCCAGCAGTGTGCGAATGATGGCGCGGGCCTCGCGATCGCGGAGGCGGGCCAGGCGCTTGGCTTCGTGTTCGGAGTCGGCCGGGGCTTCGGTGGCTTCTGGAGCGGGCTGTGCGTCTTCGGCAGGTTGCCGATCCCGAGCGGATTCCAGATCCCGAGACGTTACCGCATCGGTGTCAGTATCGGGACTTACTGGTGGCGCGGAAATGACGGGCTCGTCGGCGAGCGATTGATCGAGGTAATCGGCCCTGTCGCCGAGCAGCGGGAACGGATCAGTGACCGGCCCGGTCTGGGTTTCGGAGGCTTGATCGGCAGACGCGGCTTCTTGCTCCGCCTTCCATTCTAGGACGTCGGCGGCAAAGAGGGAGGAGAGCTGGGCCAGCGTTACCGGCTCCTCCGCGGCGTAGATGACTGCTTCCAGCTTGGCTTTCAGGCTCATTTGGCAATAGGTACCTCAAGTATGGTACCGGATGCGGCAGCGGCATGCGCATGGATCGGGGGCTGGATGCGGTGGAAGATTGGAAAAGGTCCTTCCGGGCGGGCGGGTGTGTGGTTTCCCACCCATTCCGTCCGCCGCGGCGGACGGAATGGATGGGGCACCCTCCTCTATTGCCAACGACACACGGCGCGGAAAAAGGGCGCCCGCAATTGCGGACGCCCTTGGAGGTCATTTGAAGGCAGCTTCGTGCGTTATGCCATCTGGCTGAAGGCCCAGAAGAGGCTTCCTGAGAGCAGCGCGGCGGCGGGCAGGGTGAAGACCCAAGCCGCGGCAATATTGCGAATCGTGGACCACTGCAATCCGCTGTGATTGGCAGCCATGGTACCGGCAATTCCGGAGCTCAGGACGTGGGTGGTACTCACCGGCAGTCCAAAATTATCGGCGGCGAAGATGGTGAACATGGCAACCAGTTCGGCGCTGGCGCCCTGCGCGTAGGTCAGATGCTCCTTGCCGATCTTTTCGCCAACCGTCACCACGATCCGCTTCCAGCCCACCATGGTGCCCATGCCGAGGGCCAGGGCGACGGCGACCTTCACCCAGGAGGGAATGAACTTGGTCGCGTTGTCGACCTTGCCCTTGTAGGTCTTCAGGACCGCATTTTCCTGCGCCGTAAAGGCCGGGTTACCGGTCTTCTGCATCAGCCGGATCGCTTCACTGGCCACATACATGTCATTGCGCACGTTCGCCTGGTCCTTTGCAGGAACGGCCTTGAGTTCCCTGTACAAGCCCACTTCGTGGCTGACGTCGGATACCAGTTCTCGCAGAGCCAGAATCGTGTCCGGCTGAATCTGCC
>CAZSVJ010000094.1:0-12119 GCA_964610185.1 uncultured Occallatibacter sp. | reverse complement strand
GGCGATGGCCGCGAATCTCCGCCTCGTCGTGCATTCCGCCCAGCGAGATGCGCTGAAACTTGCGGCCCAGCGCACGGGCGATCGACCGGCCAAGACTGGTTTTGCCGACGCCTGGAGCGCCAACGAAGCACAGAATCGGGCCCTTCATGTCCGGCTTCAACTCGAGGACGCTGAGGTAATCGAGGATGCGGTCTTTTACTTTCTTGAGCTCGTAGTGGTCCTCGTCCAAGATCTCCTTGGCCTTGTTGATGTCGACTTTGGAGCCCGAGCTCTTGGCCCAGGGCAGAATTGCAAGCCAGTCGATGTAGTTGCGCGTAAGCGAGTAGTCGGCGGCCATGGGAGACATGCGCGAGAGCCGGTTAAGCTCCTTGAGCGCCTCCTTCTTTACGTCTTCCGGCATTCCGGCGTCGTCGATTCTCTTGCGCAACTCCTCGGTCTCGCGCTGGCCTTCGTCCTGCTCGCCGAGTTCCTTTTGGATGGCCTTGAGCTGCTCGCGCAGATAGTAGTCGCGCTGCGACTGCTGCACCTGATCCTGGACTTCGGTCTGGATCTTGTTGCGCAACTGCTGCACCTCGATCTCCTTGGCAAGGTGCTTGTTCACCAGTTCCAGGCGGTCGAGGACGGCGGCCGTCTCGAGCAGTTGCTGCTTGTCGTCGGTGGTCAAAAAAGGCAGCGATGAGGCAACGAAATCCACGAGCCGGCTGGGCTCATCGATGTTTGCGGCGATGGTCCGCAGCTCATCGGAGAGCGTCTGCGATTCGGCGACAATCTGCTGAAACTGCCCGATCACGTTGCGCACCAGCGCCTCGATGCTGGAGGTCGAGGCCGGTTCGGACTCCTCCAATGTCTCTACCTCGGCTATCATGAAGGGCTCGGTCTGCGAATAGCGAACCAGGCGGACCCGCTCTATGCCCTCCGTGAACACAAACCGGCTCTGGTTGGGCATCCGAACCACTTTATGGACTGTGGCCAAAGTGCCCACGGCGTGCAGGTCGCCCGGTTTGGGCGAGTCGAGGCGGGGGTCGATCTGGGCGGTTACAACGATGGTCCGTTCCTCGCCCAGCGACTCGATCAACTGGATGGAGCTTTCCCGGCCCACCGTCAGGGGGAGAACCGCGTGAGGAAACAAAACTGTATCGCGCACCGGCAAAACCGGTATCCTGCGCACTCCAGGAGCTTTCTTCCCCGATGATTCTTTGGGGGGCTGCGGCGCTAAAGGCTGGTTCGACATTGAGTGTCCTCTTATCAACTTAATTAGACAACGCGAGGCTCAAAAAGTTTCAAGAATCTGCTTCCAGGAGCGATATCTGTTTCTTGTCGATTCGCTTCTGCTTTCTGCCTTTTTGAATATACGGTCGGGCGCCTGACGGTGTTCCCCCGCCCGAGCCTTGGCATGTTGCCGACCCATCGCTCTGGCCGTGGACGGCTGAACAGGGTGCGGAAATAGGCCTGATGTGAATCAAGAGCTGCACGAAACGTACCTCAGGTGCTTAAGCCCACTTTGATTCTGCTGATCTTATGCAAGGGATGAATCTCTGGCCTCCCGCCCGAATCAGTTTTTCCGCAGGTTGTAAAGCGGTCGTAGACATCTGATGGCTCGAATGGTGTATCGGCCAATGCCGCTTGAAGGTGAGGAAGATGGAACGGCACAACGCGCCGGTGCAGCGGGCTTCGAACCACAGCGCTGGTTCATTCCCGATTGGACGCATGCTCCTCTTTCCTGATTGCCGATTCGATCTGGTCCCACAGGTCGTCGGGCGGCTCGACAATGGGAAACAACTGGCGGGCAGCCTCGGCAATGGTCTCAAGGTCGGCGAGCAGCGCGCGGCAAAGCTCACAATTCTTGACATGGGGATGGTCGGCGATCTGGTCGCCCGATCCGATCAGCTCCGGCAGTTGGGCCTGGAATTCCGCGCAGGTTAAATTGTTGGCTTTTTCTGTCATCGCCGGCCCTCCTGGCGCGAAGAGCTGCGCAGGGCATCGCGCAGCTTCAGCCGCGCCTTGTGCAACTGGGACTTGCTGTTGCCGATCGAGCAATCGAGCATCTGGGCAATCTCATTATGCTCGTATCCCTCGATGTCGTGGAGCACGAAAACGAGCCGATAGCCGGCGGGCAGATCGTCAATGGCGCGGCTCAGGGTCATGCGGTCGATGGCGCCGGAGAGCTGGAGATCGCGGGCGCCGAAGCTGCGTCCAGGCCGATCCTCAGCCGTGGGCTCCATTGCTTCATCCAGGGACGTCAAGGACAAGCCCTTTTTCCTTAGATGCATCAGCACCACATTGATGGCCAGCCGGTGCAGCCAGGTGGAAAAGGCCGAGTCGCCGCGAAAGGTTGCAATCTTGCGGTGCAACTGGAGAAAGGCCTCCTGGGTGAGATCTTCCGCTTCCGCAATATTGCCCACCATGCGCAGGCACAGAGAATAGATACGCCTTTTGTGGAGGGAGTAAAGCTGGGCAAAGGCATGATGGTCGCCGGCCTGGGCCCGAACCAACGTCTCGGCATCGCTAGCGCTGGGTGGCGCGGTGCGCGCGAAGGCAGCGGGCGGCGCTAGAGCTTGCACTTCCGCTGGCGACTGAGAACCAGCATCGGGCGTTCGTGTCTGAGATCTCGAATGGGGCATGCGCTTCCTTGGCTGTGAAGGTTCACTCTACCCGCGGGGTGGCTGCGCCAGCCATCATTCCTCGTTAGTATAGGGTACAGCGATTGAGTTGGCGGTGCTTCGGGAAACATCCGAGTCCGAGATTTTCTGCATCAGTGGAGTTGGATGCAGGATATTTGCTGGACGGGGCATCGCATCCCGCACTTTCTTGGAGAGAGATGATTTTCTGGACAAGGCCGGCAGCGATTCGACGTGGGATTCTGCTCGCAAGCGCTCTTGTCTTTGGAGTTACCGCCGGAAGCAAAAGCTGGAGCCAGATACAAATTGACGTGTCAAGCAGCCAGCCTTCCTCCGCGACGGCTTTGCCGGCAACGGACACACAATCTCCGACGCCTGCCGATTCCCTCATCTCATGGAAAGGCTTACCGGTGCGGCAGATTTCCTTTGTAGGGGTCTCAACCGACCTGCTTTCCCCGCTTGCCGGGCATCTTGCTCAAGCCGAGGGAGCGCCGCTGGACCCAGAAGAGGTGCGAAGGAGCCTGCGCCAGCTTTACGCCACAGGTCTGTTTGAAACCATTGAGGTTGCGGGAACCCGTCAGCAGGATGGAGTGTCTTTGGTTTTCAAAGGAACGCCGCGCACATTTATTGGGACCGTTACCGTGGATGGAGCCAAGGGCGCCACATTGAATACGCAGCTGCAGCGTGCCAGCCAACTCTCGCCCGGCGCACGGTTTACCCCGGCCAAAATGAGCCAGGCGCTCGAACAGATGCGCCAGACGCTGGCGCGAAACGGCTTCCGCGAACCGGTGATCACGCAATCGATGACGCCGGATCCGAAAGACCAACTGGTCGACATCGCGTTTCAAGTGATGCAAGGCCCCCAAGCGCGCGTGGGAACTGTCCAGGTTACGGGTGACTCCGGGATGACCGCCGATGAGTTCCGCCGCCACGCCCACTTGAAAACCAACGCGCACATCGACCACGACACGGTGAACCGCGCCCTGAACGGAGTCTTGAAGCACTACCAAGGCCAGGAACGAATGGAGGCTGAAATCAAGCTCGAATCCGAGCACTATGCCCCGGAATCGAAAAAGTCCAACTTCAGCTTTTCGGCCAGCCGGGGGCCAATCGTGAAGGTCCTTGTCGATGGGGCGAAGATCAGCTCTGAACGGACAAAGCACGTGATTCCCATATTTGAGGAGGGAACCGTGGACGACGATCTGCTGAACGAAGGCAATCGCCGGCTGCGGAATTACTACCAAGGGCAAGGCTACTTCGACGTCAAGGTGAATCATGAATTGCAATCGACCGAAGCCGAAAGGGTAACGATCCTCTACAAGGTGAGCCTTGGACCTCGCCGCCGACTTGAGCGGGTATCGGTCACGGGAAATCGCTACTTCGACTCCGCCACGCTTCTGGGACTTCTCAACGCCCATGCCGCCAATGCAATCGACCGTCATGGAGTCTACAGTCAGGCCATTGTCTCCTCCGATGTGAGCGCGCTGGAGGCTGTCTACCAGAACAACGGCTTCTCCAAGGTCAGGGTCACGCCCGAGACCAGCACTCCTGAAACCAGCCAAGCTGACCCCAGCGGCCCGGCCGTCAAGCCGGCTTCGAGCAGCTCTGTCGCTGCACAGGCGGGAGCGGAGGCGCAAACGGCCCCGCTCCGGCTCGTTTACCGCATCGAAGAAGGCGCACAGCAGCGGGTGGGAACGGTGCGGATCGAGGGAACCAGCGATGCGAATACGAAGCGGCTCTCGCTGCTGATGAACACAACGCCTGGGCAACTGGTTTCGCCTCAGAACCTGGCCGGGGACCGGGATGCGCTGTTGACCGATTACATGAGCCGCGGCTTTCTTAAGGTTGCCGTGGACGTGACCGAACAGCCGGAACCGGCGGACGACAACAAGCTGGACGTAGTTTTCCATGTCACCGAAGGGCAACAGACTTTTGTGCGCAATGTGCTGCTTACAGGGCTGCATTACACCCGTCCGGGAACTGTTGCGAAGGCCATCACGCTGCACCCCGGAGATCCGCTGAACGAGACCGCCCTGATCGACACGCAGCGCAATCTCTATGAATTCGCGCTGTTCAACGAGGTGGATACGGCTGTCGAGAATCCGGCGGGCGACGAGACCGACAAGACGGTACTTCTGCAAGCGGTGGAAGCGAGGCGCTGGGCGTTGACGTACGGATTCGGATTTGAGGCGCAGACCGGAACTCCGCAGTACAATTGCGGCGGCCTTATCGCCAGCGGCGTTGCATGCAATCCCAATGGCAAGACGGGCGTGAGCCCCCGCGTGCTTGCCGACCTGACCCGCAATAACATCTTCGGGCGCGAGCTCTCGGCCTCGCTGCAAGGAAACTACGGTCTGCTCGAACAGAAGGTCAACCTGCTCTTCCAGGACCCGCACTTTAGAGGCAACCGCGACGTGGGGCTCTCCTTCTCCGCCGGTTACGCCAACAGCCTGGACGTGACCACCTATGTGGCTTCGAAGCTGGAAGGCGGCATGCGCTTTACCGAGCACTTCAGCGTGCCGAATCCTTTCTTCTCAAAAGCCAACACCTTTGTGTATGAATTGGACTTTCGCCGCGTCAAGGTGCAGGCAAACAGCCTTCAAGTATTCCCCACTGAGATTTCATTGCTGGCGACGGCGGTGCGTGTGGCGGGACCGGCGCTCACCTGGATTCGCGATACCCGCGACTCGCCCATGGATGCCCACCGCGGCACCTATACCAGCTTTCAGGACTTTCTCTCCCAGCGATTCTTCAGCGCTCAGGCTGAGTTCAATCGGCTGGATGTGTCCAACTCCAGCTATTACAGCTTCGACAAAGGCCGCTACGTGCTGGCCCGCAACACCCGCTACGGCCAGGAGCGGGCCTTTGGCACGCCCTCTGAAGAGCTCATTCCGCTGCCAGAGCGGCTTTATGCCGGCGGCGCCACATCCCTGCGGGGGTTTTCAATCAATGCGGCCGGACCGCGCGACCCGGAGACGGGTTATCCCATCGGCGGTGCGGGAGCATTGATCAACAGCACTGAGCTGCGCCTGCCCCCGCCCATGCTGCCCTGGCTCGGAGACACGGTCAGCCTGGTTCTGTTCCACGATATGGGCAACGTCTTTACCAACGCCTCCGACGCCTGGGCCAGCGCCCTGCGCGTTCGTCAGCCGGACCGGGAAAACTGCGAGACGCCTATCCCCGCGACAATTCCGCCCACCCCTCCTCCCGGTCCCAACACCTCAACTGGCCTACAGGGAGCATGCAGCTTCAACTACTTCTCCCACGCAATTGGCACCGGCTTGCGCTACCATACCCCGGCAGGTCCCATTCGGCTGGACTTCAGCTATAACCTGAATCCACCCATTTACCCCGTTACCTACAACTACTCAAATATGTCCGAACCGCTGCATGTGGGCGAGGCCGGCCACTTCAACTTTTTCTTCAGCCTGGGACAGACATTTTGATGGGCTACCATCCTCCAATCCGGCTCACGCCCTTGCCTGCATTGGCCATGTGTTTCGTGCCGGCATTCATCGTTTTTGTCGTGTCAACGCAAGCCATCGCCCAAACGCCGGCCGATTCCGTTGTCCTGGATCGCGTGGTTGCGGTGGTCAACGATCATGCCATCTTGGCCAGCGATCTCGACGACGAGATTCGGCTCTCGGTACTCGATCCGGGTAGAGGCGGCCTGGGCGTTCTTACGCGAGAGGGCGCGCTAGACCAGTTGATCTCCCGCACGCTCATCCAGCAGCAGATTCGCGAGGAAGACCTGCAGTCGGTCGAACCCTCCACGGCCGAGGTCGATGCTCGTCTTGAAGAGATCCGCAAGGAACTCCCCGCATGTGTTCACAAGGACTGTGCTTCAGAAGCCGGGTGGAAGGCATTTCTGATTGCCCACGGATTGACGCCGGAACGGGTTCTCGCATATCTGCGCTACCGCATCGAAATCCTGCGCTTCATCGAGGAACGTTTCCGCCAGGGCATTCAAATTCCTGAGCAGGATATTCAGGCCTACTACGACAAAACACTGCTCCCTCAATACGCCAAGGGCGAAGCGGTTCCGCCGCTCGACGAGGTGGCGCCGCGCATTCAGGAGATTCTTTTGCAACGGCGTGTCAATGTTCTGTTCGACGGCTGGCTTGAGAATCTGCGCAAGCAGGGCGAGATCGAGGTGCTCGACCCTGCGCTTGAATCGCCGGCGACCCAGGCCCCTCCCCAAAGCGGAGGAATCCAATGAGCGAACATGAGCCCATCCTCGAAGCTGGTCCTGATTCCGGGCTTCCTGTTGCTCCCGACCCGTCGCAGCCGCGCAAATGGCGCCGTCTGCGGCGATTTTTCCTCCGTCATGTCCCGCTTTCGCTGGCTGGTCTGGCAATTCTGCTGGCAGTCACTGGCGCCGGCGTTTACTTCTGGGCAAGCTCGTCCCACGGCGAGGCGCTTGCGCGCGAGCGGCTCGTTGCCTGGCTCGAACAAGCAACTGGCGGACGCGTGGAGATTGCAACATTCCACTGGCATCTGCTCAATCTCGAGGCCGATGCGGGCGGTGTGGTGATTCACGGCCTTGAAGCCCCCGGCGAAGCGCCTTACGCTCAAGTTGAAAATCTGCGCGTACGGATCAGCGTGCTTGGCTTGCTGAGCCCGCGCATTCTTCTTCGCGAGGCTGACGTCACTCGCCCATCTTTCCACCTAATCGTATATGTCGACGGCACGACGAATCAGCCGCATCCAGGCAAGCCGCAAAAGCAGCAAAAATCGGCGCTGGACACGTTCTTCGATTTGAAGGCGGGCCGGGTTTCCGTCGAGCAGGGCGTCTTGCACTATGAAGACCGCGCCGCGAACTTCGACTTGCAGAACCGCTGGATCCCGCTCGACTTCGAAGCCGACGACTTTTCCCTTCTCATGAGCTACATGCCCGCGGCGCTGAACGCGCCTGAGTCTTACCACATTGAGGCGGGAGCAGCGGATCTGAACATGTCGCGAGGCAAGGCCAAGCCCATGAACGGCACCATGCGCGCGGTGCTCGATCTGTCGCGCAATGCGGTCAATCTTCGCTCCCTGCGCATCACCTCCAGGGCCGCGTCAACATCCGCTCGAAACAGTCACGCCGCAACCGAGAATCACACCGTGGAAATCTCCGGCGCGCTGGAAGACTTTGCTCATCCACGCTGGCAGGCCAAGGCGACCGGCGAATTCGATATGAAGATCATGGACCCCGTCTTCGGCTTTCCGTTTACGCCTGAAGGCATCTCGCGGCTTGACGTGGACGCCGCGGGCCAGGGAGGAGAATTTCGCGCCGATGGCAGCGTTCATATCGATAACGGCGCATACATTGCGCCAGGCGTTGATGTAGCTGGCGTGCAGGCGGACACGCATGTCCATGCCGACCCAAGGCAGTTGGTCGTCAGGGTGATCGACGCGCACCTTCGCCAGGGCGGCCAAGTCGAGGGTGAACTTCAACTGACCCCATGGCTGGCTCCCATCCCCGGCTCCGCCAACTTCAAACCGGCCGGCCCTCAAGCGACGCGCGCATCGTCCGCCCAGAGACTCGATCCAGCCGTTCACCCACCGCCGCCTTTCGTTCCCATCAACGGCAAGGTGAAGGCTCAGTGCAAAGATGTTGCCCTAGATACGGTTCTCGATATTGTGGCTCAGGGACCCTTTCAGCGGCTGGGACTCGACGCGCGCATCAACGGCACAGCCACGGCCTCATGGTCGAGCGGGGACGTTAACACCCTGGTTGTCGGCGCAACAGTGAGCCTGAACCCTTCCGCGCAAGTCGTAAAGAATGAGGCACCCGTTACCGGTTCGCTCGATGCAACCTATTCGCAGCGCAACGGCGTCGTCGATTTGCGCAAGCTCGAGGTGAACACGCCCGCCAGCCAGCTTGTTGCGCAAGGGCATGTAGGTGCGTTTCCGGTCACCAGCCCAACGGCGCTTGCGGTCGAGTTTCATTCGCACGATCTCGGCGAATTTGACACCGTGCTCCGCGATTTGGGATTGAATCGCAATGGCAAGTCGGGAACGGCGGCGCTGCCGGCGGCCCTGACCGGCCAAGTTGATTTTCTCCATGGCGCCTGGAATGGTTCCCTGGTGGATCCCCATCTCTCTGGAAGCGCGAAGGCGACGCAACTGTCGATTGAAATGCCGGTCATGCAGAGCGGACGAACCAGTCCGCCGGGAACGACGCAGTCTCTCCAGTCTGTCCACTTCGATTCGGTCGAGGCCACGGGCAGCTACTCCGCGCAGAGAATCGCCATCGATCGAGGCCTGCTGCGGCGAGGAAAGTCCGAAATCAATCTGAATGGAACGCTCGAAGCAGCGGCCCACCGAGGGCCCACCCCGGCATTCGATGCAAACTCCATGTTGCATGCGCGGATGCAGGCCAACAAGGTCGGCCTCGACGATCTAAAGGCGCTTGCCGGCCAAGACGTGGCGGTCACGGGAGCGGTCGATGCACAGCTTCAGGCTGACGGGCCAATTCATGCGCTCGGCGGCTCGGGATGGGTTGAGCTGGACGGCGGCAGCGCCTACGGCGAGCCTGTGACGCGGCTCCGCGCTCAGGGAACGATGACCAACGGCCTGATCAAGCTGGCCTCGATCAATGCAAGCGCGCCGGCGGGTAGTGTTTCGGGGACGGGTAGCTACGACATCAAAGCGCACCGCTTTCAGATCGATGCCAAGGGCGCGGACATCGATGTGGCCAAATTCCAGACGGTGCAACGCCAAGGGATCGATATTACCGGCAAGCTGGGCTTCTCCGCACAGCTCTCAGGCACCTCCGACGACCCGCGGCTCGACGCCCACGCAACGCTCAGTCCACTCGCCCTTGCCGGAGAACCCCTTGGCGGCCTGGATTTTGTGGCTCACACCTTCGACCGATCTTTAACCTACAACGCAACCACACGGCTGGAGGGCGCCGAACTGAACGTTCACGGCCAGACCGCGCTTACCGGCGACAACGCTACGCAGGCTGAGATCGTGTTCTCCCGCTTCAACATCGGCGGCCTGCTGAAAGCGGCCCACATCCAGGGACTCACCGGCCAATCCGCATTGGCAGGCACAATCACGGTCGAGGGACCACTGGCGCATCCCGACCAGCTTCGCGGCCAGGCCCGCCTCGATTCGCTGGCTGTAACTGTTGCCGGCGTCCACCTGGAGAGCCAGGGGGGCGTCAATGCCACGCTGGCCGACGCCCGCCTGAAGCTCGATCCGCTCCACGTCACCGGAGAGGAGACAGACCTCCACGTACAAGGCAGCCTGGCTCTGAAGGGCCAGCAGCAACTGGACGTGACCGCCAACGGCTCGATCAACTTAAAGCTTGCCGAGACCGTCGATCCCGACCTTACCGCGAGCGGAATCACTACGTTTCAAGTTGAAGCGCACGGCCCGTTGAAGAATCCTGGGCTACAGGGACGGATCGACTTCGAGAACGGGTCTTTATCGCTTGAGGACATACCGAATGGCCTCAGCCAGCTGCACGGCACCCTCGAATTCAATCAGAACCGGCTTGAAGTCAAGTCGCTCACGGCGATGAGCGGAGGCGGATTGTTGAGCGTGGCCGGAACACTGGCCTACCAGCACGGCATTTACGCCGACCTCTCGGTTACCGGCAAAGGCATCCGCATCCGCTATCCGCTGGGAGTGAGTTCGCTGGCCGACGCCACGCTGCACCTGCAAGGCTCGCAGAGCAACCTGCTGCTTGGCGGCGACGTGTTGATCACACGGTTCTCCGTCAGCCCCGACCTGGACATCGCCGCTCTGGCCGCGCAGGCCAACGCCGTGCAGACTATCGCGCCGCCTGACGCGCCGTCCAATCACATTCGTCTCGACGTGCATTTGGCTTCGTCGCCGCAGTTGAACTTCCAGAATGCCTACGCCAAGCTGGCTGGGGACGTGGATCTGCGCCTGCGCGGCACCGTCGCCTCGCCCTCGCTGCTGGGCCGCGTCTCCATCACCGAGGGCAGCGCCACCATTGCCGGCACCCGTTACGACCTGCAACGCGGAGACATCTTCTTCACCAATCCGGTGCGCATTGAACCCTCGATTGACTTGAACGCAACGGCTCGCGTCGAGGACTACGACATCACGTTGGGCGTGCACGGAACGGTCGCCAACCCTGCCGTCACCTGGCGCAGCGACCCTCCGCTGCCCGAGGCCGATGTGGTTGCCTTGCTGGCCCTGGGCCGGACCGAGAATCAGCAGCGCCTCTATACTCAGCAGCAGGAGCAATCGCTCGCCAATCCCACCACCGACGCCCTGCTGGGCGGAGCGCTGAACGCCACGGTGAGCAGCCGCGTGCAGAAGCTGTTCGGCGCCGGCTCCGTCAAGGTCGACCCCAACTACCTTGGCGCGCTTGGCAACTCCACCTCGCGCATCATCGTTGAGGAACAGGTCGGCCGCGATCTCACCCTAACCTACGCCACCAACGTGAACACCACCAGCCAGCAACTCATTCAGGCTGAGGTCGCAGTCAACCGTCACCTCTCCGTCGTTGTTGCCCGCGACGAGTCGGGGGTGTTCTCGATGGTGTTTAAAGCCACGCGCCGCTTTAAGTGAGGGATCGCCGATCGGGGATCTCGGCGAAACGCAGGCATTATACGGAGAGGTTAAGAGCAGAATGACAAAGCCACGATCCCGTAGCCAAGAGCATATCGACAAGAGCGCAAAACTGGCGACCGCTCGCGCTATGGAACGAGTGAATGAGTTTGCTAATACCGGCGATGAGGATGCTTTTGTAAAGCAGATAAAAGAGACATTTCCCGGAATCAGCGGGAACGAACTCGTCGAGAAGATTGCCCTTTTTCGTGAGTTGAAACGGATTCGCTCAATCGGCTCCTAGATTCCTCAAGAATTTCCGCCGACCGGCGCTCATATTGTTCCAGTTGGCTTGGGCTCATGACGCTGATATGTCGATCAAAGAAAGCTTCAAACTCTTTGAGGATTTCCTGCTCCCGCGATACGAGTGCACTCCCGGGCTTCGGAGACCGAACCTCCCGAACACCAGACCGTGCTGCACTCGCCATAGATCGCCTCTTGGCGCAAGTCTACCACAAAAGGACGCAGGAAAATGACGGCGCATTTTGCCGCACATACGATAGGCGAACCCTTGCGAAACCTTTCCCAAGAATGTGTGTCTAATCGAGACGGATGGCAACCCGCTCCGGGTGGCGCTTGCCCTTGACCCCTCGAAGGCCAGACAACTCCGGGGTGGGTTGCAGCATCAGTTCTTCTGCGTCTCAAGGAGGGTTTTCAAAATGAATAAGAAGGTTTGCACCACCAAGGCTTTGCTCCTGGCACTTTCGCTTGCCGGGGCGTTGCTTGCCGTTCCCCAGGCATCTTTCGCCGCGCAAGGCGGAGACGATGCCGGTGCAGTCCGCGATCTCCAGTCCAAGCTGAACAAATCGCAGTTCAAAAACGTGAAGGTCTCGGTCCAGAACGGTATCGTAACGCTCTCCGGCACCGTGGATCTTTACGAATACAAGGCCGATGCCGACAAGCGCGCCCACAAGGAAAAGGGAA
>CAZSVJ010000093.1:0-12157 GCA_964610185.1 uncultured Occallatibacter sp. | reverse complement strand
CAGCTGGCGGCGGAAATTACAATGATAAAAGGGAATGGTAACCGCTAAATGACATCGCATAAGTTCGATCAGAACCGGGCAGCACTACACATGAGGATGGAGAGGATGCCGCACACCGGCATCTAGGGGTAACTTATGAGGCAACTAGCAGCGTTGCTTTTGGCTATAGCGGTATCCAGTTCAGTCTCCGCGCTACAGCAGGCAAATTCCAATCGTGCAGGAGTAGGAGCAACCACTTTTAGCGAGGGCGCGAATCTACCCGTCGAGAAGGTTGGCAAGGACGATCTAATCGGAATCACGGTGTACGACGCCCCCGAACTAACTCGTAGTGTACGCGTCGACAGCGACGGCAACATTCGCTTGCCAATGCTTAAGCAGCACATCCGGGCCGCGGGCCTTTCTCCGGCCGAGCTTGAAGCTGCCATTTCGACGGCTCTCACAGAGGGAAACGTACTGGTCGATCCCATCGTAACCGTGTCCGTTGTGGAATACCGCAGTAGGCCGATCACTGTCTCTGGAGCGGTCAGAAATCCAGCGACGTTTCAAGCCACAGGTACGGTGACACTCCTTGACGCAATTACACGGGCGGGAGGGCTTGCCGAGAATGCCGGGGCGGAGATTCTGGTTAGCAAGCCGTCATCAACAACGGACAACAAATCGGCAATGCTGATTCAGCGCATCCCAGTTCGCAGTCTTATCGGCGGAGAGGACCCGGCACTGAACTTGCGCCTGGAAGGCGGAGAAGATATCCGGGTTCCAGAGGCCGGGCGAGTCTTTGTTCTGGGCAGAGTGAAGAAGCCGGGAGCTTTCTATATTACGGATGGCGCCGAAAGCAGCATCATGAAAGCGCTCGCTCTTTCAGAAGGTTTGGATTCTTTCCCCTCTCACAAAGCGTACATTTACCGAGTTGAGGGCGGTAGCGGCGGCAGGAACGAAATTCCAATCGACTTGAAAAGCATCATGGATCGCAAATCTCCTGACGTGGCGCTGATGGCGAACGACATTCTCTATGTCCCCGACGCGACCGGAGCGCGGGCAAGTTTGAAAGTCTTGGAAACATCCATAGGTATCGCGGCGGGTGTCGGCACCGCTTTGGTCTATGTGTATCACTAGAGCAATTGCATAAACTGGCTGTAGTTAGTGGCGGGGTGAAATGACTTCGCCTTGGTTGAAGGCTTAACAACCCAGGGAGTTAGCCTATGTTAGTTATGAGTGCAGTCTTAGGCTATCTGAGGGGAATCCATGCCTGAACAATCGCCGCTAGCGGAGGTAATTCCTCCTGGGCAGTCTAACAATCTGCCGGCGATAGGCTACTACCCGCCGCTTCCGCCGCAGCAGGAATACGAGTTGGAGGCTCCCGCGGTTCCCCTGTCGCACTATCTTTGGGTTCTTCGGCGGCATCTCTGGAAAATGGTGGCCTTTATAGCGACCTGTGTGTTGGCAACTGGTATAGTTTCCGCGCGACTGCAACCTATCTATGAATCGACGGCGACAGTCGATGTCGACCGGCAGGCTCCTTCGGAGATAGTGGGCGAGGATTCAACACGTCCCGCCGGCGCTCCAACCGACGCTGAACAATTCCTCGCAACGCAGGTCAAGCTGATTCAATCGGATTCGGTGCTGCGTCCCGTGGCTGAGCAATTCCATCTGTTGGGTCAGGAAGGGCAGCTGAAGAGTCTTGATGCCGAAAAGGCACAGCAGACGGCCAGAGCGCCGGTGACGCTTAGCCGCTTGAAGGTGACCCGCCCCCCGAACACATATCTGCTGCTCATCAGCTACCGTTCTCCGGACCCTGTTTTAGCCGCAGACGTTGCGAATGCAATCGCGAACTCTTATCTCAACCACACATATGACATCCGGATTCGGTCGTCGGCCACTCTCTCGGCGTTTATGGAGAAGCAGCTTGATGAGTTGAAGGCGAAGATGGAAAAATCCGGTCTTGCTCTTGCGCAGTTTGAAAAGGATCTGGACGTCATTAACCCAGAGGAGAAAACTAACATCCTCTCGGCGCGATTGCTACAGCTGAATACGGATTACACGGCTGCCCAGGCAGAGCGTGTAAGCAAAGAAGCGGCCTGGAACGCCATGAAATCTGGCTCGCTGGAAGCTGCCCAGGTTTCTTCTCAGGGAGAAGCGCTGGCGAAACTCAATGAGACGCTTAACGAGGCACGCCAGCGATTTGCTCTGGTTAAGTCCACCTATGGGTCTACGCATCCGGAGTACCGTAAAGCTGCTTCTGAAGTGGCGGAAATCGAGAAACAAGTCGAGAGCACGCGCAGCAATATCGCGCAAAGAGTTGAAGTAGATTATCGTGAGGCGCTGAATCGCGAACAGATGCTTCAGAAGACCGTAGCTGCGACCAAGGCAGAATGGGACCGTATAAACTCCCAATCGTTTGAGTATCAGCAGTTGAAGCGGGAGGCCGACGCGGATAAGACTCTTTACGACGAACTCATCCGAAAGATTCGTGAAGCGGATATCAACGCCGGGTTTCAGAATAACAACATTCGCATCGCCGACTTGGCTCGGCCCCCGCTGTACCCAGTGTTTCCTAATATTCCACTAAACCTCATACTTGCGTTTCTTTTTTCAACCCTTTTCGCGGTTGGCGCGGTGTTGTTGCAAGACACACTCGATACGACGCTCCGAGATCCCAAGGAGGCCAGCCAGTTTCTCGGCGCGGATGTTATTGCGACGATGCCCATCGATCGCGTCATTGCTCAGCTCCCGAGAGTTGCAGAAACCGTTCCGGCGGGCGCGATCGTGGCAAGACCTGCACAAAACGGAAGTCGGAAAGCATACTATCGCTCTACTTCCGCTTTTGAAGAGGCAGTGCGCACGTTGCGGAATACAATCCTGCTTTCCGATTTCGAAGGGCGGCTGCGCTCGATTGTTATCACGAGCGCCGCTCCCGGCGAGGGAAAGACGACTATTGCGGCGCATCTTGCAATCGCCAACGCCGACCGTGGTCAGAAGACTCTGCTTGTGGACGGAGATCTGAGGCGTCCGAGCCTTCACGCGAAATTCGGGATAACTCCCCGAGAAGGGCTTTCCAATGTGCTGACCGGTGAGCGGCCTTGGCAAGAAGTGGTAATGCCAGTGGATGGCAGACCGAACTTGACCCTTTTGCCGGCAGGGCTCGGCTCTCATCGTGCCGCCGATCTGATCGGTCCCCGCCTTGCCACCCTGCTTGACGAATTCGCGAAGGAATACGACCTGGTGTTTCTGGATTCGCCACCAGTGCTGGGCTTTGCAGAGTGCCTCCAGATGGCTACCGCCGCAGATGGTGTACTGATTATTAGCCGGGCTGGAGAAACCAAGCGAAAAGCCGTCGCAGAAGTGATCTCGGTACTAGCTCGGCTGCGTGCCAATATCGTAGGGGTGGTTCTCAACCAAGTAGGCCAAAATACGTCCGCAGACGGCTATGCGTACTACGGATATCACCGGAACGGGCATTACCAGAAATCGGAGTGATGAAGCAAATCGGAGGGTTCACCTCAATGCACCTATCAATACCGACGGTACGTATGCCAACCGATGATCTTTAAAGAGGCTGCCGACGGTTCCAATAAAAGACCGGACATGTCGGGGCAACAAACTTCTGCCGGCCGGAAGAATTCTTGGGGTTTCGCTTTCTCGCATGTAACTTCGCGCCTAGCATCAGGACCAGAGCGGCTACTGCAGTCAGGTGACCTGCTCAGGCGGGAACGAGCGAAAGATTCCCATTAAAGAGTAAGCCACTCCGGGAGGTAAGACTCGGTGCTCTTCGCGCTTAAGCTTGCGCTTCTTGAAAGCGCGCCAATCATTGCCGCGCGTGGATTCCGAAAGTTTTTCCCACGACGACAACAGATACAAGCAGGCGCTGCTGAGACGAAGAATATCCTCGTTATTCGGCTGGACAACATCGGCGATGTTGTAATGTCCACCCCCATCTTTAGAGAGTTGAAGCGACAATGCCCGAATGTACGGGTAACTGTGGTAGTCAAAGAGCATTGTCGAGAGCTCCTCGCAACCAACCCTTTTGTTGACGAAGTAGTTACGGTGGGAACTGACCTATCTAGAGGGTTGTATCGACTCGTTTCGGCTCTGCGTCTTTACGAGAAGGTTCTGCGGAAGACATTTTTTGATATGGTGTTGCACCCGAGGGCCGGGGAAGATGTCGTCAATGAATCTTTGCTGGTCGCGCTCATCGATGCCCCAGTTTCGATCGGATTTCAAATGAGGTGCAAGTCCCGGTATGGCTTTGATCGTACTCAGGTCTTAACTAGAGCGTTGCCCCCCCCTTTGCCGAAGAGCGAGGCGCTAGCCAACGCAGATATAGTTACCGCCCTGACTGGTGTTCAGTTCTCGCCCATCACGGAGCTGTTTTTAACTAATGAGGATTGTGACTTTGCAAAGGACACTGTAGCGAGCTTTCCTTGCGTGGCGCAATTAATTGGATTAGGGTTCGGCGCTTACAGGAGGAGGAGATCTTGGCCGCCAAATCTTTGGGCAAAGGCCCTGGATCTCTTGGCGCGGCGGTATCGAATTGGGGTCTTAATCTTCTCTTCTCGGGAAGATGCGGCCGAGGCGGAAGATATTCGACTCAGCGCCACGGAACCGATGCCAATGCAGATCGTTGCGGGAGCGTCCTTAAGACAGGTCGCCGCATGTATTGGGCGGTGTACACTTTTTCTCGGCACAGATAGTGGACTGGCGCATATTGCGGCCGCTATGCGCGTACCGATAGTGATAGTGTCTCCTCATCCCAAAGCCGGCGATCGCATGCATGAAAACAGTCCGATCAGGTATGCACCCACCGGATCGCAAATTCTGCGTATTCTGTCACCCATTAAGGCCCGTCCACCTTGCTCGAATGGATGTGATATGAACGTACCGCACTGCATCTTGGAGGTTACCCCATATGATGTCTTGGCGGCTACAGAAGAGATTCTTGCGCTTTTAGGAGAAGGTGAGCGCGAAAATGAAGGCCGACCTTAGGGAAAACATAATAAGCCATTCGAAATCAAATTTGCCTCGGTCTAGCTGTCTCTCTAGGGCGCGCGCATTCGGCAAGTCCGACTCACAAGTTGCGAAGTGTACTGCCGCCTTGCAACAATTCGTTTCAGGCGCTCTCTTCGACGAATCGATCATTCGCGCCAACGACAGCAGATACACGCGCATAAGCATTGTAATGCCTTCTTACAACCAGGCTCATTTCATCGAGCGTTCTATTCTTTCGGTGTTGAATCAAGACTATCCTAATCTTCAGTTCATCATCATGGACGGGGGATCAACAGATGGAACGCTCGACGTAATTCGGAAGTACGAGAGCTATCTGTTGTGGCAAAGTGAGCGGGATCGGGGCCAGTCCGATGCGATCAATAAGGCGCTTTTGCTGGCTGACGGCGAACTTATCGGTTGGCAAAACTCTGATGATGTTTACTTTCCAGGAGCGCTTCATCGTGTGCACCAAGCAGCACAAATAATGCCGCGGGCAGTCCTCTACAGCGGGACAGTTGCATCCATCGACCTCGACGACCGCTTAACAAGCATATTCAAATTTACTCGTCCAAGCGCGCGGCGATTACTATATGAAGGTTTTGTGATGTCCAGCCAAGGCGTATTCTGGCGCAAGGAAGTACAGTCTCATGTCGGCCAGTACGATATCGACCTCCACATTGCCATGGATGTCGATTTTTGGCTTAGAATGCTTGCTCAGGGACGTGCCGAGTTTCTGCCTGAAATTGTTGGCGGATTTCGCCAGCATGAGGGTACGAAAACCTCCATTGCAGACGGGCGAGGGATCGAGGAAATGAGCAGGATAAGAAGGAAGTTCGGCGTAAATGACCAGACTTTCAGATGGAAGCTCGCACGCGCAGGCTTGCGTTTCTCTCGCCTACTAAAATGGACGCTGCTGACCCGACCGAGGTGCACCATGATAACCGGTGAAGGGCGACTGGCAAAAGCTTCAATGACACAAACAGGGCTGGATTACTATTAACGGCCCGAGCACAGGCGAGACTCCAATCTTTCTCGCGACCGATTTCGTGTTACCCAGTTACAATTGCAGCTTGCCGTAGTCGCTTCTGCGTAAATTCTAGGACTCCGTTCTCACTTACGAGAAAATTTGGCAGGAGAAATCCGGGGTTCCTTTCTAGAACACCGAACATGTTCGATTACCCACTCTCTGCAAGATGACACTTTCGCAAATAAAATCTCAGAAGCGTTTACGCGTTCTGAACCCGAACGTTTCAAACCAACCAGACCTCCGTCGGGCCGGCCAGTTCGCGCGGCTTCACAAGTATCTTACCGGGGGCGAACCAAGGTTACTATGGCCGGCGATATTCTATGCGGGAATTATCATTGGTCTTCAGGTAATCTCGTCCCAGACGCGCATTCTCTCGTTTGTTGTGCTTTTAGCGCTTGCGGTTTTTCGAAGGCGCGGACCTGCCCAGGCGCTTTCGCTCTCTATTTTTGCAACATTTGCAAATGGCGGGCTGGCGGCTGAGGCGCCGATGTTATCACTTCTTAAATGGGTGCTTATAGCTGTGTGCGCGGCGAAGCTGGTTATCACTATCAAATCTCATATGACGGTTAGGATGCCCGGACAGCATGCTATCACCTTATATGCAATTGTGATTTGCATTCTTGCACTTGTCGCGAGCACTAATCGAGAGCTATCACTATTAAAGTTAATATCCTGGTATGTTACTGCTCAGGTTATGTTCATAGCGCTCGCTGACCGCCGAACCGCGGCTGCTTATTGGCTAAACTGGTTTTTTTCGTTGTACGTTGGGCTCCTCATCTTCAGTACTCCTCTTTTATTTCTTCCTGCGGGGAGGTGGCTAAATGGCGTATCCTTTCAAGGCGTTTTCTCGCAACCCCAGGCATTCGGAGTGTATATTGCTCCATTTACGGCCGTAGTAACGGTAGGTATTATCAGAGCTACATCCCTTCGGTGGCACGCATTACTTACTGCGGCATTGGCCTGGATTATGATGTTTGCGTCGCAGTGTCGAACCGCAGTCTTAGCTGTATCGCTTGGAATTACAGTTTCGATCTTCGTCTCTTTCTTGCGCCGATCAGGGGAGCGGAGCAATTGGCTTAGACCTTATATCGCGATGCGCTTCTGCTTATTCGCAGTGATCGCTCTATTTGTAGCGTCCGCATACGGAGACAGGGCGGTTTCGGGAATTTCGACTTTTCTTTTTAAAGGGAGCTCGGGATCTATCTGGAATCCGATTTTTGAGAAGGGTGGGATAGCGTCATCTCGCGAGAGCCTTGTGAGGCCGCAACTGGAGCAGTTCAGGGAGAAGCCAATCGCAGGCACAGGTTTTGGTCTTGCTCCTGAGAACGTTGGTCAGGAGATTCAGACGAGTGATATCTATGGCCTCCCATTGAGCGCCCCGACCGAGCCTGGCTTTCTTCCCTTGGCGCTCTTGGCTCAAACGGGAATCATTGGCGCAGCGGCTTGGTGTCTTATGCTTTTTCCACTGAGCAGACGTGTGAGCTTTCATGCGCCGTTTGAAATTGGCGTTTTGCTTTGGACAGTGACGTTTACCACACTTGGTGAAATGACATTCTTTGCAGCGGGCGGGCTTGGTCTGCAGCTTTGGCTTCTGCTCGGATTGTGCGCGCGGATTTCCGCAGAGCGCCGTTTGGGGCGTTCTTTGGTTCCCGCTGATTCCGGGGCAGTCTTGGGGACCAGGCGGATGGGCAATGTAGGATTTATCGCGTGAGGGATGCTCAATGAATCTGTGCTTCTGGTGGAGCATGGTCAGCCAGCATCAGTCCGCATGTATTCGGGAGCTAGCTAGATCAAACGATGTGGTGGTTGTGGCTGAAAGGCGAATCTCTGACGACCGCAAACGATTGGGCTGGGTTGTTCCAGAACTTGGGAACGCTCGTATAATCATCGATCCGACATCTTCACAGATGCAGGAGCTGCTAGTAGAGTCCGACGGAAGAATCCACATTCTGCAAGGCTGGAGGGGATGCCGCCTCAGCCGCCAGATCCTGTCGAGCCGGATCCGACCGGCGAGATTGGGCGTTGTTGTCGAGGCGTGCGATGAACGGGGAGTACGCGGTTTCATCCGCACCATGTACTACCGGGCTTTGCTGGCAAGCAAGTACTCTCGGGTGGACTTTGTCTATTCCATGGGGAGTATGGGGGAAACATACTACCGGAAGGTTGGGATTCGATCAGACTGTCTATTCCCATTTTGTTACACGGTGGAGAACATCAGAATAGCGCCTAAGCTCACCGCGAACATTGTCGCGGAGGATATGGTTCGGGTTTTATACATTGGTCAGTTTCTTGAACGAAAAGCAGTTGACATGCTTTTGCGGGCGCTCCACGTTAATTCTGGCCTGAATTGGCAAGTCGAACTAATCGGAGATGGTCCTCAAATAAGAAAACTTCGTCGTCTGTGTGCTTCTTTGGATATGCAGGGGAGAGTCGATTTTCGAGGAGCCGTGGACCGCACAGTCGCGATGGAGTGTCTGAGCGCTTCCGACCTACTGGTACTCCCTAGCCGATTCGATGGGTGGGGCGCAGTTGTAAATGAAGCGCTAATGTTGGGTGTCCCGGTGATCTGCACGGATGGCTGCGGCGCTTCGGACCTAATTCGAGCGCCATGGCTCGGCTCGGTCGTAAGAGCAGGCTCCGTTTCCTCCCTTTCCCAAGCGCTTGGCCTCTGGATCGCGCGCGGGAAGAAGACGCGAATGCAATCAGAGCATATAAAAGGCTGGAGTGCGTGCATTGAGGGTCCAGTTATTGCGAATTACTTCACTTCGGTGCTTGAGCACGTGTACCGCGATGGTCTACGCCCTGTTGCTCCTTGGCGAACATCCATCGCAGCTTCGACGCAAGGGCTCGATATTCGTCCCTAGGAGCAGTATTGTCAGGTAAGGTACAAAGGTGTTTCCACAAATGAGAGTCTTAAATGTTGTGGGTTCGCTCGATCAGCGTTCGGGGGGTCCACTCAGCGCAGTACTGAATCTTTCCGCGATATGCGCACCGCTTGGGTTATACAGTGAGATACTCGGCTTTGGTCCCATTTCGATACCCGATAATCCGCTTGCATCTGAACTAGTTCAATCGCTTCCTCTTGGTACGCCTACTTCCTATGGATACTCGCCGGCTCTTCGGCGGTGGTGCCGCAACAATCTACGCAAATTCGACGTAGTTATCCTTCATGGGCTTTGGATGTATCCAAATTGGGGGGTCTCCCGCGAATGCATCAATGCAAGAATACCGTATATTGTTTTTCCGCATGGCATGCTTGACTTGTGGTCCGTTCACGAACAGGGCGTGCTGAAGCTCATGAAGAAGAGGGTGTACTGGCACTGGCGCGAACGGACGGTCATCGAGGATTGCCATGCGGTGTTCTTCACAACGCGCAGGGAGCTTCAGAATGCGATGTTAACTTTGACGCTGCCGCCATGTACCAAACTGGTTGTAAATCCATATGGAGTTAAGCGGCGTGATTCGACTTTGCCTGTTGAACCCAGTGCTAAAGTCGATCAAGGTTTGCGGCTTAAAATCGCGCTGTTTCTTGGACGCATTCATCCGAAGAAGAGACCGGATTTGCTTATCCAGGCCTGGCGGAATGCCGAAGTCGGGCCGGAATGGAAGCTCGTGATTGCCGGTAGTGGGGATCGGTCCTATATTTCCACCTTAATGCGATTGGTTCGCAAACTCAATTTAGACGATGCGGTCCAGTTTGCTGGGAATGTTGCGGGTACCGACAAGCAATACCTTTTTCAGAGAGCGTCTTGGTTTCTACTCCCTTCCGAGCAGGACAACTTTGGCATAGCTGTTATTGAGGCAGTTCAAGCTGGATGTGCCATTGCTATTTCAGATCAGGTCTACCTTTCCGACGAATTGCCTGCAGGATCCGAGGTTCTTCCGGTGCGGCTCGGCGCATGGAGTGACTTTATGCGCAAGCGGATGCCAGATGAGACCTGGCAAGCGACGCAGGCTCGGCGAGTAGCTGGCGCGTTGTTACAGCAATTCGATCATGAGAAGGTTGCAAAGGGCTGGATAGATGCAATAGAAGAATCAATCCGGCAGAAACCTGCGGCTATAGCAGATGTTACAACGGCGTGAGGAATCAGGTGGATTCGATCAATTGTTCGCCATCGGTCTATCGAAATCGCTTGAGTTACCGCAACCGCGTAGTGCGCGTCCTTTGGACCGCCGCTTGGATTATTTTTTATCGACCTTCGCCAGCCCCGTTTTTTTGGTGGCGCCGCTTTTTGCTTCGTTGTTTTGGCGCACGAATCGGTTTTCAGGCACACCCTTATCCCCGCTGCCGCATTTGGGCGCCTTGGAATCTGACGATGGGGGCGCACAGTTGCCTGGCGGACGATGTCGATTGTTATTCCGTTGATGCCGTAGTTCTTGGCGACTTTGCCACAGTGTCACAACAGGCTATGCTTTGCACTGCGACGCACGATTACAACGATCCAGAATTTAAGCTTGTAACTAAGCCGATCGCGATTGGCCCACGAGCGTGGATCGGGGCTCGGGCATTTATCGGGCCGGGGATTGTGGTACGTGAGGGCGCGGTGGTGGGCGCAACTGCAGCCGTATTTCGCGATGTGGATGCATGGACAGTGGTTGGCGGCAATCCGGCGCGGCTACTTAAGACTCGTGCCATGGCGAAGCAAACTGAGAAGGTCAAGGAAGCAGCTTTGCCAGCGCAATGAATGTAACTGCAAACAAGCCTCGGATCGCGGCAATTATCCTCACGAAGAACGAGGAACGGGATTTGCCGGAATGTCTTTATAGCATCAAGGACATTGCTACGGAGATTTATGTTATTGATTCCGGCAGCACCGATGGCACCCAGGAAATCGCGCGCACATTTGGCGCAACTGTGCTAGATCACCCATTCGAAAACTATGCAAGACAATTCAATTGGGCACTCGACAACATTCCTTTTCGGGCTGGATGGATTCTGCGAATTGATGCGGACGAACGTTTTCATTCTGAGCTGACACGGGAATTGGCTCGACTTATCCCGGATTTGCCCCTCGAAGTAACAGGTATCATGGTTGCTCGCCGTATTCGATTCTTGGGGCGCAGTATTCGCTTTGGAGAAATGTACCCAGTCTGGCTTCTCCGTTTGTGGCGAACTGGCGCCGGCCGTTGCGAAGATCGCTGGATGGACGAGTACATCGAGATCAACGAGGGGCGCACGATACGAGTTAGGGGTGACCTTCTTCATGACATTCCCAAAAGCCTCACCGAATGGACCGCCAAGCACAACTCGTACGCGACCCGAGAATGCACGGACATCCTGTCGATTAGCAGAGAACTTCCCGGTGAAGAAGATAAAGGCTTTCGACGCCGGCTTAAGCAATCTGTCTATCTACGCCTTCCACTGTTCTATCGCGCCTTCGCCTACTGGGCATATCGATACGTAATCAAGTTGGGGTTTCTCGATGGCAAAGTGGGTCTCATCTATCATTTTCTGCACGGCTTCTGGTATCGATTTCTCGTAGACGCAAAGCTTTATGAATCATTAAGCACGCACAATTCGGACTCAGCGCGCAGGCGAGACTCACCCGGCCTGGATTGAAAATCTACCGCTGTTCTGAATCGGCGAACCGAGCTGTCATTTGACTTTTTGAAAGCGCATTGATCCAGTATGAAGGCAATTGTTTTTTATCATTACCTCTATCCTGACGACGTCATCAGTTCCATACACTTTAGCGAGCTGTGCCAAGGCCTTGTGAACCGCGGCTGGGAGGTAACGGGGTATAGCTGCAATCGCAGTTGCCGGGATCCGCGGCAGACTTATCCTCGCACCACGATTTGGGATGGAGTGAAGATTCGGAGGATATGGAGACCACCTTTTTCCCAGTCGAGTACGCTAGGGCGTGTTCTGAATTCCGCTTGGATGATCGCAGCATGGAGCTTGTTAGCATTCAACCCCTTCTTGCGCGCGTCTCATTTGGTAATTGGGACCGATCCTGTTATGAGCGTTCTTGTGGCAATTCCGTGGAGGCTTGTTCGGCCGCGCATACAAATTGCTCATTGGTGCTTTGATCTTTACCCGGAGGCGGCAATTGCCGATCACTTAATTCCCGAAAGCGGTTGGATTGCAAGATCGCTCAGAGGGCTGCTGACCACCGCATATCGACGATGCAATTTTGTTGCAGATCT
>CAZSVJ010000092.1:0-12301 GCA_964610185.1 uncultured Occallatibacter sp. | reverse complement strand
TCTCGCTCGAGTTGAAAAGCTGATCCACCAGGTCGGCCTGGATGCGCATGCTGCGTTCCAACAGAAACTTCAGGAACAGCGCGGAGAAGTCGCGCTCTTCCTGGATCACGCGGATCATCTCTTCGCGGCTTATTTTGAGCGCTGTGCAGGCAGAGGTTGCGGTGGCTGTCGCCAGGCGCTTGCCCCCCATGGTGGCCAGAGCTTCCTCACCCACAAAGTCGCCCTCGCCAAGCAGCGTGATGGTTGCTTCTTTTCCGGTGGCCGAGACCACGGTGACGCGCGCCCGGCCCTTCTGAAGATAGAACACCGCGTCCGCTGGATCGCCTTGCGAAAAGAAGGGCTGCTTTGGAGCGAGTTGAACGATCCTTCGCCCCAGGCCCGCGCCTCTCAGGAAGGCCGCCACATCGAACTCGGGTGTTGTATGCTCAACCATCGAAATGCCTCTCTTTCAAGACCCGGCTTTGAAGCGCAAATCCGCGCGCGCACCCGCGCCTGACTCCTCGCGATCTTGAAAAATGAAGTCTTGGCGATGAATAAAGAGTTTATCGCCAGAAACCGCGGCTCGCGCGTGCCTTCGGGCGCTCAGTCAACCAGCCGACACCGCCGCGTCCATCGAAGGCACTTTCTCCGCCGGATTCTCCCACAGAGTGGCACCGTGAGCGGAGAACGATCTGTACAATTTTGCACACTTTTAGGAAAATTTTTCAAGGCCTAATTCGTTTCCATCCCCACAGTCCGATATTGAAACGCAGGATCGCGCGCGTCCCACCATTGCCGTATCGCAATCCAAAAAATGGAGATATCGCGCGGGAACGCCATGCCAAAACATTACCTCTCCGGCCTGAGGCCCGGATGGCCGAAAAGGTGCATCCAAGGTCAATGAGGGTCGTAGCCAACCCTCTGTTCCGCGGAACGCAAAAGTTCAAACGGCTCGTCAAGGCTTTAAGTTTAACTGCCATCTCCATTCTGAGCGCTATTGCTCAGACCGCGCCAGGCGATGGCCCTAATCTGAAATCCACCTTGTGAATCGCAATCAAAGGACGGGACGGTGCGCATGGATGGAAAAAGGAGAAATGCATGAAAAAGCTTATGATGTTTGTCGCTGTCCTCGGTGTGACCAGCCTCTGTTGGGCGGGAACCAACCGCGAAGAAACGATCGACCGGATGAATCATGCCGGCGCCGTGTTGCACGAGATTATGTCGGCGCCCGATAAAGGCATTCCGGAGGAAGTTCTTGACCGTGCAAAATGCGTGGCCGTTGTACCTCACCTCATCAAGGGCGGATTTGTGTTTGGCGCCGAGGGTGGCAGAGGCGTCGCCACCTGCCGCACCGCAACCGGCTGGAGCGCTCCGGCGTTCTTTGCGATTACCGGTGGAAGCTGGGGCGCGCAGATCGGCGTCGAAGGCGTCGATCTGGTGATGATTATCCAGAATGACCGCGGCATGCGAGATCTGATGAGCAGCAAGTTCGAGCTTGGCGCAGACGCCTCAGCGGCAGCCGGACCGGTCGGACGTCACGCTTCCGCCGACACCGATTGGAAGCTGAACGCCGAAATTCTCACCTATTCGCGCGCCAGAGGCGCCTTTGCTGGACTTACTCTGACCGGCGCCTCCATTCGCCGAGACGACGATTCAACAGAGGCAATTTATGGCCACGAGGTTTCCACGCGGCGCATCCTTGGCGGCGAGGTGCCCGTGCCGGACTCTGCTCGCGCCTTTCTTGACGCCGTCATGAATGCAAAGGCACAATCGATTGCCTCAAATTAGCGTTTGCCCGTGAAGTGAATCGTGGTCTTTCAATCGCTCGCCGGCGCCCGGAGACACCTATTGTTTCCTGGGCGCCCACGGCGCGAAGGAGAATTTATGCTTTGGACAATTTTTGTCGTTCTGGTGGTTCTTTGGCTCCTTGGCTTCACCCTCCATATCGGCGGCGGCCTGATCCACATCCTGATCGTGATTGCGGTGATTGTCCTGATCTACAACCTGATCACCGGCCGGCGCGGCCTGTAGATAGCTTTGGTTGGTGAAACTGTCAGGGGCTGAGAGGCATTGTCTAGCCTTGACCCTAAACACTTGGCCGATTTCCCGAGTCTCCCGGCTATTCGGGATCGTGTGTCCGCGTCTGCCGCGTCAACTGCGCGATTTGCTCCCGCTGGCGGTCGCTCACGTCCTCAAAGCGAATTCTGAGAATGCGCTGATCCTCGTTGGCCTCGATCACCCCATTGAGGCGAAACACCACACCGTCGAGAAGCAGCTCAACATTCACCCGCGCGTGAACGCTCACCGGAGAGCGCTCGTCGGATCTGACGCGGCAACCGCTCAGGCTCAGATCGAGAAGCCGCCCACGCAATTGGCCTCCAGCGTTGATCAGGAGAACGACGGCTTTGGTATCGACCTCGAGCCTGGGAAAAGCTCGGCGTTCGCGAAAGTCGGCAGTTGGAGTCAGGCTCTCGAAGGGTCCTAAATTAGCTGGCGGCTGTGCGGCGGCTGGATGTGAAGACGGTTGCTCCACAACATGGATTTCAGTCTTGCGCTGAGCGGCGCCTCTGCCGGCGGATCCGGCCAACTCGCCCGCATGGAAGGCCGCGATCTCAGAGAGCAATTCGGCCAATGCATCTTTGCGGCGGGAGCTCATCTCCAAAAAACGAATACCGAATTGATCCTCGCAATCGGTCCATTGGATGACTCCGGGAAGCAGCATCGGAAGCCCGCGAATCGTGAACGTCACTTCGACTTGGGTCTGGGCCTCGGCTCTGAATCGATCCCTGGCCCGAAGCCGGCATCCGCCCAGGCTTAGATCAAGCACGTTGCAATGCACGCTTAGGCTCATGCCAATCACGCTGAGCAAGGCATTCTCATGGACGGGATGCCGGTGGGAGGTTCGACCTTCGGCTCCAACTGCCGCGCGAACCCGCGTCTTCTCATCATTTTCCATCGTCCGCTCCGCCACGTCGCTTCAAGGCCTTCGATGACCGTCATCTCAAGGCCTTCAGTGTCCCGCAGTGAGTTCCCAAGGGCGCGCTGGCGCTGGCTGCGCCGCTTCCCGGCCTTGCAATCGATCGTATTCGTACACGTCGCTGGTTGTGCCCAGCGACTCGTTGTATAAGCTGATGGCCCCGATCAACTGCTTCAGCTCCTCGCTGAACAGGTGGATCCCCTGCAATTGACTGGCCGACGCCGGCAGTTCAAATTGAGGGGTCTTGATGAACTTCTGGTACCCCCGGTCCAGTAAGCGCGCCACCTTGCCCTGGACAAGCGCGCCGGGGCTCTCCACAAACGCGGCCGATCCATTCTTGTCCGGCGAGGCCGCAATCACGGCCGCCGCCCCATGCTTGCTCACCAGCACGCCGCCTTCAACTCCGGCATCGGGGGCAACATCGAAGGAGTGGGCTTTCAGAATCTCCAACGTCTGGTCCAAGCTCGGATTGCTCGATTTTCGAGACATGGCCGCTTCCTGTCTGAGAGGATATGGATGGGGCAGATGAGGTCCCCCCGCCTCTTCAATCTCGCACAATCGGAGCGCCACTGCAATCACTTATGGAACCAGACTCAAAGCAATCCATCCTCGGCTCCTCTTTGCCTGAGCGCATCGGCAACACGCCGCTCATTCAAATAAGCCGGCCGGCGGGTGGGCTTCGCGGCATTACGCTGCTGGCCAAGGCCGAGTGGAGCAATCCCGGCGGCAGCGTCAAAGACCGCGCCGCGGCATCCATAGTTGCCGACGCCCGCGATCGCGGCCTGCTCACTCCAGGCAAGACTCTGCTCGACGCCACCAGCGGCAACACTGGCATTGCCTTCGCCATGCTCGGCGCGGCACTCGGCTTTCCCGTCCAGCTCGCCATGCCCTCCAACGTTTCTCCGGAACGCAAACTGATTCTGCGCGCCTACGGGGCTCAGGTGGAGTGGACTGACCCCGACCTCGGATCCGACGGCGCCATTCGCCGCGCCCGCGAGCTGGCCGGCAACGATCCAGATCGTTTTTGCTACGTCGACCAGTACTCCAACGACGCCAATTGGCTGGCCCACTATCGCACCACCGGTCCGGAGATTTGGCAGCAGACAGCCGGACAGGTAACCCACTTTGTGGCCGGCCTAGGAACCAGCGGCACCTTCATGGGCACAACCCGCCGGCTCAAGGAACTCAACCCCGCCATCCAAGCCATCAGCTTCCAGCCCGACTCTCCCTTTCACGGACTTGAAGGCCTGAAATACATGGCCACATCCATCGTTCCGGCCATCTATAACCCCCACCTGGCTGACCGCGAATTGGAGATAGAGACCGAAGCAGCCTACGCAATGGCCAGGCAACTTGCTCGCGATGAAGGCCTACTGGTCGGCATCTCCGCAGCCGCAGCCGTAGTGGCGAGCCTGAAAATTGCCGCCGAGGAGAGTGCGGCGGGACGCGACGCCGTCATCGTGACGGTACTGCCCGACTCCGCGGAAAAATATCTCTCTGAACGTTTCTGGGAGGAAGCATGAGTTGCCTGTGCTTAGCCAAATCGGTCTTCGACGCAATTCGCGCTCATGGCGAGGAGACCTACCCGCACGAGTGCTGCGGCGCCTTGCTCGGCATATCTACACCCGATGGCTGGCAGGTGCGGCAATCCATGCGCGCCGGCAACACCCGCACCGACTCCGCTCACAACCGCTATAACATTGCCCCCGCGGAGCTTGTCAAGATCGAGCGCGATGCACGCCGCCAGGGTCTGGGCATCGCCGGCTTTTACCACTCCCACCCCGACCACCCCGCGCAATGGTCGCCCACCGACTTTACTGAAGCCCACTGGCTCGGTTGCAGTTATGTCATCACCGCCATTACACAGGGTAAGGCCGCCGTCACTAATTCCTTTCTCCTCGCAGGCGCCACCGAGGAAGATAAGCAATTCATCCAGGAAACAATTCGCGTAGTGGATGAAACGGATGAATTGAGTCGCGGCTAACTGTGTGCCGAGTTACTTTCTGGAAGATAACTGAATTAGTTCTTTACACCCAGGCTCCGCGCACGGCATAATCGCGAAGTCTAAGAACGCCCGCACTTCCCGCCGGTTTTCCCCCACCCATCGTGCGCGCTCTGCGACCAAATCAAGGAGGGACGTGTCCATGAATAAAATCAGCCCCATTCTGTTGGGATTGTCACTCGCGGTCGCGGGCAGCTCGATGGCCGCGGCGCAGCAAAACGCATCGATGCCCAAAGTTCTGCAAATCACTCGGGAATTCATCAAGCCCTACAAGTCCGGCGCGGCGCACGACAAGACAGAGAGCGCCTTCATCGCGGCTATGAACAAGGCAAAGTTCCCGGCGTATTATCTCGGCTTGGATTCGCTCTCTGGCAAGTCGCGCGCCTTGTTTCTCACCGGGTACGACTCATTTGAGACCTGGGAGAAGGACAACAAGATTGTCGATAAGAACCCGGCGCTTGCGGCCGATTTGGAGCGCGCAAGCATTGCCGATGGCGAGCTGCTGGATGAAGTGGACTCCGGGGTCTTCACCTACGACGAGGATCTGAGTTACCGGCCGCATGCGGACATATCGCACGCGCGATACTTTGAGATCACGGAATTCCACATCCGGCTGGGCCACACTGGCGATTGGCACAAACTTACGAAGATGTACAAAGAAGCGCAGGAGAAGGCCGGCACCAGCGCGCACTGGGCCACATACGAGGTGGCCTATGGGGCTGCCGACGGCACCTACCTTTCAATCAGCGGAGACCGGTCGATGACCGAGATCGATACCGGTTTCGGAGAGGATAGCAAGAAGTTTTTGGCTGCACTGGGCGAAGACGGTATGAAGAAGCTCGACGAGCTATACGGCGCCACAGTGGAAAGCGCGAATACTCAGTTGTTCGCGATCAATCCGAAACAGAGCTACGTGAGCCCCGACACGATTAAGGCGGATCCTGAATTCTGGTCCCCGAAGCCGGCTGCAAGGCCCGCCGCAGCCCCCGCGGCCAAGCCCGCGGCAGCGGAAAAGAAGACCCCGTAAGAGATCTTCCCCACTGATCGACTTGGCGCTTTTCATGAATGGCTCCGGCATCCCCGGAGCCGTTCATTTTAGGCGTCTCATTCAATGATCCCCATCCGCGAAGGGGCCTTACGATTCCTTTAGAATGATCTTGTCGGGCTTTGCAATCAGGTGGGGCCAAGGCCGCCATCGGATCGCAAGCGGGCGCATTTCCCAAATCGAATCGATCCCCATCGTCATCTAAAGAGCCAGGCGAGGAATCAGACGCATGACCATCTTTATCCCCACACCATTGCGCCTTTATGCTGGAGGCCGCGATACCATTGAGATCGATGCAGCTACCGTAAGCGAAGCTCTCGAGACGCTCACCCAATCGCATCCCGATCTGCGCAAGCACCTCTTTACACCCGAGGGCAAAGTGCGCGCTTTTGTTAACCTGTACTTGAATGACGAAGACGTGCGCTACCTTCCCGCCAAGGAGGGCACCGCCGTCGCCGTCGCCGACACGCTTTCGATTATTCCCTCCATCGCCGGAGGCTAGCCGGCCACGCGAGACTCCAGCGTCGCCGGCCCAAGAAGGAATCAAACGGTGCTTGCCGCCGCTAACTTGCTAACTCGCTATCCGCGCTTCAGCGGGGGCTAACTCGCCGCATCGAACCGAACCGACTGATCCTGCTTGGATCTCACCTTGTATCAGACCGAGATCTCGACACGAGAATTGGAAACCATGACCACCATTGCCGAACCCGTCACGCTGCCTGAACTCACAACCGACGACCTCTCCCGCTACTCGCGCCACCTTATTCTGCCCGAGGTAGGCATGGAGGGCCAGCAGAAGCTGAAAGCCGCGCGCGTGCTCTGTGTCGGCACTGGAGGACTCGGTTCGCCGCTGGCCCTCTATCTCACTGCCGCCGGCATCGGCACTCTCGGCCTAGTCGACTTCGACGTCGTCGACGCCAGCAATCTACAGCGCCAGATCATTCACTCCACCAAAGATATCGGACGCAAGAAGCTCGACTCTGCCGCCGAAAAGCTCTTGGCGCTGAATCCCGCCATTAACATCGTCAAGCACGACACCATGCTTTCCAGCGCCGATGCGCTTGACATCCTCAAGGATTACGACATCGTCGCCGACGGCACCGATAACTTCCCCACGCGCTATTTGGTCAACGATGCCTGCGTTCTGCTCGGCAAGCCCAATGCCTACGGATCGATCTTTCGCTTTGAAGGCCAGGCCAGCGTCTTTGCCACTGAGGCCGGCCCTTGCTACCGCTGCCTCTACCCCGAGCCGCCTCCGCCCGGCCTTGTTCCCAGTTGCGCGGAGGGCGGAGTCCTCGGAATTCTTCCCGGACTGGTCGGCGTCATTCAGGCCACCGAGGTCATCAAGCTCATCCTCGGCAAGGGCGAACCGCTCATCGGCCGCTTGCTGCTGGTGGACGCCCTCAACATGCGCTTCCGCGAACTTAAGCTGCGCAAGAATCCCGAGTGCCCGGTCTGCGGCGATCACCCCACTGTCACCGAACTCATCGATTACCAGCAGTTCTGCGGCATCGTTCCCGAACCAACTCCAGCTTCCAGTCAGGAGCCAGCAGTGAAAAACGGAATTCCCCAACTCACCGTCAAAGAGCTCAAGCGCCGCATCGACGCCGGCGAGGACGTCTTCATCCTCGACGTCCGCGAACCCTTCGAGTACCAGATCGCGCAGATCGGCGGAACACTTATTCCGCAAAACGAAGTGCCCAGCCGCCTCAGCGAAATCGACCGCGACCGCGAAATCGTTGTCCAGTGCAAGTCGGGCGGAAGGAGCCAGCGCATTGCCGAGTTCCTCAAGCAGGCCGGCTACCCCAGAGTCGTCAACCTAGCCGGCGGCATCCTCGCCTGGTCCGATGAGATAGACCCATCAGTGCAGAAGTACTGAAAACCGTCTGAAGAGACGTTTCAGCTTGACATGACATCCCAGAAGTAGGATAAATAATGGCACGGGAACTCTTGCCGGGCGAAAAGCCGCTTTACTGGGTTGGATCGTCGCTGAAGGACATCGGGCGGTTTCCGCCTGAGGCTCAACGCGGGATCGGCTTCGCCCTCAGCGCGGCTCAGTTTGGCGGCAAGCATCTCTCTGCAAAGCCTTGGAAGGGCGAAGGACCAGGGGTTCTGGAAGTTGTGAGGGATCATGACGAGGACACCTTCAGAGCGGTCTACACCGTTCGCTATGCAAATGCCGTGTATGTGTTGCACGCGTTTCAAAAAGAAGTCGCCGCATGGCATCGCAACACGGCAATCCGACATCGCGTTGATCAAGGAGCGCCTGAAACTTGCTCGCCGTGATTACGAGGTAAAACATGGCTAAGCGCGTCACAGTTGAAGTAATTCGCAGCAGCGGAAATGTCTTTGCCGATTTGGGCCTGCCGGACGCGGCCGAACTCCACACCAAGGCCCGCCTCTGCGCAGCTCTCAACCGGATCGTCAAACGCCGGCGCCTTACCCAGGCTGAAGTCGCGACCGCACTCGGAATCAACCAGCCAAAGGTGTCTGCCCTGCTGCATTACAAGCTGGAGGGCTTCTCCGTCGAGCGCCTCATGCACTTTCTCGTGGCGCTCGGTCAAGACGTGGAGATCCTCGTAAAGGCCCGGCCTAGCTCCCGCTCCGCTCGCATTGCCGTCAAGGCCGCCTGATTCCGATACCATCGACTTGGTAGAGAGGTGATGGTTGGATAACTCGGAATTCAGCAGTTCGGTAAAGCTGCCACGCCGCCGCTGGCGCATCGCATGGCTGCTCGGCCTTGGCGTCCTGGTCAATTACTTCGATCGCGTCAACCTCTCCGTTTCGCACGCATCGCTCTATGCCGCGTTCGGAATCTCCAATATCACCTTCGGCTATCTTTCCGGAGCCTATAACTGGACTTATGCGCTCTGCCAGTTGCCGATTGGCGTCCTACTCGACAAGTTAGGTGTCCGGCGCATTGGCCGCATCAGCACTTTCATATGGAGCATCGCGTCCTTTGGCGCGGCAGTTTCGCCCAGCGTTGGCGGGCTTTTCGCGGCCAGGTTTGCCCTTGGAGTAGGAGAAGCTCCTACCTTCCCTGCAAATGCAAAAGCAATCGGCCTCTGGTTTCCTAAAAAGGAACGAAGCTTTGCGACCTCTATCTTCGACGCGCAAGCCAAATTTGCTTCGGCCATCGGCGTCCCCTTTATCGGAATTGTGTTAATCAGTCTTGGATGGCGCTGGAGCTTCGCCGTCACCGGCCTGGTCAGCTTCGCCTACTTCCTGCTTTTCTGGCGAGTCTATCGCGATCCGGACGACGATCCCAAGCTTGGCCGCATCGAGCGCGAATACATCGATGAGAGAGTTATAGGCTCCGGCACACAGCAATCAGGGCTCGCTAAGCCTTCATCGCTAAGTTATCTCCTGAGCCAACGCAAGGTCATTGGCCTGGCTATCGGCTTTGGCTCTTATAACTACGTTTTTTACTTATTGCTCACCTGGCTGCCAAGCTATCTCTCCATGGCCCTGCATATCGACCTGCTGCATTCATTTCTCTACTCCAGCGTCCCATGGCTCGTTGCCACCGCCACGGACTTTTTGATAGGCGGGCTGCTGGTGGACTGGTTGATTGCGCGCGGTTGGGATGCCAGCCGCGTCCGCCAATTCGTGCTGGTAGGCGGCACCATCTGCGGACTTGGCATTTTTGGCGCGGCCAACACCCACAGCGCGCAGCAAGCTTTGATCTGGATCAGCATCTCTATCGGCGGCCTCTCCGCTGCGTCGCCTGTAGGTTGGTCGATTCCGTCTCTTATTGCCGGCAGAAGCGACGTCGGAAAGGTCGGCGGCATCATGAATTTTTCGAACCAGATCTCCGGGATTGCCGCGCCTATCGTCACCGGGTACCTGGTGTCGGCGCACGAGTCTTTCGTATGGGCGTTTTCCGTGCCCGCAATCTATCTGGTCATCGGCGTCGCGGCTTATCTGATTTTGCTGGGCAAGATCGAGCCGTACAAACAGGCGCCGGCCGCCCTTGATGCGTTACCCTGATCGGTGGACTCTTGGCAACCGCTGGCAGAATTGATTCTCGCCTTAAATAACATGGAGATCGAATGAAGGCGTTATTACTCTCCGCATACAAGCAACTCGACGTAGTGGATATGCCCGCGCCAACGCCCGCCGAAGACGAGTTGCTCATCCGCATCCGGGCGTGCGGAATCTGTGGCAGCGATGTGCATGGTTACGATGGCAGCACCGGCCGCCGGCTACCGCCCATCGTCATGGGCCATGAAGCCGCCGGCTTCATTGAAGCTGTGGGCAGCGCAGTTACAACCTTTCACCCCGGCGACCGCGTCACCTTCGATTCCACCGTCTACTGCGGCCAATGCTTCTTCTGTCTGCGCGGCCAAGCGAATCTCTGTGACAACCGCGAGGTCATCGGAGTCTCGACTCCGGCCTTTCGGCGCATGGGCGCATTTGCGGAGTTTGTTACCGTTCCAGCGCGCATCGCTTATTCCTTGCCGGATAACATGCCCTTCGCGCACGCGGCGATGATTGAAGCTGTCTCTGTCGCCGTTCATGCCGTTTCGCTGACTCCCATTGAACTGGACGATACGGTCGTTGTTGTCGGCGCGGGCATGATCGGGCTGCTCACGCTACAGGCTGCGCGTCTGGCCGGCGCAGGCAAAATCATCGTCCTCGACATCGACGACACACGCCTCGAACTCGCGCGAAGCCTCGGCGCAACCCACACGTTGAACACCAACGACGCCGATGCTGTCCCTGGGATTCTCGATCAAATCCGCGATCTCACCAACGGGCGCGGGGCCGATGCTGCGCTCGAGTGTGTCGGTTCCACCATTCCCGTCAAGCTGGCGCTCGATAGCGTAAGAAAAGGCGGCGCTGTAACTCTAGTGGGTAACATCGCGCCCACCATCGAACTCGGTCTTCAATCGGCGGTGACTCGCCAGATTCGCTTGCAAGGCTCCTGCGCATCGTCGGGTGAGTATCCCGCATGCATTTCGATGATCGCTCGCGGCGCTATTCAGATAGACCCTCTGATCTCAGCAGTTGCCGCGCTCGAAGACGGGCCTGAATGGTTCGATCGCTTGTATAACCGTGAGCCCGGCCTTCTAAAAATTGTTCTCGAGCCCTGAAGACACTACGCCAAGGAAGCAATTCATGGACCCTCCGATTAAGTCCCATGTTCTAGCCATTCGTTCCCTCAGTGGCTAAAGCCCGCGCTTTTTTGTGTCAGTTGCGGCACGGCTAAAGCCGTGCCCTTTCAAATCATCGACTTATTCAGAGGTTCCCTATGCCTATCTCCGATCCACTTTTTGACTTATCCGGCAAAGTGGCACTTGTAACTGGAACCAGCCGCGGTCTCGGCCAGTATTTTGCCCGCGCCCTCGCCAAGGCCGGCGCCGACTTGGCCATCACCAGCCGGGACAGGGACTCACTCACTGCATTTGCCGGCGAGATTCACGCTCTCGGCCGGCAAACCTTTTCCGCGGATCTCGATGTGCGCGACCACGCCAGCATTCAGCGAGCTATCGCCGCCATCGAAGGCCACTTTGGCAAGATCGACATTCTCGTCAACAATGCCGGCTGCAACATTCGCAAGCCCGCGCTCGACGTCACCTGGGACGACTGGAACACCATCCTCGACACAAATCTGCGCGGCTCATTTTTTGTCGCTCAGGCTGTTGCGCGGGGAATGATCCAGCGAGGATACGGCCGCATCATCAACATCGGGTCGGTAACCAGCGTGTCCGGCTTCGCGGGCCTCGCGCCCTACGGCGCCAGCCGCGGCGGCATCAAGCAGCTCACTATGAGCCTTGCCGACGATTGGGGTCGCCACGGAGTTACAGTGAACTGTCTCGCGCCCGGCTGGTTCAAGACCCAGCAGAATCGAGTTCTCTACGAGAATGAGGCTTGGGTCGAATATATCTCCGATCGAATCCCCGTCAAGCGTCCCGGCCTTCCCGACGATCTCGACGGAGCCATCGTCTTCCTGGCCTCGGAGTCAAGCCGCTACATCACCGGGCAGACGCTGCTTGTCGACGGCGGCATCTCTACGGGAGCCACCAAAGCAACGGTCTAGGCAGGCCGCCTTGTGGCATATGTGTGCCCAAATCCCGAATCCGAGACCCGAAGGGGGCTGCCCCACCGCAGGTGGTCAGTGCGTCATCTCCGCCGAAGCTATGCGGGGCGTCTCGCCGGTCTTGCCGCTCTCCTCGACTTTGCCGAAGATCATCTTACCGCTCGCGGTCTGCAACACGCTGGTCACCGAAATCTCGACCGGCTTGCCGATCAGCCGCCGCGCATGATCCACCACCACCATGGTGCCATCGTCCAG
>CAZSVJ010000091.1:0-12315 GCA_964610185.1 uncultured Occallatibacter sp. | reverse complement strand
GCATGGCGATTCAGACCGTGGTGGCCAAGTTCGACGAAAAGATTGTGCGCTCGGCTGTTGAGGTAGAACTGGAACGCGGCGGGCAGGTTTATTTTGTCCACAATCGCGTCGAGTCGATCTACGAAATCGCTTCGCGGATTCAGGAACTTGTGCCGGCGGCGCGAGTTGCGGTGGGCCACGGCCAGATGAGCGAGACAGAGCTAGAGCGGGTGATGCTAGCCTTCATGCATCACGAGTACGACGTACTGGTGGCGACCACGATCATTGAAAATGGGTTGGACATTCCGCTTGCGAATACGATTCTCATTAATCGTGCCGACCGGCATGGGCTGAGCGAGTTATACCAGTTACGCGGGCGCGTTGGCAGGTCGAATCGCCGGGCCTATGCGTACTTACTCATTCCGCCCGAGCAGGAGCTAACTGAGATTGCGAGAAGAAGACTGGCTGCGCTGAAGGAGTTCAGCGATTTAGGCGCGGGCTTCAAGATTGCCGCGCTTGACCTGGAGCTGCGTGGCGCGGGTAACATGCTCGGCGGCGAGCAAAGCGGGCACATCGAGGCTGTGGGCTTCGAGTTATACACCTCGATGCTTGAGGCCGCCGTGAAGGAGATGAAGGGTGAAAGCAGCGAAGAGCGCCCTGCAACGCAGCTTAACCTCGGAATAGCGTTGCGCATTGATGAAAGTTATGTGCCAGAGGAAAATCAGCGGCTGCGGCTCTACAAAAAGATTGCGGGTGCGTCGAACGAGGCAGCTGTCGCCGAGGTGCGCGCAGAGATGGAAGACCGCTACGGCGCGCCGCCCGACGCGACCGTTTACCTGCTGGAGGCGGCACAATTGCGCCTGGAATGTGAGCGGATGGGCATAGCGCAGATCGATCGGCGGCGCGGCGAACTGCAGATTCGCTTCATGGAAAATGCGGCTGTCGATCCGGCCCACCTGATGCGGCTGGTAGCGAAGAACGCAAAGCGGGGCGCGCAGTTCACGCCGCAAGGGCTGTTGAAATATCCGCTCACGGCTACGCGGTCCGACGAGATTCTGCTTGAGATTCATGAAGTACTGGAGAAACTGGCTGCGGCGCCGGTAAGTGCATAGGGGTACCGCCGGCGGATGAAAAGAGAGGCGATGAAGAAGATACTTGCATTGGTGGTTTCCGGAGTGTGTATGTCGTCTGCAATCACGGCCCATGGCGCGAAAGAGACATGGAAGCAGCAGTTCGAGAAGGCCTCGGATGAGTATCTCGACCAGGTTTACCTGCGCTATCAGCCTACGCAGGGAACGCAAGCGGGGTATCATCAGTACGACACGCAGTTAGAAAACTATTCGCGGCAAAGCATCGACTCGGAGATAGCTGCGCTGAAAAGCTACGAGACGCGGATCGAAGCGATTCATCCAGGTTCGGACGCGGCAGATTTCGTCGCGCGAGGTGACCGCGAGATTGTGCTTTCGATTATCCATTCCAGGCTATTGACGCTGGAAACAATTCGGCCGTGGGAGAAGAACGCGGATAACTACTCAAGCGCATGCGCGAATGGAGCATTCACGCTGATGGAAAGGAAGTTCGCTCCGCCTGACGAGCGCCTGCGGTCATTGATTGCGCGCGAAAAGCAGATGCCTGCGCTGCTGATGACGGCGCGCGTGAACCTGAGAAACCCGCCGCGCGTGTACACAGAGATTGCAATCGAGCAGTTGCCGGACATTGTGAGTTTTTTCGAGAAGGACGTCCCGCAGGCCTTCGCAGACGCGCAGGACGCGGCTCTGAAGGCGGAGTTTGTGCAGACCAATACGGCCGTGATTGCAGGGCTTAAAGATTATTTGAACTGGCTGAAGAGGGATCTGCTAGCAAAGTCGAATGGAGACTTTCGCATTGGCGCGGATGCGTTCTCAAAGAAACTCCGGTACGACGAGATGGTGGACCTACCGCTGGATAAGTTACTCGAAATTGGCTGGGCGGACATGCGCAAGAATCAGGCCCACTTTATTGAAATTGCTAAAGAACTCGAGCCGGACAAGGATACGCGCGCCGTGCTTGAGGAACTCGGAGCGAATCATCCCGCCCCGGATCATTTGCTGGACGCTTTTCGCGCTACCTTCGATGGGCTGGTGAGCTTTATCCGTGCGCATCATATTGTGACGATTCCTTCCGATGTGCGGCCAATCGTCGAAGAGACGCCGCCGTTTCTGCGGGCCATAACAACCGCGAGCATGGATACGCCGGGGCCGTTCGAGACCCATGCGACGGAGGCTTATTTCAATGTAACTCTGCCCGACCCTTCGATGGCGCCCGCTGAGGTTGAGGGTTACATGCACGGGTTCAATGTTGGCACTGTAATTTCGACCGCGGTACACGAGGCTTATCCGGGGCACTATGTTCAATTCTTGTGGTTGCCGCAGGCGCCGAGCCGTGTACGCAAACTGCTCAGCGCGAACACTGACGTGGAGGGCTGGGCGCACTACTGCGAACAAATGATGCTCGACGAAGGCTATGGGCAGCCCGGCGCTGGAGCCAGCAATGCGCGCGAAGCAAAATTCTTGAGGCTCGGACAATTGCAGGATGCGCTGCTGCGCAACGCGCGCTTAGTTGTTGGCATCGAAATGCACACGGGAAAGATGAGCTTTGACGAGGCGGTCGCATTTTTTCAAAAGGAAGGTTATCAATCGAAGGAAGCGGCATTAGTTGAGGCCAAACGCGGCACAAGCGATCCAACTTATCTTTACTACACGCTGGGCAAGCTTGAGATCATGAAGCTGCGCGAGGACCTGAAGAAGAAACAGGGCGTTTCGTTTTCATTGGAAAAGTTTCACGATGATTTCCTGAGGCAAGGCTTCCCGCCGATCAAGATTGTGCGGGAAGCACTGCTGGGCGACGATTCACCGACGTTGTAAGCGTAGCACTAAGTTTTTTTGCGACGCAGAGTTGCTCGTGTCATCGAGATCATGGGGGTGGAATGAAGAAGCAGGTACGGAAGGCTGTATTCCCGGCGGGTGGATTGGGTACGCGTTTCTTGCCGGCGACAAAGGTGATTCCGAAAGAGATGCTGGCGCTGGTGGATAAGCCGATCATCCAGTATGGCGTGGAAGAAGCGGTGGCGTCGGGGATTGAGCACATCATCATTGTCACCGGCCGCGGCAAGGGCGCAATGGAGGACCACTTCGATCACAGCTTTGAGCTGGAGACAACGCTGGAGCGGCGCGGCAAGCACGAACTTCTGGCGGTGTCGCGCGGCGTGTCCGGGATGGCGCGGATCAGCTACGTTAGGCAAAAAGAACCGCTGGGATTGGGGCATGCCGTTCTGTGCGCCAAAGATCTGGTAGGCGACGAGCCGTTTGCGGTGGTGCTGCCAGACGATGTGATCGATGCGAAAGAGCCTTGCCTGAAGCAGATCATAGAAGTATTCGATCGGAAGGGCGGTTCGGTGCTAGCGACGATGACCATTGAAGGTGCGGCGATCAGCGCGTATGGCGTTCTGGCCGGTTCGCAGGACGCGGATAACCCGCGCATCTATAACTGCACCGGCATGGTGGAAAAGCCGAAGTTAGAAGACGCGCCCTCTAAACAGGCAATCATCGGACGATATGTGTTAACTCCGCGCGTGTTTGAACTGTTGGAGCAGACAGCTCCCGGCGCGGGCGGGGAGATACAACTTACCGATGGGATTCTTGCGCTGCTAAAGGAAGAAAAGGTCTTCGGTTACACGTTTGAGGGCAAGCGCTTCGATGCGGGCGATAAGTTCGGCATGTTAAAGGCGACGGTGGAGTTTGCGCTGAAGCGGAGCGATCTTGGGCCGCAGTTCCGCGAGTACCTGAAGGGGCTGACCCTTTAGAAGGGAAAATCAAAAGCTGGGAACTGGGGTCACGACATCGGAAACTTTGTGTCGACGAAATTCGTTTCGCGGCGTCTCAAAGCCCCCCGTTTCCGAGAGGCTCTGTGTGCGTCGGGAAATCAAGCCAATTGTTCGCGGTTCAAGAGGTACTCACTAACTTCCATGAGGCGGAGAGGTATGCATTTGTGGCTCTGCTCGTGTTGAGAAAGTTCAGCTTCAGTTTTTACTCTTGCGACCGTCAGATGACATAAAGTGCAGATCGAATCGTATGTGCCATCCGGGTTAAACCTATGAGGGAAATTTGGCGAGTATTGATGGACCATGGATGGACCTCCTTAAGAGCTGAATTTGTCGTGGTCAGTAAACGGTAAACTCTGCGGGAGATGGCGGCTGTTCAGTTTTGTCCATATTTCTGCTCTCCTCTAGAGCAAAGCACGATCGGGACATTACCAAAGTAGTCATTGAGCAGGCCTCGGCAGGATAGAATCTCTGAAATGGCCACCAAGATCGCTTTCCTCTTTCCTGGGCAGGGTTCGCAGGCCGTCGGCATGGGCCGCGAACTGGCCGAGCGCTATCCGATCGCGGCACGTACCTTTAGCGAGGCCGACGAGGCGCTCGGCTTCCCGCTCTCGAAACTAATCTTTGAAGGGCCGGAAGAAGACCTGCGCCTCACCGAGAACACTCAGCCTGCGATTCTTGCCGTGAGCGTAGCAGCGTGGCGTGTACTCACGGAACAAGGCGTTGAGCCGTCGCTTGCCGCAGGGCATTCGCTGGGCGAGTGGTCGGCCCACGTTGCCGCCGGAACCTTAAGTTTTGCCGATGCGGTGAGAGCGGTGAAAGCCCGCGGCCGGGCCATGCAGTTGGCCGTCCCCGCCGGACAAGGTGCGATGGCCGCCGTTCTCTCTTTGGACCCCGCTCTCATGGCCGAGGTCTGCAAAGAGGCTGAGGCGGAAACCGGGCTTACCGTGGCAGCCGCGAACTTCAACTCGCCCGGCCAGACAGTCATCTCCGGCGCGCTTGCGGCGGTTGAAAGGGCGTCCGCTCTGGCCAAGGCGAAAGGAGCTCGCCGCGCCGTCCTGCTTCCCGTCAGCGCGCCGTTCCACTGCGCCCTGATGCAGCCTGCGCAAGAGGAAGTCGCTCGCGTTCTTTCTTCGTTGGCGCTAGCGGATCCCCTCATTCCTGTTGCTGCCAACGTGACCGGCAGCCTGGTTACCACCGCCGCAGCCGCTCAAGACGCACTCATCCGCCAGGTAACCGGCGCCGTGCGCTGGGTTGACTGCATGCAATCGTTGGTAGCCGCGGACGCAACGCATTTTATTGAAGTCGGGCCCGGCAAAGTGCTTTGCGGCTTGCTCCGGCAGATTGATCCGGGTCTAAAATCGCTCAATATTGAAGACCCGGCCAGCCTGGAGACAACATTAGCCGCCTTGACTGGGCCAGGGAGTTCGGGCGGATAAGACCCACGCCGCTCGTTTCTGAGTTTCTCCGATTAAGTCTTCGAGGACTCTTTCGCTTCTTCGACAAGTTGTTCGGAGTGCCTATGTGCGTTCATGGACTGCTCGAGGGCCTGTTTGCTTTGTTCGTGAGCGGTGAGATGATCTGCTTTGCCGTGGGCGACTGCGGCTGCGGCGTGCGCATGAGCCGCCAAGTTGTGAAGTTCCGCGGCTTGAGCGTGCGTGCTTTGGGGCATGGTGTTCTCCTGGCTTGTTCGATGCAAATCAGTGGGTCAGGGTCCGGAGAAAGATTTCTCGATCAACAAGAAACAATGGGGCAAGGTCAACGAAACCAGAGGTCATTATGGAGTTCTGCGGAATCCCACCCATCGGACAAAAACAAGGACGTCCTGCCCGGCCCAGAGGGCTCCCCGGCACCCAGATGGGGCACACGTTGCATTTGACGTTCCGGCTCGCCAGTTTTTTATGCCCCTGGCACTCATGGTCCCAGGTACAGCTCAACGCCCGGCGGCGCGAAATCGAGCGAGTGGCTCCTCGGGTCGTATTCCAGGTTCAGCGCTTTGCTCTTGCGCCCGTTAATCAGGATCGCCACCAGCACGCCGTTCCCATAGCGCCCCGCCAGGGCGATCTTGTGGCTCTGAATCGCGCCGTATTCGTTATCTGGGCTGGTCGAACTCCAATCCTCCTGGAAACGCGCAAATGGGTAAGCCCCGTTTTGCGCGGGATGCTGCTGCCAGTTCTTATTGTGGATCCAGACCCCATAGGCCGCGGACAGATCGTTCTTCTCCACATCGGTGAGGAATCCGTTGACCGTTGCCCGAGCGAAAAAGTAATTGTTCCAGTTCCATGGCCAGTCCACCGGCCTGCCGGCCACCAGCCACCACGCCACCAGCAGAACCAGAAACGTCGCTGCCGCGCTGTAAACAACCACCTGATGCCGCTTTTCGCGGGCCTCATCGTACTTGGGAGCGTCGAGCAGAGTCATCGCACAGTTTCCTCGAATTCAGGATAGGCCATTGGAGGGACTAGGGAATAGGGAGTAGGGAATAGAGAGGCAATCAAGAAAACTGCCGCAGTTGCTTCGTCTCCCGCCATATTGCTTCCTGATGAGTTAGACACCGGCAGCGGGATTACTGTTCCCTGTTCCCTAGTCCCTTCTTCTCTCCCTACTCCCTGCTGTAGATCGTTCGCGCCTTTTCCGCGTGCCGTTCCAGCGCAAGTTCGATCAACCGGGTTATCAGCTCCTTGTAACTCAGCCCAGTTGCCTCCCACAACTTCGGATACATGCTGATTTTGGTAAACCCCGGCATGGTGTTCACTTCGTTAAGAAAAATTCGCCGCTTGCCGTCCGGCTCCATGAGAAAGTCCACACGCGCCAGCCCGCTGAGGTCGCAAACCCGAAACGCCTCTACCGCCATCTCGCGAATCTGCTTGGTCTCCGCCTGGCTCAGTTCGGCCGGAATCATCGGGATCGAGCCTTCGGCGAGGTACTTCGCCTCGTAGTCGTAGAACTCCTTGCCCGGAACGATCTCGCCCACAACGCTGGCCCGCGGATCGTCGTTGCCGAGCACCGCGACCTCCAGTTCCCGCGCCTTGGCTGCGTGTCCGCCGCGGCGGACCTTGCCGCCGACACCTTGTTCGACGACGAGCTTGCGGTCGTACTTGGCGGCCAGAGTCAGCGCCGGCCGCAATTCGGTACGATCGTGCACTTTGCTGATGCCGACCGACGAGCCGAGGTTCGCCGGCTTCACAAACACCGGATACTTGAGCGCCGCCTCCACTTGAGCGACGGCTTTGCGCGGCTGCTTTTCGCACTCGGCGCGGAGCAGGGTTAAATGCTTGACGATGGGCAGGTTAGCCTGCGCAAAAAGCCGCTTCATCAGGTCCTTGTCCATCCCCGCCGCCGACCCCAGCACGCCCGAGCCCACGTACGCAATCCCGGCCAGCTCAAACAGTCCCTGAATGGTCCCGTCCTCGCCAAATGTCCCATGCAACACAGGAAAGATCACGTCGAGGGACTGCCCGTCCAGCGCCGCATGGCTATCGATTGCCGACCGACCTGCAACGGTGACCGCGGCAGCGGCCGGTTGCGGCGCAAGTAGCGCTGGCTGCCCCTCAGCCAGCAATCTGGCCCCCAGAGTAGCTGCCGGATCGCCTGCCCGAAGCTTCGCAATCTGGCGCCGCGGGCCCGACCGCAACCTCGCCTGACCGGGTTTCGCCAAATCCTCCTCATCCGGTGCAGAACCTTCCAGCAGCCCCTGCGCGGCCCCTGAAGTCAGCCAGTGCCCTGCCTTGTTGATCCCAATCGGAATAACGTCAAACTTCTTCCGATCGATCGCCTTCAAAACCGAGGCAGCCGAAAGCAGCGAGACCTCGTGTTCGCCGCTCCGCCCGCCAAACAAAACACCAACCCGAAGTTTCTTAGCCATTTCGTTATTTGTTCACCCGTTTCAAGTACGGAGATCGCTCCCCTGATTCAGTGTAGAACTCCTCGCGGCGTCTTTTTGCCAAGCGTAAGGGAGCGGGGCGCGATTCCCGTTGGAATTCGTCCGGGTAAGGATTTCCCTAATTGGCTCCAAATTCCCTCGCGCGGAATGGGCAATCGGTCTACACAGAAAGGTGCATTTCTGCCGGACGGATATGTCCGTAGAATTAACAAGCGAAGACCTTCGAATTTGTTGGTTTTCATTGCCGCCGGGTTGACCCTTCGTGGCTTGGCCGCTTACGGCGTAAGCGCCGCTGGATTGTTGCTCGATGAAAAGACTGTTTCTCATCTTCGTTTTGGTGCTTGAATGTGCCTCGACGGCTTGGTCGACTGCGCCGGCTACGCTCACATCCTTGCGCGCCATACGTGGCTTGACCAATGCGAGAGCGAGCAACAAGCTTCCCGTCGCCTTCGAAGCTACGGTCGGCTATGCGCGTTCCTATGAGAATACCCTCTTCGTGCAGGACGGCGAGGATGCCATATTTGTGCGCCCGCCCGACGGCATTCATCTTGTTGCGGGCGACCGGGTCCTGGTACAAGGAACAACGCAAGCGAGCTTTCACCCCATCGTCTTCGCCGACAAGATCGCCCTTCTCCATCGTGACGCTCCGCCCACGCCTGTTCCCGCCACCTTCGACGAGCTGATTCGAGCCCAGCGCGACTGCCGACTGGTCACCGTTCACGCGATTGTCCGCGCCGCCGATCTGATTGTCAGCCGAGCGGCTCCGATTCGCCACGCACAAATGCAGTTGCTCACCGAAAGCGGCCCGATTGAGGCATCCGTCGACAGCGACGACGGAATCGCAATCAAGAACCTGTTGGATGCGGAGGTCGAAGTCACAGGCGTCGCGGCGGGAAAATTCGACGACAAAATGCAGCAGACCGGGGTCATGCTCTACGTTTCATCCCTGGCGAATGTAGCGGTGATCCATCGCGCCGGCGCCAATCCATGGTCGCTTCCAGTCACACCCATGGACCACATCCTTGGCGTCTATCGCGTGCACGACCTGACCCCCAGGGTGCGAGTCCATGGGACCATTACCTATTACCATCCAGGGACCGCAATTGTGCTTCAGGACGGCTCCAAGAGCCTTTGGATCGCGACCCACACGCACGAACCGTTGAACATCGGCGATCAAGCAGATGCAATCGGCTTTCCCGAGGCTCACGAGCGTTTGCTGACCCTCACCGATGGCGAAATTCAGGATACCCACGCATTCAAACCCGTTACGCCCCAATCCGTCACTTGGCGCCAGTTGGCGTTCTGGAGCAGCAGTACGCCCGACGGCCATCAAAACGATCTGGTCTCGATTGAAGGCCGACTTGTGACACAGGTCCGGGAGGCCTCCCAGGACGAGTACGTGGTCTCTTCCGATGGCCACCTCTTCACCGCCATCTACCGCCATCCGCCCACGGACAGCTCTCTCCCCCCGATGAAGACGATTTCGCTGGGCTCCAGAATCAAGGTCACCGGCATTTGCACCAGCGCCGAGGCCAATACTGTCAGTACCGGCGAAGAGGTGCCCTTCAATATTCTGCTGCGTTCTTTCGACGATGTCGCGGTTGTCGGTATGCCAGCCCTGCTCTCGATCGACAACCTCACCGTTGTAGTCGGATTGTTGGTTGCGATCGTATTCGGAGGCGGCCTCAGAGCATGGACCATTGAGCGCAAGCTGCGCCGTCACAATGCCGCTCTGGCCTTTGTCGAGAAGCGCCGCAGCCGCATCCTCGAGGAAATCAACGGCTCCCGTTCCCTCGCAGAAATCGTTGAAGATGTCACCTCCATCGTCCCATTCTGGCTGCATGGCGCGCCCTGCTGGTGTGAGCTCGCCGATGGGGTCAAACTCGGAAACTGCCCGCCGAAGCTCACCGGCCTGCGCATTGTCCGGCGCGATATTCCCTCCCGGACCGGGCCCCCGCACGGAGCGATCCTGATTGCGTTCGATTCCCTCACCAAACCCCGCCCCGTCGAAGCCGAAGCCCTCTCCATGGCGGTTGGGCTAACCGCTCTGGCCATTGAGACTAGATGCCTCTATTCCGATCTGGTGCGCCGCACCGAGTTCGACCTGCTCACCGACGTCCACAATCGATTCTCCATGGAGAAATACCTGGACATAAGAATCGAGGAGGCGCGCCGGAACTCGGCTACCTTCGGCTTGATTTACATCGACCTCAACGACTTCAAGAAGGTCAACGACATTTATGGTCACCAGGTCGGGGACCGATACCTCCAGGAAGTGGCTCTCCGCATGAAGCACCAACTGCGCTCCCGCGACATGCTGGCCCGCCTGGGCGGCGACGAGTTTGCAGTCCTGCTGCCTCTGGTCTACAGACGGGAGGAGGTCGAGGAGATTGCCACGCGATTGGAACGTTGCTTCGACGAGCCCTTTGCCCTCGGCATGCACCTGCTGCGTGGTTCCGCCAGCATCGGCATCGCCATCTATCCATCCGACGCCACCAGCAGCGATGGCCTCTTCAGCATCGCGGATGCCAACATGTACAAGGCAAAGAAAAACAAGCGCGAAATCGAAATGGAACCCCTCGAGATTTCGGAATATCTGATTTGTCCCGAGACAGCGGACAAGTAAGACATTGCGCATCAATAAGTGCTTCACCTGGTTGTGTCAGGGCGCGCGTTGCAGGATTGAATGCTGGCTTTAGCTCCTGAGGCATGGTTTTCAGGATTCCTCGGCGAGCACACCCTTTCCAGCAGGGGCTAAGCTGGCTGCGGAAAAACTATCAATCAAGTCCGGCTTTGTATCAGGGCATGATCCGCCGCGGCCGATCGTGCCTCGATACTCGCTGCGGCGAGCCGCGCAGTTGAAGCTCTTATATTTGCGCGCCGCCTAAGCGGAGTTTCCCTGACCGACTTGCCTGGCCGCACTGGGGCGGAAGCAACCTCGCGTCGAACACCACCGGAATTGCTTCCCTTCCGATCCCATCTTCCACAATCTCGCAGTTCCATATTTAAAAGCGCGCATCCGACCGGCTTCCTACGACCTAAGAATCTATAACGCACGGAATCCGGCGGTTTGCTCTCATGGGCGGTTTCTCGAGGCATTCCTGTTCGCTGGTGATGAATGCGGCAAGATCTGTCGATAGGCTCTTGTAGAGCTCGAACATAGGAAGGCTGCATCCTGGAATCCCGCAAATGAAGAGGTCGATCACCACCTTCGCGATCGTTGTTGGATACGCTTTGGCCGTTTGCGCCGAGGCGCCAGCCACGCTCACCTCGCTGCACGCCATTCACGCCCTCAGTCACGCCGAGGCCGCTAAGGATCCGCCCGTCGCCTTCGAGGCTACCGTCACCTACAGGCGCGCGAATGAAACCACTTTGTTTGTGCAAGACGGCGGCGAAGGCATCTACGTCTGGGCAGATCCGAAGTTCAACGTGGTCCCCGGCGACCGCGTCATGATCAAAGGGCAGGCCCGGGACAGCTTTCGTCCCATCGCAACCTCCGACAGCGTGACCTTGCTCCATCATGGCGATCTGCCCACGCCAACGCCTGTCACCTTCGATGAGTTGATCCATGCAACGCGCGATTGCACATTTGTCACGATCCGCGCCGTAATCCAAAGCGCGGATCTGGGAGCGAGCAGCGGGCAGAATGACGTCCACTTGATATTGCTTGCCGACGGGGGAACCATTGAAGCGTACGTCAACAGCGACGAATTGGGCACGCTGAACAATCAGCTCGACGCGGAGGTCGAAGTCACCGGAGTATCGCAGGCGAAGTTCGATGGCAAGATGCAGCAAATCGGGGTTGCCCTTTCAGTTCCTTCGTCCACAGACGTAAAGATCCTGAAAAGGACCACACGGAGCCCGTGGTCCCTGCCAGTTACGCAGATGGATGAGATCATCAAGAACTACCGGGTCAAGAACCTGACGCAACGGGTGCGGGTCCACGGAACCATTACCTACTACCAGCCCAACACAGCGATCGGGCTTCAGAGTGGAGAAAAGAGCCTCTGGATTCACACCCGGTTCGAAAAGCCTCTGCGCATAGGCGACCAGGCTGACGTGACCGGCTTCCCCACTGAACATGACGGCTATCTCACGCTCGATGACGGCGAAGTCCAGGAGATCCCGGTTTATTCGCCCCTTGCTCCCCAGCCGATCACCGCGGAGCAGCTTCTCATGAGCAAGAATATATTCGACCTGGTCTCTATCGAAGGACGGGTGGTGATGGAGGTACGGGAGAACGCGCAAGACGAGTACGTCCTTGTCTCCGACGGCCAGGTCTTCTCCGCCATTTATCGTCACCCGAATGTTTCTGGGCTTTTCCCCCTGCCCATGAATCAGGTACCGCTTGGCTCCAAGGTCCGTGTCTCCGGCATCTGCGTCGCGCTCGATAACTCCAATCCATTCCGCGGCGATGTGCCCTTCAATCTGCTCATGCGCACGCCCGGCGACATTGCGGTCGTAGCCATGCCCACATTGCTCAACGTCCGCAATCTCTTGATCCTGGTCGGCTTGCTGCTCGCGGTGGTCCTCGCGGGGGGCGCGCGGGGCTGGATGATCGAGCGAAGAGCGCGCCGCCAGACCGCCAACCTCG
>CAZSVJ010000090.1:0-12417 GCA_964610185.1 uncultured Occallatibacter sp. | reverse complement strand
GCATCTGAAACTCGAAGTCCTTGAGCAGCGAGGCCAGTTTGGATTCGAGGCCGCGGATGTGGTTGCGCAACTCGACGTCGCCTTCGCGTGCCAGCCTTGAACGTTCCTGGTTGAGAGCGTACTGCTGCTCGCGAGCGGCTTTGCGGTCGGCTTCGAGTTGGGTCAATTCGTTGTGGAGACGATCGAGAAAGCGGGCGATATCGACCTGCTGCGAACCTAACCTTTGGCGGGCGGCGGCGACGATGCCGGGGTTGAGGCCGAGCCGCTCGGCGGTCTGAATGCCCGCCGAGGCGCCAGGCACTCCAAGACGAAGCTGATAGTTGGGCGCAAGGGTCAGTTCATCCACGCCGGCGGCGGCGTTGAGCACTCCAGGGGTGTTGGCGGCATAAACCTTGAGCGAAGTGTGATGGGTGGAGATGAGCGACCACGCGCCCGCTGTCAGAAAGTGGCTGGCGATGGCCACGGCCAATGCCGAGCCTTCTTCAGGATCGGTCGAAGAGCCGAGCTCATCGAGCAGGACAAGAGAGCTTGGGCCGGCGAGGCGCGAGAGGCGATCGAGATTGGTGATGTGCGCGGAAAAAGTGGAGAGCGCAGCCTCAATGGATTGGGCGTCGCCAATATCGGCAAGGAATGCGGTGAAGATGGGAAAGCTGGCGGCCGTTGCAGGGATGGGCAGGCCGGATTGCGCCATCATCGCCAGGAGCGCTGTCGTCTTAAGCGTGACGGTCTTGCCGCCGGTGTTAGGGCCGCTGATGATGAGCTGGCGAGCCTCCGCGGTCAACTCCAGTGTTAGCGGGACAATTCGACCGCCAGTGTTGCGGAGTGTTTTTTCAAGCAGCGGATGGCGAGCCGCTTCGAGGCGCAGCAGATCGGGCGCGATGGTTGGGGCTACGCAGTCGTATTCGCGGGCAAAGCGAGCGCGAGCCTGGAGGCTATCGACGAGCGCCAGGACGCGCGCGCCGTCGACCAAAGATTGAGCATAGCCGCCGACCATGCGGGTGAGCGCGACAAAGATGCGGTGAATTTCGGCCTGCTCTTCTTCGATGAGGCGGACGAGTTCGTTGTTTTGCTCGATGGTTTCAAGCGGCTCAACGTAAACCGTCTGACCAGAAGAGCTGGCGCCGTGAACGACGCCGGAGACGCGCCGCTTCAGTTCGGCGCGAACGGGAATGACGAAGCGGTCGCCGCGAATGGTGATGAGGTCTTCCTGGGTTGCGCCGTCGCTTGAAAGTCTGCGCAGGGCGGCGCGGAGGCTTTCCTCAATTAGACGCTGCTGGCGCTCCTGATCGCGGCGGATGCGGCCGAGTTCGGGCGAGGCATCGTCGGCGAGAGAGCCGTCGGGCTGGATTTTGCGCTCGATAGATTCAGCTAATTGATGGAGACTCACCGTGAGCGCCGACGAGAGCGTGGAAAGGCCGGGCAGTTTTCCAACCAGGTGCGCCGGAGGCGATTGAAGCAGCGACTGCCAAGAGGCCACGTCGTTGGCCAGGCGGGCGATGGATTGGAACTCGTTTGCTTCAAGCGCAGCGCCGGGAATCTGCGCCTTGGCGGCAAGCTGTGTGGGGTCGAAGAGTCCTCCGAGAGGGATGGAAATCTGCTCGGCTAGAACGAGGCGGATTTCGCGGGTGAGCTGATGCTGTTGTGTGATCCAGGCTTCGTCGGTGGAGGGCCGCAGATCCAAAATTGAGTGGCGGCCGACTGGAGACGCAGCGAAACCAGCGATAAGAGCCAGCAATGGCTCCCACTCGAGAGCGGCAAAGTCGGTGTGTTCTACTAGCGACGGAATGGGATCGAGCAGCGGCATGGCGTCCAGGAACTATCGTATCGTTCCTGGCGAGCTGGGGCGTTTCGGGGCGGCCATTCTATTCGGTTGAGCCCGTCGTAGAGGAGCTTGACGGGCTGCTCGGCGCGGGTGCAGACGTAGGGGCGCTGGCCGTGCTTTCACCGGCAGTTGAAGGCGCCTTGGTTTCTGCCGGAGCGGCTGCCTTTCCGGATTCGGGCGAAGCTTCGGATGGCGTTGCAGAGCTCTTGCTCGCGTAGTCGTTCACATACCACCCGGCGCCCTTGAAGTTGAGGCTGGGCGCGGTGGGCGGACGCTCCAGCACGCCGTGGCACTTGGGGCATTCGGTCTCCGGCTTGGCTGAGAAGTTCTGGATTTTTTCAAATCGATGGCCGCACTGGGTGCAGCGATAGGCATACAACGGCAACGGCTTTGACCCCCTGAAAAATGACCCGCTTTGTCTATTGTATCGGCAGGGCGGCAATTGGCGTGTCATGCACCCGTGTGCCATACCACTCTGAGCGTGTAGATACTTGGTTTCCCAGGTCGTCGCGAAAGAGGGACCCGGCGTATCTTCCCGAGCAGGGCGTGGATCGCTCCTCTTGGCTTCCCACCCATCGGTCGCCGCTGCGACCGATGGATGGGGCACCCAGCTTCTTACTCCGGTGTCAGTGCGCGGCTATGAGAACCGAGGCCGAGTGGTTCTCCCATTCGAGGGTGAGCTTGCCGGTGGTGCCGCCGAGCGGAGTGATCGTGTATTTCAGGTTCTCCACCATGGCTAGCGGTTTGCTCATCTTCATCTTCACCTTGCCGAGGTCCTGGGCACTGTCATAAGCGAGGCCCCACTGGCCCGTCTGCTTGTTGACGATTAAAGCCCAGTTGTCGGGATCGGAGATATCGACGAAGAGAGTGTAATCGCCCTTGGGAACGGCCAGACCGCCAATTTCGAGGTCGGCGTCGGTATGCAGTTTGGTGGCCGCATTTGCGCCGGCGCGCCACACAGGATAATGGGGATCTTTGCTGATAAGGCCGTCTTTGCTGAAGATGTGGCCTTCGCGGCCTTTGACCCCTGGCGAGCTGTAGGAGATGGCGATGGTCTTGCCGGCGATGGTCGCTGTCTCAGTGGCGGGCGGGCTCTTCGGAGGAGGCTTAGGCGCGGGCGCCTGGGCAAGAAGGGTGGTGGCGGCAACGAGCAGGCCGGTACAGAGCAAGAAATGCTTCATGGCGACGTTTCTCCTTTGGGCGGAGTCCCATTTGTGGTTGGACGGCCCCGACCGAATGATTGTCGCACCGCACGGGCTGGTTGGGAAACTGGGGCGATGAGGCTGTTATGATGCGGCGCAAGGACGTTGAATGGTGGAACCATCAAATTCGATCTCGCCGGGAGCACGTTTTCGCGCCTCCGTGCGGGAAGAAAAGCCGCTACAGGTGGTGGGCGCAATCAACGCTTACACGGCGCGGATGGCCGAGGCAACGGGGTTCCGGGCGCTCTATCTCTCCGGCGGCGGCGTGGCGGCAAACTCGCTGGGCATGCCTGACCTGGGAATCAGCACCATGGAAGACGTGTTGACCGACGTGCGCCGCATTACCGACGCTACCGCTTTACCGTTGCTGGTGGACATCGACACGGGTTGGGGCGGGGCTTTTAACATTGCGCGCACAATAAAGTCGATGGAAAAGGCAGGCGCGGCAGCGGTTCACATCGAGGATCAGGTAGGAGCAAAGCGATGCGGTCATCGGCCTGGTAAGGAACTGGTGCCGACGGGCGAAATGATTGACCGCATCAAGGCTGCCGTGGATGCGCGGACAGAGGAGCGGTTCGTGGTAATGGCGCGGACGGATGCGCTGGCCAACGAGGGGCTCGCATCAGCCATTGCGCGGGCGCAGGCTTACGTCGAGGCGGGCGCGGACATGATTTTTGCCGAGGCGGTGACGGAGTTAGCTATGTACACGGAGTTCCGCGCGGCGGTGAGCGTGCCGATCCTGGCAAACATTACGGAGTTTGGGCAGACGCCGCTGTTTACGCGCGAGGAGTTGAAAGCGGCGGGCGTGGATATCATCCTTTACTGCTGCGCGGCTTACCGGGCCATGAACGCGGCGGCGCTGAAGGTGTATGAGACGATTCGCGCGGAGGGAACGCAGAAGATGGTTGTGCCGATATTGCAGACGCGCGCCGATCTTTATAAGTACCTTGACTATCATAGCTACGAGAAAAAGCTGGATGAGTTGTTTGCGAAGGGCAAAGAGTAGATAGTCTTGACATTTTTCAGTTAGGTTGATGCTCTTGGAGAATACTAAATGAGCGAAGAATCCACCTTCCCCGCGGCATTCAAACCCAAGAAGTCGGTGGCTCTTTCCGGCACGCCGGCGGGCAACACAGCCATCTGCACGGTCGGGCATAGCGGCAACGATCTGCACTATCGCGGCTACGACATTCGAGATTTAGCTGCGCGTTGCGAGTTTGAGGAAGTGGCGCACCTGCTGGTGCATGGCAAGCTGCCCAATCAGGCGGAGCTGGCCGCGTACAAGGCAAGACTGCGGCCGTTGCGCAGCCTGCCTGCGGCAGTGAAACAAGCTCTGGAATTATTGCCGCCAACGACGCATCCGATGGACGTACTGCGCAGCGGAGTTTCGGTGCTGGGCTGCATGACGCCCGAGGAACCGGAGCACAGCGAGGCTGGGGCGCGCGCGATTGCGGACACGCTGCTGGCTTCGCTGAGCTCGATGCTGCTCTACTGGCACCACTATGCGCGCAACGGGCGGCGGATTGAGGTGGAAGCATTCAACGACACGATTGCCGCGCATTTTTTGCATCTGCTGCACGGAGAAGAGCCGGAGCCGGAGTGGACGCGGGCTATGCAGACTTCGTTGATTTTGTATGCGGAGCACGAGTTCAACGCGTCCACGTTTACGGCGCGGGTGATTGCGGGGACGGGGTCGGATTTGTATTCCGCGATTTCCGGGGCGATTGGCGCGTTAAAGGGACCTAAACATGGCGGGGCCAATGAAGTGGCGCTGGAGATACAGAGGCGCTACGCTTCTCCAGAGGCAGCGGAGGAGGATATTCGCAAGCGCGTTGCCGAGCGCGAGGTGATTATCGGGTTTGGTCATCCGGTTTATACCATCGGCGACCCGCGCAGCGATATTGTGAAGGAGGTTGCGCGTGGATTGGCGGTTGAGTCAGGCGACATGGGGCTGTTCTCGATTGCAGAACGCATTGAAACCGTGATGCACGAAGCCAAGCGCATGTTTCCCAATCTCGATTGGTACAGCGCGGTTGCGTATCATCAGATGGGGGTTCCGATCGATCTGTTTACACCGCTATTCGTTATTGCGCGGACGGCGGGATGGTGCGCGCATGTTATCGAACAGCGGCAGGATGGGAAGATTATTCGGCCATCGGCGAGTTACACGGGGCCGGAGAACTTGAAGTTTGTTCCGATTGAAGAGCGCGCGTAGAAGGAGATCGATTGTCTTCGGATAACAGCAATGAGCGTCCTGCGCCGGATAAGGTTCTAACAGAGATAGCCGACTATGCGCTTCAGTTTGAGATAGAGAGTGAGTTAGCTTACACGACGGCGCGATACTGTCTGATCGATACGCTGGGCTGCGGGCTGGAGGCGCTCGAATATCCGGCGTGCACCAAGCTGCTGGGGCCGATTGTGCCGGGGACTGTAGTGCCAAACGGCGCGAAGGTACCGGGCACCGCGTTTCAGCTCGATCCGGTGCAGGGGGCGTTCAATATAGGCGCGATGATTCGCTGGCTTGACTTCAACGACACTTGGCTGGCTGCGGAGTGGGGACATCCTTCAGACAATCTGGGCGGAATTCTGGCTACGGCGGACTGGCTCTCACGAAGTGCTGCAGCTGACAGAAAGCCGCCGCTTCTAATGAAGCAAGTGTTGACGGCAATGATTAAGGCGCATGAGATACAAGGTTGCATTGCTCTTGAAAACTCATTCAACAAGGTGGGGCTGGACCATGTTGTTTTGGTGAAGGTGGCGTCGACTGCCGTTGTAAGTCAATTGCTGGGGCTGACACGCGAGCAGACGATTGCCGCACTTTCGCTGGCATGGGTAGATGGGCAGAGCCTCCGCACCTATCGTCACGCGCCTAACACGGGATCGCGCAAGAGCTGGGCTGCGGGAGACGCGACAAGCCGGGCGGTGCGGCTGGCGCTGATGGCGCGGGCGGGCGAGATGGGTTATCCTTCGGCGCTTACTGCGAAGGCATGGGGGTTCTACGACGTTTCATTCAAGGGACAGGAGTTCAAGTTTCAACGGAGTTATGGAAGTTATGTGATGGAGAACGTGCTGTTCAAGGTGAGTTACCCGGCTGAGTTTCATGCGCAGACGGCTGTGGAGGCTGCGATGACCTTGCACGCGCGGCTCGCGAAACTGGGTAAGTCGGCTGACGATATTCGCGCAATTACGATTCGGACGCACGAGGCCTGCCTGCGCATTATCGATAAGAAGGGACCGCTCGCCAATCCCGCAGATCGCGACCATTGCGTGCAATACATGATCGCAATTCCGCTGATCTTCGGCAGGCTGACGGCGGCGGATTACGAGGATGATGTGGCGCTGGACCCAGTCTTAGGCCCGCGCATCGACGCGCTGCGCGCCAAGATAAATTGCATCGAAGAGCCGGCCTTCACGGCCGACTATCACGACCCGGAGAAGCGATCGATTGCCAATTCATTGCGCCTAGAGCTCAACGATGGGACGGTCGTCGAGGAAACGGTCGAGTATCCCATTGGCCACATGCGGCGGCGCGAAGAGGGATTGCCGTTGCTGGTGGAAAAGTTCAAGACCCATCTGCGACGGCGGTTCAGCGAAGACCGTCAACAGCGGATTCTTGAGACTTCTCTGGACCGAGAGCAGCTGGATTCCATGCCCGTGCATGAATACGTGGATCTGTACACGCTGTAGCCGCGAGCGAGCCTCGCGGAGGGTGCGATATACTCCAGACGCGGCATGAGCAAGGAGGTTTTACGGTGCGTTTACATTCGGTTTTGAAGATGGTGGCGGCTGGAGTGGTGGCTGCGGCGGTGATGGCGGCGCCCTTGTCGATGAAGGCGCAGGGCGGCGACACGGTTCTGAAGCCGGCAGACACACAAAAGCTGTTGCCGGCAGGCGTATTTTATCGCGGGCAGTCTGCGCCGACGCAGCTGCGCAATTCCGGGGGCGTGAAGTTTGCCGATGGGTTCTACGTGCTGGCTACGCTGGTGGATAACAGCGGCTACTCATCCGATGTGCAGGCGAAGTACCAGGCTTGGTTCGTGACTGAAGTTCCGATCAAGGTGGGCGCGCAGAACCTGGCGGCAGGCGTCTATGGTACGGGATTTGTCGGCGACAAGTTCATCGTTACCGACGTGGGCGGGCACGACCTGCTCACCGTGAACTCCGTCGAGGATGCCGGTCTTAAGCGGCCCTTGCCGCTCCAGGTCATGGCCGATCCCGCAGGCGGATTCAGGCTGTATGCGGGACGCAAGTATGTGAGCTTTGGCCGGTAGTGGCTGTGCAATGGTTAGCGTGACGAAGCCGAGGTTCGTTACAGAGGTACGCGACTGGAATGCAGGTCCCCGCCACGGCAGGCAGGCTTTCGACTCTCCGCCGCGGCGGACTTCGCTCAGGATGACCGCCTCTTTTGAAATTTCAGGTTGAGCGTATTCGTTGAATGCAGTCATGACTCAGAACGTCGGTGGTCAATCATCAAAACCCCGGGGACTTCCGCCGCGGCGGGCTGGGCCTGGGTTTGCATTTATCGATACGAGTAGCGCGCTGGGACGGAAACGCGATAGACTTCAATCCTGATCTTGCGCTTATGGACGTTTCTTCCCCGCCCGCGAGAATTGGAGCAAACAAATGCCGCTAAAGCTGACTGTCAACAATGTTGTCACGACGGTGGACGTGGCGCCGGACACGCCGCTGTTGTGGGTGTTGCGCGACGTGCTGAACATGAAAGGCACCAAGTATGGGTGCGGAATGGGCGTCTGCGGGGCATGCACGGTGCTCTTGGCCGGAAGGGCCGTACGCTCGTGCATGACGCAGGTAAGCGCCGCGGCGGGCCAGCCGATTACAACGATTGAAGGGCTATCGCCCGACGGCCTGCATCCCGTGCAGGTGGCGTGGGAGGCGCTGGACGTGCCGCAATGCGGCTACTGCCAGGCCGGCCAAATCATGTCGGCTACGGCGCTGCTGGCGCATACGCCGCATCCGACGGACGCGGAGATCGACACGGCCATGAGCGGCAACATCTGCCGCTGCGGAACTTATACTCGAATCCGCCAGGCAATTCACGAAGCTGCCGGCGCGGTTGCCGCCAACAAATAGAAGGGAGGCTCTAACCATGCGCATCGATCGCAGATCGTTTCTTCAGTTGAGCGCCCTCGCCGGTGGCGGTCTCGCTCTGGACTTTTATCGCTTGCCGCTGGCCGCGGCTCAAAGGCCAGCGCCGCCCGACCTAACTCCGCAGGCCTTCATCCACATTGCTCCGGATGGCGTGGTGACCATCATGGCGCGCGCGTCGGAGTCCGGCCAGGGCATGCGCAACATGCTGCCCATGCTGATTGCCGAAGAGCTGGACGTGGAATGGAAAGACGTGCGGGTGAAGCAGGCGGAGCTGGACGAGAAGATTTACGGCCGGCAGTTTTCAGGCGGCTCCGCAAACACGCCCCAGGGCTGGGAGCCGATGCGCCGGGTTGGCGCGGCCGGACGGCAGTTGCTGATCACAGCCGCCGCGCAAACGTGGAGCGTGCCTGAGGCGGAGTGCTCAACGGAGCCTGGACGCGTGCTGCACAAGGCTTCAGGGAAGTCGGCAGGCTACGGTGAACTGGCGGACAAGGCCGCAGCGCTGCCCGCGCCGGCGTTGAGTTCGGTGAAGCTCAAGGATCCTAAGGATTACCGGATCATCGGCCACTCGCAAACGGGTGTCGACACGCCCGCTGTTGTCACTGGCAAGCCTCTTTTCGGGATCGATGTCGAAGTGCCTGGGATGTTGTACGCGGCCATTGAAAAGGCTCCGGTATTTGCGGGCAAGGTAAAGTCGGCTAACACCGACCAGATCAAAGCGCTGCCCGGCGTGCGCCATGTGCTGGTGATCGATGGCGGCATTACTCCCGCTGCGTTTACACCCTGGGAGCCGGGCATGGAACCGGGCATTGCGATTGTTGCTGATACGTGGTGGCAGGCGCAGACTGCACGCAAACAGCTTAAGGTGGATTGGGATCTGGGTCCCGCAGCCACGCAAAGCAGCGAAGGCTTCAGGAAGCTGGCCGCGGAGTTGCTTGAAGCTGCGCCCGCAAATACGGTGCGCAAATATGGCGACGTGGACGCTGCGCTTAAATCGTCGGCCAAGGTTGTTGAGGCCACATACGAGTATCCTTTCATTGCGCATGTCACGATGGAGCCGCAAGGCTCGACCGCGAGCTGGAAAGACGGCAAGCTGGAGATGTGGTCCACCAGTACTTTGCCAGGTGACGGAGTCGCGCTGGTAGCCAAGACGCTAGGCATTCAGCAGAGCGACATCGCCACGCACATGGTGCGCTCGGGAGGCAGCTTTGGGCGGCGGCTACAGAACGACTACCTGGTTGAGGCCGCATGGATCTCGAAGCAGATCGGCGCGCCGGTTAAGCTGCTCTGGTCGCGCGAGGACGACATTGCCCACGACCCCTTCCGCCCAGGTGGAACGGTTGGGCTGAAGGGCGGTCTCGATGCGCAAGGCAAGCTAACTGCATGGCGACATCACTTGATCAGTTATGGCGAAGGGAAGCATCTGGCTTCCGGCGGCGGCATCGGCGGAGACTCGTATCCTGCCGGCTTTGCGCCGGCTTACGCGCTTTATACTTCCCCGCAGCCGCTTATGCTGCGCACTGGGGCGCTGCGCGCGCCGGGAGACAACGCATATTGCTGGGTGGCGCAGTCGTTCCTTGACGAGGTGGCTCATGCGGCCGGGCGCGACCCGCTCGAATTCCAGCTTGAACTGCTGAGCAACAAGAAGGCTCCTTGGACTGCGGGCGAAGGCGATGCCGTGGGCGACCACGAGCCGACCGGAGCATCCGTTCTTATCCCGGAACGGTTCAAGGGCGTGCTGGAGCTGGTCGCGGAAAAGTCAGGCTGGGCCAACCGCGGCAAGCAGCCGGGGCGCGGAATGGGAATCGCCGCGTGGTTCTGCCATTTGGGCTACTTCGCCGAAGTTGCGGACGTGAGCGTGGACAAGAACAACAAGGTCACGGTGAACCATGTGTGGGCGGCCGGAGACGTGGGCAGCCAGATCATCAATCCGCAAGCGGCCGAGAGCATGGGCTTTGGCGGCGTGGTGGAGGGCATGAGCCACATGGGGCAGCAGATTACGCTGGTGGATGGCGTGATCCAGCAGTCGAACTTCCATAACTTCCCATTGATGCGCATGAGGCAAGTACCGAAGATCGAGGTGTATTGGCGCAAGACCGACTACGCTCCAACGGGGCTTGGCGAGCCGACGCTGCCGCCGATTCTGCCGGCGATTGGGAATGCGATCTTCGCGGCGACTGGAAAGCGAATTCGCACGCTGCCGCTACAGAAGAGCGGGTTTAGCTGGGCTTGAGGACGGGGTCCCGGCTATTAGGAATCGGGCTATCCGCTCTTCTCTCCCATTTACCCTGGGTTTCGTGTCGGGATCGAAAACGTCTTGAGGGCAACGAGCACAGATTCCGCAAGCTTGCCGTTCTTCGCGGCACCCTCCAGCCTTCGATAGATGTCGATTTCTGCATCCTTGTCGTGCTTGCCGACACCGGCAATTCCGACTGCAAGCAAATCTTCAAATATTTTGTAGATAACCCGATACTCTAAATAATGGAAGCTGTACCAGCCTTCAAGGCAATGGTTTAGCGGTTCACCATATGCCTGAGGGTTGGTCATCAGCTTCAGAGTCAGCTCCTTTTTCAGAGCATTCCTGACATTTTTGGGGAGTTCCCTCACGTCTCGAAGCCCCTCATCGGTGAACTTTATCGTATACACCCAAACCCTAGTCCTCTCCGAAGGCCTCTTCGAACGAGTGCAATTTGCCCAGGCGTATATCCTCATCGATGGTTTCCGAGGCCTTCATAATTTGGGAAAAGAGCCGCTGGTCTTTCATGATGTTCAGAGTCTCCGTAAGCGAACGAAGCTTTGCAATCAGGTCGTCTAGATACTGTTTGTCCACAAGATATCGCTCTTCCTCCTCGAAGCGCCCAGCCACCTCTACGATCTGGTTCCCAGTAGCCTGCCGCAAATACTTGCTCTGTTTCTCTCGCAGTTCGGATCGGTTGACCCGAATCTTTTGCGGCTGGGTGAGCGCAAGTGCCGTCATAGTATCCCCTTCACTTTCCCATCTTGCGTACATGACGTACAACTTTATTGTACTCTATGTACATAGGCAGGCTAGTTCTTTGTGGTCGATGACCAAAATCTCAGGTCTCTAGAGCGAGACTTGGGACACCCGGCAATACTCAGGGCACCCGGTCGGTCAGCTGTGTGGGCGATCTCGGGGAATGGATTGTTGCAAGCTTCCGGTCAGTTCACGCGCACTTTGTTTCTGTGAGGTCGCCGAAATTCCTCTTTTAATTTGAGTGGCTTAAGTGCGACTTCACAGTTTCACATGCAAGAATTGCGCGGCTTAGTTTGCTTCCGGCGGTTTGGGCGGAACGGACGCGGTTGCGCTCCGCGGCGACTGCGGAAAGGCGCGCGCAGCCCGAGGGAGTCCGGGCAGGGTTTGGATGAGGTATTCGACGACCGCTGAGACCGAAGTATCGCGCTGGGCGGCCCAGATTCTGGCCTGGCGATAGGCTTCAGTGCTGACGGTTACGGTGATGTTCTTGTCGCGCATGGGATTCCTCTCGACCAGCGACGCTTCGCAGCTTGTCTAGGAATAGTGTGCGCCAGGTGGGGATAATTATCGGCAAACCGGTTGCCAAGGGGCAGAAGCTTTCGGCGGGGCGGTACGGATGAGCTATTGAGAATCGGTGCCTTCCCACCCATCTTCTGGCGACGGTGCTTCCCCGCCCTGGCGATTGAGGATGCGGCGGAAGGCTTCGCGGTCGGCGCGGTTGCGGCGGGTGAGAAAGAACTCCTCGGTCTGCATGGCGGCGATCTTTTCAGCAGCGGCGTTGTCGGACATGATTTGATTCTCTCCAATCTGGCATGCAACAAATGATCAGGTGAGCCGGTCATGCAGCTTTGTCGACCCGAAGGCTGACACGCAGTCCGGCGGCGGTGGCCATCTTGACCAGCATGTCGAGACCGAAGAGGTCAATCTTGCCGTGGATGAGGTTGGAGACGCGCGGCTGGGTTACGCCGAAAACCTTCGCGGCCTGGGCCTGGGTCAAGCCCTTGTTCTTGATATGGCGCGTCAGGGAAAGCATGAGCGAGGAACGTAGCTTGAGGTTCTCCGCTTTGACGGGGTCAGGTTCGAGGGCGTCCCATACGCTTTCAAATACTTTGGTCTTTGTCATTTTCCAATCTCCTCTAAGCGACTATCATAATCTTCGAGTGAGCAGTTCTAGCGTTTCTTTCCTGGGAGGATGTGAACTGGATGAAGGAGATCGTCTTTGAAGTTGTACAGGAGGGCGACGGAGGGTTCACCGCCGAAGCCATCGGCGAGAGCATCTTCACGCAGGC
>CAZSVJ010000089.1:0-12426 GCA_964610185.1 uncultured Occallatibacter sp. | reverse complement strand
CGCGCTTGCCGAAGAGGCGCAGCAGCACCACCAGCACCAGGTAGACGATCACCGGGCGGGCCAGCTTCTCCAGAATGGGAAGCGGCAGATGAAACATGTTGTCGAAGACGATCGAATGGGGCATGGAAAAGAGGATAGAACGGATCTTCGATTACGCAAAGATCGGGCATGACCGTTCTACAGAGTCGATTGCCAGGACAGCCGGGGGCGGCTTCAATCGACTGCCGATCTAAAGCTGACTCAAGCGTTGATCGCGGCCTTGCCGGCAAAAAAATCGAGGGATTTTTTCAGGCCCTCGCGGAGCGAAACATGCGGTTCCCAATCCAGCAAGGCGCGAGCTTTGGTGATGTCGGGGCGGCGGCGGGCGGGGTCATCTTGAGGCAGCGGCTCGAAGCGCAACTCGCTCTTGGAGCCGGTGACATCGAGGACGGCCTGGGCGCACTCAAGGATGGTGAACTCGGTGGGGTTGCCGATGTTGACAGGCATGTGTTCGCTCGAGCGCGAGAGGCGCAGAATGCCTTCAATCAGGTCGTCGACGTAGCAGAAGCTGCGCGTCTGATTGCCGTCCCCGTAGATGGTGAGCGGCTCGCCGCGCAAGGCCTGCATCAGGAAGTTTGAGATGACGCGGCCGTCGCTTGGGTGAAGCCGCGGACCGTAAGTGTTAAAGATGCGTGCCAGGTGTGTGTTGACGCCGCGATAGCGGTGATAGGCCATCACCAGCGCCTCAGCATAGCGCTTGGACTCGTCGTAAACCGAGCGCGGCCCGACCGGGTTTACGTTACCCCAGTATTCCTCTGTCTGCGGATGCTGGATCGGATCGCCGTAGCACTCGGAGGTGGAGGCGTGGAGAAACCCGGCGTCATTTCGGGCGGCGATCTCCAAGGTATTTTCAGTGCCGATGGAGCCAACGCGCAGAGTTTCAATGCCCAGTCGGAGATACTCGGGTGGACTGGCTGGCGACGCCATGTTGAAGACGTAATCTAGAGAACCCGGATTGAAATCCGCCCCGAACGGCTGGCAAATGTCGTGTTCAACAAATTGAAAGCGCGGCTCGCCGCTAAGGTGAGCAATGTTCTCTCGGTCGCCGGTGGAGAGGTTGTCGACGCCAACGACGGTATGACCCTCGCCCAGCAAGCGATCGGTGAGGTGAGAGCCAAGAAAGCCGGCAGCGCCGGTCACGAGTATGCGCATCGTTCAACTCTGCTGCATGGAAACACTCCCGGTTCAAGAAGACCCCAGCACGCTACGCAAACCTCCAAAAGGCGGTCATCCTGAGCGAAGCGTTCTTCAGCGGAGTCGAAAGCCTGCCCGCCGTGGCGGGAACCTGCATTTCCATCACGCACTTCTGTAAAGAACTTCTGAGACATCACACCAGCAGGAAAGCTGGAAACTACAATACCATGCTGCGCGGCTTGCCTTGCGCTGCCTGATAAGCGGCTGGCCTGCCCACGCTAACATATGTAAATCCACGCTCAACCATTTGCTGCGGCTTATAAAGGTTGCGGCCGTCAATCACGATGGGAAAACGGACCGCATCGTTCAGGCGGACAAGGTCGATGTTGGCGAACTCCTTCCAATCGGTCAGAATCAGCACCGCGTCGGCATCCTTGGCCGCCTCGTAAAGGTCGCTGGCATAGCTCAGCGTTTTTGAGGGCGGCAACACTTCTTTGGCGCGTTGCATGGCGGCCGGGTCGTATGCCGAAACCGTGGAGCCGGCCTCAAGAAGTCTCTTGATAATTTCGATGGCGGGAGAATCGCGAATATCGTCGGTATCTCGTTTGAAGGCCAGGCCCAGGGCCGCCAGCCGCTTGCCGCGCAGGGTCCACAGCGCCGAGAGCACCTTGTTGAAGAAGACGTCCTTTTGCGTTTCGTTGATCTTGCGAATCTCCTGCAGCAGTTCAAAGTCCACGCCGCGCTGTTGCGCAACCCAGTGGAATGCGGCTACGTCTTTGGGAAAACACGAGCCGCCATACCCTAGCCCAGCTTGAAGAAATCGTGGCCCGATGCGGCTGTCAAGGCCCATGCCTGCGGCAATGTCCTCGATGTCCGCGTCCACGGCCTCAGCCAGATTGGCAACGGCGTTGATGAAGGAGATTTTCAGCGCCAGGAACGCGTTCGAGGCATGCTTGATAATCTCAGAACTCTGTGTCGAGGTCACCAGCAATTTGGCCGGATTCGACGCGCTGCAAGATCCAGGCAGAGCATCGGGCTGGCTGTAGTAATTGCCTGCGACGAGAGGCTCATAGATGCGCCTGAGCAGATTTGCGGAGCGTTCGTTGCCGGCTCCCACCACGATGCGGTCCGGATGGAGGAAGTCAATCACGGCCGTGCCTTCGCGGAGGAACTCGGGATTTGAGACGACGTCGAATTTCTCGGCGTCCACACCATGGCGGTGAAGCACCCGGTGAATCCACTCGTTGGTGTAGACCGGGACCGTGCTTTTTTCCACGATGACCTTGTAACTGCTAATGTGACGGGCAATCTCCGAAACCACAGCCTCGACGTAAGAGAGGTCGGCGGCGCCAGTGTCGCCTTGAGGAGTGCCCACGGCGATGAATACGGCCTCGCATTGTTCCACGGCGCGGCCCAGGTCGGATGTGAATTCAATCGAGCTGCCCCGGTGCCTGGCGAGAAGCTCGGGCAGGTGTTCTTCGTAGATGGGCACGCCGCCTTCGCGGAGCGTCTTGACCCTGCCTTCATCGTTGTCCACGCAGAGAACGCGATGGCCCATCTCAGCAAAACAGGCTGCCGCAACGAGTCCGACATACCCTGACCCGATGACACAAATTAAAACCGAATCTTGCATAGGCTTGCGCTTTCTCCTGCGGGGTTCTGTGGTGAAGCTCCTGTTCGCGGGATGAGGTCCGGTGGTCAGCTATCTCCTGCCGGATGGCCGTTGCTGGTTGGCTTATGAATGCTTGGCTCGGTAAGAGGCCACTAGGTCTCGAACTGCGATCCCGTCGATGGTCATGCTCTCCGTATTGCTCGCGACAATCGAAGCGCCGCTCAGGTCAGCATCGCTGATCCGCAGCCTGGAGAGGTTGGCGTCGCGGATCGTCGCTCCAGCGAGATTCACGTTGTTGAATGCCGCGCGGGCAAGGTTCGCGTCCGTGAAGGTCGATTCGGACATGTCCACGTCCGTGGCTTCCACACGTTGCTTAGTCCCTTCCAGTTTGACCAGTTGCTCTGCATCCATCGGCAATCTCCTTGCTGGACCAAGATCATTTTATCTCAGGGTCTTGTGCGGTGTTCGAGCTAAGCGGAGATTGAGAGTCGGAAGTTTGGCGGACGTGACCAGAACATGAGGATGGCTGTCTGGTAAAGTGAGACGTTGGCCGGAAGCGAGACTGCGGCAATACTGCGCTGTCCTGTAGAAGGGCCGTTTTTGTTGAGGATCGAGGAAAGCTCCATGGTTTCTCCTGGGCACATTACCCAGCCGGTGCTGGCTCCCTTTCGCATTCAGCCAAGGTTTGTGGGCCGGGTGTGGGGTTATCGGGATCTTCGTCCCTGGTATGACCGGACGGCGGAGCCCGGTGGCGATCCGATCGGTGAAGTCTGGCTTACCGGGGACGATTGCCTCGTGGCTACCGGTGCGCACGCCGGGCAGAAGCTGGGCGAATTGTTTGAGAAAATTCCGGCGGTTCTGTTGGGATCGGATGCTCAGGCGCCGGCGTCGCCGCTGCTGATCAAGCTGATCTTCGCCAAGGAAAAGCTGAGTGTGCAGGTTCATCCCGATGACCAGATGGCTCAGAAATATGGCCAGCCGCGAGGCAAAACAGAATGCTGGTATGCGCTGGCGGCAGAGCCGGGAGCGCTGGTGGCAGTGGGGCTCAAGCAGGGTGTGACCCTCAAAAAGGTGAGAGAAGAAATTGAGGCGGGCACGCTTGAACAGAGCCTGAACATGCTGCCAGTCGCGGCAGGCGAGATGATTCTCGTGGATTCGGGAACGGTTCATGCCATCTGGCCGGGGTCGATTCTGCTTGAGACCCAGCAGAACTGCGACATTACCTACCGCATGTACGACTATGGACGGGGGCGCGAGCTGCATATCGAGAAATCGCTCGAAGCTATCCGCCTGGAGACTCGCGCAGGCAAAGTTCAGCCCAAAGTTCTCAAGGACAGAACAATTCTCGTCGATGCGGAGTATTTTCGCGTGGAGCGTTTGCCCGTCGACGGGAGCCGTGGGAGCAAGAGCCTGGCCGGCGAATCGGGTCCCGGAGAATTAAATCCCGAAGAATCGGGTCTCGGACTGCGGTATCTTTTTGCCGCTGCCGGAACGGGCCGCATCGCCGGTGCGGGATTTGCGCCGGTTGATTTGCCGGCGCGGGGGATTGTGGCTGTTCCAGCGTCGACGCCGGAGTTTGCGGTCGAGAATCTAGACGGCCTGGACCTGATCGGAATCACGCCCAACTGGCCGCAAAAGGGCGCCGGGGCGATAGCGGCCAGCGTGCGGGGCGTTTGACGGCTTTGCCGGGAAAGCCGGGTCTTGCCGACGCGACTTTTGATTGTAAATCGCGGTTCCAAGCTCCTAGAACCTGTCGAGAGACTGCCATCGTTACGTGATGCTTTGAAAGGGCACGGCTGAAGTGGTGCCCTTTCAAGACCCGTGCTGCCCATTGACTGCTTCCGGCTACCCGGGGGCACGGCATCCGGCCCAGCACCCGGCTGCGCTTCTTCAAAATCCTCTTGTCGAGGATGTTCCGTGGCACTATGATTCTCGGCATGAAAACATCGCTTCCCCGGACGCTAATGTTCGTTGCCGGCGTTCTGCTGGCTTGCCTTGCCACCGTTTCCATCCAGGCGCAGGACTGGGCCAAGGCTCGCCTCGAAGCCTCGCCGCGCCACCGCGAGTACGTCACCCTGAAGCACGGCAACCGCACCTTGCAAGCGTTTGTCGTCTATCCCGAAGTGAAAGATAAGGCGCCGGTGGTGATCTTGATTCACGAGATCTTCGGGCTCAGCGACTGGGCTAAAGAGATGGCCGACGAATTGGCCGCGCAGGGGTTCATCGTGGTCGCGCCGGACCTGCTCTCCGGCTATGGCCCAGGCGGGGGCGGGTCAAGTGAGTTTCCAAGCATGGACGCCACCACCAAAGCTGTCTCCGGGCTTGACGCGAACGGCGTGAACAACGATCTCGACGCCGCCGCGGACTACGCAAGGCACATTCCGGCAGGCAACGGCAAGATCGCTACGGTTGGATTCTGCTGGGGCGGCGGCAAGTCTTTCGCATTCGCCGCCCACCGGAAAGACCTTTCCGCGGCATTTGTTTTTTATGGGCCGGGGCCGGCCGACGTGACCACAATTACCGCTCCCGTGTATGGCTTCTACGCCGGGAACGATGCCCGCATCGGCGCGACGATTCCGGCTACCGTGGAGGCAATGAAGGCCGCGGGCAAAAAATACGAGCCTGTGACTTACGATGGCGCGGGACACGGCTTCATGAGAGCGGGTGAAGATCCAACAAACACTGTTCCCGGCAACAAGACGGCCCGCGAACAGGGATTTACGCGGCTCGTCAGCCTGCTGAAGACGATGAAGAGCGCGCCTGTGGCCAGCATAGGCGGCGGCCAGACGCTGGGCGAGAAGGCTGCAACTACGACGCCGGATTGCCATGAAGACAACAAGGCGGCAGCCGCGCCAAAAATATAGCGATCCAGCAATCGCAGCCCCGGCGCGGACCAGGCGGCCAGCCAAAGCGCATGAGGCAAAGTTGCGTCGGTTGTTGTCAAGGCTCAGTCCGGCTGAATGATCGTGGGCTCGGGGGCCAGGGCTCTCGCAGCTTCGGACGTTGACGGGCGGCGGAGCTTCCAGACTGCGGCCGCGATGGCGGCTACCAATACCGCTGAAAATGCCCAAAGCAGCGGCGTAGACCACTTCTGCAGCAATGCATTCCACAAGCGCACCACACGGCGTCCGTTCACAACAGCGAGCCAGGCAATGAGCCCGTAGCGCAAGCTGCGTGCGATGGCAAAGACGATCAGAAATCGTCTGCGCGAGACGCCCAGCGCGCCGGAAGCGAGAATAAACGGCGACAGGGGGATAGGCGGAGGCAGCACGGCGGGAAGAAAAACGGCGAGAACCGGATGTTGCTCGACCCCTACGACAATGCGGGCGCGGAGCCGCACAGAAACCCAGCGGTTCAAGGCCGCTTCTCCGCCTTTTTTGCCCAGGTGCCAGGTTGTGTACCCGCCGAGAATGCTGCCGGCGATGGCGGCGACAGAAAAGAGCCAGGGATTTCCCTGGTGCGAGACGAGCAGAAGCAGCAGCAGGTCGGTGCTGCCGGGGATAGGCAGAGGGACGACGGATGAATCGACGACAGCGACCAGGAAGAGTCCCAGCGGCCCAAGATGCATGAGCCACCGCGGCACCGGTGTGCGACGTATGCGAGGGGTGGGAACTCTTGGCGGCGCGGGCGCGAACGTGCTCATGAAGAGTTGGATGTGACACGCGAGCGGAAGGCTGCGCGGCAGAACTTAACAATACCATTTGAATGGCGTGGACGAGGTTGCGAATTCGTAATTGATTGAGGTTTAGGATTTTCGAGGTCCGGGCCGCGGACGTGACAAGAGCGGCAAGCTAGCGCCGCTTCGCGGGGTGGCGAGTTAGCGAGTTGGCGCGTCTTCGCGGGGATACAACGGTCACGGGGAAGGCAACGGCGGCACGTGGAGCGGTTTTCAAGCGCGGCCCGCGCCCGGCGATATACCCTAGAAGCAGGACATGCAAGACCTTTCCCCAAGGGCGCCCGCGCGCGGCATGGAGGCGTTTGCCTCTCGCGACTTCACGCGGTACCAGTTGGCACGAGTGATGGTCATTCTGGGCGCCGAGGCACAGTCAGTGGCTGTGGCGTGGCAGGTGTACTCCATTACGCACCGAGCACTGGATCTGGGCTTTACCGGGCTAGCGTTGTTTTTGCCAGGGCTGCTGTTCCTGCTGCCGGCGGGGCACGTGGCCGATCGCTTCGACAGGCGGCAGATTATCCTGGTGTGCTATGGGCTACAGGTGGTTGCGACCGCGGCGCTGCTGCTGTTCACGCGGGCCGGGCTGCGCGGGGCGCATGGCGTTTATCCGATTTACGGTGTGCTGTTCTTCATGGGTACGGCGCGCGCATTCTCCGGACCGGCCAGCTCGGCGCTGATTCCTCACCTGGTTCCGGAGGCGCACTTTGTCAATGCGGTCACCTGGGGCGGAGCCATCTGGCAGTTCTCGAACATCACTGGACCGGCGTTGGGCGGACTACTGTTCACAATGCCGCTGACTCACTGGTTTCCGGAGACACAATTACAGGGGGCGGGCATTGTGTATGTGTTCACGCTGGCCACGCTGGCCTGGTTTCTGCTGCTCGTGGCCAGCCTGCATGCGCGGCCAGGGAGAATGGAACATCGCGCCGCATCGTTGAAGGTGGTGATGGCTGGGTTCCATTACATGCGCCGCTCGCAGATGCTATTGGGGGCGTCATCGCTGGACCTTTTTGTGGTGATGCTGGGCGGAGCCACCGCGCTGATGCCGATTTTTGCGCAGGATATTCTGCACCAGGGGCCGGAAGGGTTGGGGTTGCTGAGGGCAGCTCCGGCAGCCGGCGCGCTTACAATGTCGTTGCTGATGGCGCGATTTCCTTTCCGCCGGAAGGCTGGATTGAGGCTGTTTGTGTGCGTGGCCATTTACGGGGCGGCTACGGTGGTTTTCGGCGTGTCGCGCAATGTGTGGCTTTCGCTGGGCGCGCTGGCTTTGGCCGGCGCGGCGGATACGATCAGCGTGATTATCCGCGGATCGCTGCTGCAACTGGCCACGCCGCCTGAGATGCGCGGGCGGGTAAGCGCGGTGAACTCGCTGTTCATCGGCGCATCGAATGAGTTGGGCGAGTTTGAAAGCGGGTTGACTGCGCAGTGGTGGGGCGCGGTGAGGGCAACGATTGTGGGCGGGGTGGGCGCCCTGGCTGTCGCGGGCTTGTGGGCCGCGATGTTCCCAGGGTTGCGGCGGGCCGATGAGCTGAGCGCCGAGGCGCTGCGTTCGCGGACAGCGTCATTGGCGCAAGGCCCCGCATCCATTGTGTAAGGATCGCCTGTAAGCCTCGCGGCGGCCGGCCCTAAGACAGAAGCGAGTTGCAAAGGAGAATCCGTGAAAACCTGGCGAATGATCCTCATCTCTACCTTGATTACCTTCACTATCGGCGGCATCTACCTATTTTCTGTATGGAAGCATCGCCAGGATCCGGGAGTGATCTCGCGGAAAGATGCCACACAGACTCTGAGCCAGGACGATCTTGCGGTGATGCGCGCCTACTTCCCCCAGCATTTTGACGATTTGCAGCGGCTGGAAGGCGCAACGGTCTGGATGAAGAACGGCTACACCATGCCCTACTACGCTTTCGCGGGCGGGAAGGTGGAGTTTGCCAAACGGATGGGGCTTATTCCGGCGGCCGCGCGCCTGGATGTGAAGAAGATCGTCAAGGCCGGCGTGCCTTCGTCGGTGGATGACTGCATTGAACACGGCAGCCGCCAGGCCCTTGCGGTGTTCGCGATGCCGGGCCGCTCAGGGTTGTTTGCAACGCCGGTCGGCTTTATGCAGGGCAATCAGGAGGCCTACTACACCGACGTGCTGTTCTTTTACGATGACCCGCATGGAATCTACGACTACTGGCCGAAGGATGTATGGGCAGCAATCGATGCGCACCAGGTGAAGCAGGGCATGAGCGAACTGGAGACGCGAATGGTGATCGGGCAGAAGATGCATCCCGATGGAGACAAAGAGGGCGACCGCACGGTGACTTACGATCAGGATGGGAAGACATGGACGGTCACTTATGTAAAGAACGCGGCCACGACGATATTGAAGAAGGACAAGAGCGAGTGAGCGCATTGCCGGTAATTGCGGCGGCCGCAAAAAAATCGGGTGGCTGCCCAGCGCGAGCACGCCCACCCGAATGTCACAAAATTAGTTGAAAAGCACAGGAGACATTCATAGAGTATCGGCAGGCGGACCACGTGTCTTGAGTCAATGGAGTGAGGCTGGACTCCATCATTGGGTGGAGGCGGCCCTGCTTTCATTGCGGAATGGATTCGATCTTCTGTGCATCGTGGCCTCTGGCGCATTAGTGTGGAGGTGCGCGGGATTTGCGCGCGGCTTGGCTCCGAAGGAAACCCGCCTGCATTCATGGCACACAATCTTTCCAACTCGATCCGTCAAATAGCCCTTCGGGCGCTAAGAGCGGCGCCAACCCTATTGATGCTGTTGGTGTCCGCGCTCCTTGTGTCCGCGCTGGAGCCGTCGACTCCGCTTGCGAATTATGGGCGCCAAGCGTGGGTGATGGAGAATGGGCTGGCCCAGAACACAGTGCAGGCGTTGGCGCAAACTCGGGACGGATTTATCTGGCTCGGGACTGAAGTGGGACTGGTTCGGTTTGACGGGAATGGGTTCCAAGTGTTCGATCGGAATTCAAGTCCGGGGCTGCCGGGGAACGACGTGCGCTGCCTACTGGCCTCGGATGACGGGACGCTGTGGATCGGAACCAGCGAGGGGCTGGCGCGCTGGAAGGACGGAGGCACCAAGGCGTTTACTACGAAAGATGGACTGCCGGGAAATAACATTCGGGCGCTGAGTCTGCGGGACGGGTATGTGCTGGTGACCACTGAGGACGGTGAGGCTGGCGTCAACGGAGATCGTGTGGTCCCGGTGGGCTACGATATGCTGACCAGCATCGACCCACGCCTACAGCCGATCTTTGCGACGCGAATAGGCGAAGCGCGGCAGGCACAGGCGACGAATTCGGAAGTGACAGTTTTCGGCGCAGGCAAAGACTTGCGGTGGAGCGTGGGACATGAGCTGCCGGGGACGCGAGTACAGGCGCTGTATGCGGACCGCGAGGGAAGCCTGTGGATTGGGACCAACGGAGGGCTGGCGCGGTGGAATGGGGGGAAGCTGGAACGCCTGCCAGTGACCGATCCGCTGGCCACGGCTTCCGTGCTTTCGCTGATGGAAGACCATGAGGGCAACATCTGGGTGGGGACCGAGACGGGCGGCCTGCACATTTTGCGCGACCAACGCTTTCGTACGATCAGCGCGCGAGACGGGCTCTCTTCTGACGGAACCACCACGGTCGTTGAGGACGGCGCAGGGACGCTGTGGGTGGGGACCACCGGGAGCGGCTTGAATGCACTGCGCAGGAGCGGCGCCGGAGCGAGCGTGCTGAAAACATACTCGGTGCGCAATGGGTTGCGAAGCGATGTAATCCTGTCGCTGGCAGCGGCTGCTAATGGAGACTTGTGGGTGGGGACGCCGGATGGGTTGAACCGGATTCACGGCAGCAGGATCGACGCCTTTACATCGGCGGACGGGTTGCCGGACGACTTCATCCGCTCTTTGCTTGCAGACACGGATGGGTCGCTATGGATTGGCACGCGGCGCGGGCTTACACACTGGATCAAGGCGTCGGGCGGGACGCAATCCGGCATGAAGATGGAGACCTTTACCCAGGCGAGCGGATTGGGCAGCGACCTGGTGGGCGCAATGGCCAGGGATTCGAACGGTGATCTGTGGGTGGCAACATTTGCGGGGCTGTCACGGATACATGCCGGCAAGATTGAAAACTTCACGACCGCAAATGGCCTCTCGATCGACGTGATTACCGCGCTATTGGCTCGATCGAATGGGACCGTAGTGATTGGAACTCAGGACCACGGTTGGACCGCATGGGATGGGAAGTCGTTCGTTGTGCCTGAGTCCTTCAATCCGAATGTGACATCTATTCACGCGATTCTGGACGATAGAGCCGGTCACTTGTGGTTTGCCACCGGAAACGGAATCGCGCGATGCGACTTCGAGTTGACGGGAGGCTGCTCGCACTGGATTGAGTTCGGCACGGCAGACGGATTGCGCAGCCGCGAGACTGCAATCAACAGCCATCCTTCGGCATGGCGATCTCGCGACGGACACCTATGGTTCGCCACGCCCAAGGGCCTGGTGGAGGTGGACCCAGAGCATTTTCCGGTAAACACGGTTCCTCCGCCGGTCGCGTTGGCGCGATTTGCCGTGGACGACGTCGACCAGCCACTGCGTGGGGCAGCCCTTTCCGTCGTGGTTCCAGCCGGTCATGTGCATTTTCAGTTCGACTACGCGGGACTGAGCTTTACCGCGCCGCAGAAGGTGCGCTACCGCTATATGCTGGAGGGTTTCGACAAGGGTTGGACCGAGGCAGGCTCGCGGCGCACTGCTTATTACACGTCGCTTCCGCCGCGACGCTACACCTTCCGAGTGCAGGCTGCAAATAACGACGGCGTTTGGAATACGACGGGAGCGGCGCTGACCTTTGAACTGCGGCCGCGTTTTTATCAGACTGTGTGGTTTTACGTATCGCTGTCAGCCGCGCTGGCGGGGCTGATTGTGCTATTTCTGCGGCGGCGGCTCAAGCGGGCAGAGAGTGAATTTCGCGCCGTGCTGGGCGAGCGAAACCGCATTGCGCGCGAGATTCACGACACGCTGGCGCAGGGCTACGTGGGGGTCTCGGTGCAGTTGGAGGTGCTGGCCGAGTTGCTGCGCGCGAGCAAGGTGGAGGCGGCGGCGAAGCAACTGGACACGACCCGCGGCTACGTGCGCGAGGGGCTGGCCGACGCTCGCCAATCGATCTGGGCGCTGCGTTCGCAGGATTCCGGCGAGACCACGCTGCCGGTGCGGTTGCGGCGTATGGTCGAGGCCGCGCGAGGGGACGGGCTTCAGCCGACCTTCAGCATATTCGGCGCCTACCGGCCGCTCGATGCGGAAATGGAGCGCGAAATTCTGCGCGTGGCGCAGGAGGCAATCCATAATGTGAAGAAGCATGCTGGGGCGAAGCATTTGTTTGTTCAACTCAAATATGGGCCAAGCGAGATTGTGCTGGAAGCGCGCGACGACGGGCGGGGGTTTGTAGCGGGCGACGAACATCGATTGACCTCCGGCCATTATGGCCTGACGGGAATGAGAGAGCGGGCAGCGGCGATTGGCGGGATACTGGAAGTAACAAGCGGGCTAGAGAAGGGGACTACAGTGAGGCTGCGCGTAATGTCGGCGAAAGACTCCGAGTAATTCGCGGCCTCCCACCCATCCGTCCGCCGCGGGTCGCCGCAGCGACCGGATGGATGGGGCGCCCTGCGGTTGGATGAGGCGCACAAGTGTCTGTGTGATAGGGGAGAACAATAGTGACCAAGGAACCGATTCGCGTGTTGATTGTCGAGGATCACCACGTGGTGCGCCAGGGCCTGGTAGCGCTTTTGAACGTGGCGGACGGTCTTGAAGTTGTGGGCGAGGCAGCAGATGGCGTGGAGGCGATCGCGCAATTTCGCAAGCACCTTCCGGACATTACGCTGATCGACCTGCGGCTGCCGCGCTTGAGCGGCGTGGAAGTGATTCAGCGCATCCGCATGGAGACGCCGCACGCGCGGCTGATTGTGTTGACAA
>CAZSVJ010000088.1:0-12432 GCA_964610185.1 uncultured Occallatibacter sp. | reverse complement strand
TCACGGAGCATGTCGAGAAGTTCATCGTCGTCGGCGACAGAAAGATCAATTCCGTGAAATTTTGCATCGACACGCCATTTGAAGAAGCCGTCGATGTACTCATAGACACAATCGGGGCGCCGCTTGTACCTGTTCGTGTAGTATTCCTGTCCTGGCGGGCAGCGGCCTACTTTCGCGGCGTAGACGAGGCAGTTCTTCTCGTACAAAGAGTTGCCAGCGAACCCTAAAATGTAATCCCCAGGATGCGCCGAGGTGCGTATCGCCGGCTTGCAGATTGCTAACGATAGTGTTCGATCGCAGACACACGGTGCTCCGCCGTCATCCACGGTCATTTTGTAGAGATATATCTTCGACATTTCAAGTTTCCTCGGATTTGTTATTTCAGCGTCAAGTCCGCGTGCAGCGGCGTGTTCTCGCTCGAGTCGCCGACGCGAACGACGAATTTGCCGGGATCGATCGTCCACTTGTGGGCCTTGTCGTCCCAGTAGCTGAAGGCGCGGGCGTCGAGACTCAGGGTAACGTGCTTGGTTTCGCCTGGCGCAAGCCGGACTTTTTCAAAACCTTTTAGTTCACGCTCGGGACGTGTACTTTTTGCGGATGGGTCGGAGACATAGAGCTGGGCAACTTCAGCTCCGGCGATTTTGCCGGTGTCGGTTACGTCGAAGCTGACCGGGATCGTCGAGCCTGAAGCAGCCGTTGCGAGCACTTGCAAGTTGGCAAAGCTGAACGTCGTGTAGCTCAACCCAAAACCAAACGGATAGAGCGGATGCTTTCCCGTCGTGGTCCAGTAGCGATAGCCGACCATCAGGCCGTCGTCGTACTTCACATGGGGAACGACGTAATCCACGGGCGGACGGCCGGGCTCGGTAACGTGCAGCGCGGTGTCCGCGCCCTTGACCGGATAATAGTAAGCGGCTGAAGGATTCTCATCCCAACTGCGGTCGAAACTGATGGGCAGCTTGCCCTCGGGATTGTGCTTGCCGAAGAGAACCTCCGCAATCGCCGTGCCGCCCTCCTGGCCGGGATAGTAAACGTGGAGCAGCGCCGGAACCTTGTCGAGCCACGGCCGCGTTTCCATTCCACCGCCGCCGGTTAGCGTGACGATGGTGCGCGGGTTGGCCTGGGCGACGGCTCCGATCAGCGCGTCCTGGCCCCAGGGCAAAGCGAAGGTGCGGTCGTTGCCTTCGCCCTCGGTGGCGGGAGTGAAGCCGGCTGCCACAACCACTACGTCCGCCGCGGCTGCGTAGATATTCACCTCTGGCGAAATGAGGTCCGGCTCATAAGCGATTCCAAGACCAAATGTCCCGCCAGAGTTGCCTTGCACACATTCGGCTACCACGCTTACTTTTTGGCCGGCGTTCAGATCGAGCGTCCAGAACGGCGGGACCAGGCCCTCGGCGTGCGGCGGCATCGGCAGCTCCTTGCCGTCTACCGTCAATTTGAAATTGCCGCCCGACGATTGATACGCAGCCAGTATCAAATGCCGGCCGGCTTTGGCAGCCGTGTAGTCCGCCGTGTAGCGGATGCTGCGCGGTCCGCCATTCTCCGGCGGTCCTCGTCTCTCGCGCCTGAAGTCGCCAAGGCTGGTCACCGCGGCGGTTTGCGGCGTTCCTGTGAAATCCTTGCTGGGGTAGGTTGCCACCTGGATGGGGCCATCCCAATTTGTCTTACGGAAGACATCGTTCATCTCCGGCAAGCCGCGCGTGTAAAGGACGTGCACATTCGGCCCGAGCAGATTGGCGATCCCAGTCAGCGTGCTTACCGGCTCAAAAGCCTGCGCCTCAGAAGAGCCTCCGCCGCCGGTGACCGCGGGCCATGCATTGGGGCCGATGACGGCGATGGTCTTGATCCTGGCCGGATTCAGCGGCAGCAAGTTGCCGTCATTCTTGAGCAGGGTAATGCTCTCCAGCGCGCCTTCCAGGGCTACGGCACGGTCGGCAACGGAGTAGGTAGAGTCGGCCGGATCGAACTGGGGGCGGTCGACGAAGCCGTAGCGCAGCTCAGTGCGAAACAGGCGCATCAGCTTGTCGTCGATGGTGGACTCCTTTACGGAGCCGTCCTTGACCGCGTCCAGCAGCCCCTTGGCGTTCATGAAGCGCGGACTGGGCATTTCCAGATCGAGGCCGTTGTTGGCCGCGCCCACTGAATCGTAGGTCGCGTCCCAATCCGACATCAAAATGCCCTGGAACCCCCACTCGCCCTTGAGCACCTTCAGGTTGAGGAAGTCGTTTTGTGTGGCGTGGACGCCGTTGATCAGGTTGTAGGAGTTCATGACCGCGTCCACGTGTCCCTTGGTGACCGCTGCTTCAAACGAAGGCAGATAAATCTCTCGCATGGTCCGCTCGTCGACATCGGAGCTAGCGTTGTGCCGGTTGTACTCCTGATCGTTCAGCGCGTAATGCTTCACCGTGGCAATGACGCCTTGCGACTGCACGCCCTCAATAAACGGAACCACGAGGGCTGAGTTCAAGTAGGGATCTTCGGAGAGGTACTCGAAGTTGCGGCCGGCGATGGGCGAGCGGGCGATGTTGACTCCTGGGCCGAGCAGGAAATTCACATTGCGGGAACGGGCATCCCTGCCCAGGCACTCGCCGATCTTGCGCGCAAGTTCCGGGTCCCAGCTGGCGGCCAGCGCAACGCCGCCGGCATAGGCTGTTGTCGGTCCCCAGGTGCGCACTCCGACTGAGGCGTCCGACATTTTGAACCGGGGCAGCTCGATGGCCGGCGAAGCGTGGGTGAACATGCTATCCACGCCGCCCAGCAGTTCGATCTTCTGTTCAAGCGAGAGCTTTGCCACCATGGTATGTGCTTTGGCCTCGATGGCGGACGAATCGGGAGCAGGCGCTTGCGCCAAAATCTGCGCCGAGGTCGCAAGAGCGCAACTGAATGCGACGAGCAGCAGAAAGGCGCTGTCAATCGGCAAAAACGATCGGGTTGAGATTTTCTTTGGGTTTCTCATGACGCGCAGAAGGCTAACGCATTTGGCCCGCGCGTGTATAGCCAATTGGGCACAGGCGCGGTCGAGCACGCATTCTCACGCGACCGTCGCACCGCGATATCAAGAACATACGCTTGTGACACGAATCACAGGACGGGGTGAATGGTGTCACTGCTCTGTCGCGAGTTGAAAGCGCAGACTCGGAGTCCAATGGGCATCAAGCGGGAAGCCGCTGGATGTCAGGAGGCACAAATGAGCTTTGCAGCCGGCATGAAAACCATCGTTGTGGCTACTGACCTGACCGGTCAATCCGAGGCGGCTCTCGGCTATGCCCGCAAGTTGGCGGGAGGGTATGGCGCGCGCATAGTGCTGGCGCACGGCCTCGACCCGATGGATTATGTCGATGTGGATCAAGTTCCCGGCCGCTTGCGGAAGGATCTGAGCGAGCAGGCGCGCGCGGTGCTGGACAACTTGGCCGGCGACCTTCTGCGTGAGGGCATCCCCAGCCATTCGGAGATCCGTCAAGGCGCCATAGCCAAGATGCTTTTGGATGTTGCGCGGCAATACGAAGCTGGACTGATCGTGATTGGCACCAAGGGAATGAGCGGCGCGGGTCCGGTAATTGTAGGCGCCATCGCCGAGCAACTGGTGCGGCTGTCGAGTTGCCCAGTGCTGGCGGTGGCGGCGGATTGGAATGCGGGCGAATTCCGGCCCACTCCGGGCGGGCCAGTGCTGCTGGCAATGGAGCGGAACGAGGCAACTCAGGCCGCGGTAGACACTGCCTATTCGCTGGCGGAAACATTCCATCGCACGCTGATTGTTCTGCATGCGCGCGGACCGGCCGAGGCCTCGGCCTTTCTCAACCCCGCCGCAACCAAGCTCGAAGAGTTCGGGATCAAACCGAGCGGGCGTTTTCCGGTGCGTTTTACGGTCAAGGACGGCAATCCGGCTGACGTAATGGACGAAGCGATCGCCCTCTACAATCCCAGCATATTGGTGGCTGGCGTTAAGCGCTCCAGCGCCACGCCAGGGCCGCATGGAACCGCGTTCGCCCTGCTCGCCCGTTCCCGCGTGCCCGTGTTGTGCGTTCCGCCGGATCAGGCGCCCTCTCCATTTGATCGGGAACGGGAAGTCCTTAGCTCCGTAGGAACCGAATAGCGCCCAGGGGAGCGCGGGAATGGGTGTCTCGCCTTCGACGATCGATGGACGGGCAGAAGCAGAGATCCCGCCTGCTTATCTCCTTTTACACATCTCTGAAGCACTTGCATTTGGGTCGATTTGCCGGGCATGGAGGTTGAGCCTTGAAGCATGGTTCAACGCAAATCCGCGGTAGCATGCGGGCTCGACAGGAGCCGGCGGACAAGGGGATAGCCAACGCCACTCGCCCCAGGACAGGATGCCGGAAGCTGGCGATGGAAGATAGGGGAGACGTCACCATGGAACCTGAGCCAAGATCCGGGCGAATGGAAGCCGTCCAGGCGCGTCCGCTGGCAAAGCTGATGGAATGCCCCGCGGCGACCGAGGATGTGCTGAACGGCGCGGCCCAGTGCATCGAATTCGATGCGGCGGAGACTGTGTTTCGCCAGTCGGAGATCAGCAAAGGGCTTTATGTGGTTATTTCCGGTCAGTTTCTGCGCAAGACGGAACGGCTGACGACGCGGCTGACGCTGGGGTCGGCGCGCCCTGGAGACTTGGTGGAACTGGCCGCGGCGCTGGGCGACGGGCAACATACCTACACGCTGACCGCGCTAACCCCTGGATCGGTCCTACTGCTGCCAATTGACGCCCTGAATTTGGCATTCCAGGACTTTCCGCCGTTGCGGATGCGACTCTTGGAGGAACTGGCCCGCGAGGTCTCTCGCGCTTATGAAGCCTGCTGCCTGACGCGAACGGCACGGATGCGGCGCGCAGGTGCGGAAGCTTCGCTCGCGTAAGCGGAAGGTTTGTTGAGTTGCGATTTCCGCTCCGGTAACTTCATGTTCAAGGAACCACTCACAACGGGATTTTGCGAGCGGCTCCAGGCATGGAAATTCTCGGGAAACCCTTATCGTGCTAAAACCCTCTGCCGACTACGCTATACTGCAATCGGACCTACGGGAAAAGCATGGCCTCATTCCACTCCCATCACCCTCCGGAAGATTGCATCAACTGCGAGCACCGCCATCTGCGCATGTTCTGCAATCTCACGCCCGAGGCATTACGCGATTACGACGGGATCGGCGTCATGATGAGCCATGCCAGGGGCGCCAAGCTGTTTGCCGAAGGCGACCCTGCGCGCAACGTCTTTGTCATTTGTTTTGGCCAGGTCAAGATCTCCTCGACCTCGCGCGATGGCAAGACCATGATTCTCAAGATCGCCGGCCCCGGCGATGTGATGGGCCTGAGCGCGGTTCTGGCCAACGTTCCTCACGAAGTGACCGCGGAAGCCATAGAGCCCTGCCAGGTAAAGACGGTGCGCAAGCAGGAGTTTGTCGACTTCCTGGGCCGCCACGGCATCGCCAGCATGCACGCGGCGCAATCGCTTTCCGGCGAATACCTGACCGTGTTTCACGACGCCAAGCGGCTGGCCCTGTCCGGCTCGGCTGCCGGGAGGCTGGCGCGGCTTCTGCTGGATTGGGGACACGCTTCAGCCAATGGCAAGCCGGAAATCCGCTTCACCATGGCGTTGACGCACGAAGAGATCGCCAATATGGCGGGCACTTCGCGCGAAACTGTAACCCGGCTGCTTAACCAGTTTCGCCGCGACAATTGGATCAGCATCAAGGGCGCCAGCCTGACCATTGTGAAGCCAGACCAACTGGAACGCCTTACCGCCTAGTCTTTCCCCCCCATTTCCCATGAAGTCCGGCCCCGCCGCCGTGCCTTTCGCGTTCGCGCTGCGCCATGTCTCGCTCGCAGCGTGAGCCCCCCCGGGGCGCGCCACCGAAGCGAATTCAGAGATGTACCAGGGAGCACCTACAGAGATGATCTGGCTCACTATTAAAGCGCTCCAAGGACAATGGAGATCCCCAAGGACTCACTCATTGTTAAGGCCCCTCTGAGAGACGGCCGATTGGATTAGGGGGAATAGAACACGGTAGAGCATTGCTTGGATGAGAAAACACAAATGCGAGCTCAACTCGACGAACAAAGCGTGATCAAGGCCAACTCTCAGTTTTGGGAGCAGATGCTGGTCATGACTTTGGATTCGATGCCGATGGCCGAGCAATTTTGCGTAGACGCGGGGCACATCCTGGGAAGCGTGAACCTCTCCGGCGCGTGGGAGGGCCGCATCGAGGTGAGGATGGCAAAGGGGCTGGCTTACGAAGCTACGGCAGCCATGATGATGCAGCCCGTCGAAACGGTCAGCGAGGCCGATGCGTTGGACGCAGCTAGGGAGATCGCCAACATGATTGCCGGCACCATCAAGTCTTCGTTGCCGCGGCCCTGCTCGATGGCCGTGCCTGAGTCCGCCGTGGAGACCGTGGGGTTCCGCGGCCAGCCTCGGACAAAAGATTCGTTGTCGGTGGCCTTTCACCACGCAGCCGGAGATCTGATGATCCGAGTCTGGGAACAATAACGCTACCAATGAAAGGGAGCGGATATTTCCGGTAACAATTCCAGCTGGAGGTTCCCTATCTGATCGCGAAGAGCGCTTCAAGCTTTCGCAAAACCTTCAGCATTTCACGTAGCGACGCCTTTCCAATTTCCTCCTCAAAGTCATTTTGCAGCCTGTCGAATGCGCCAATTACGCGCATAGCACACCTCTTTCCCTGCGGCTTCAACGTAATTTGGAATGCGCGCGCGTCCCTTGGATCGATTTTTCTCAGCAGCAAGCCCTTTGCCTCGAGAGACGAGACACAGTGGCTCACGTTTCCTCGTGTTGTCCCAAAGGTATCCGCCAATTGCGAAGGCTTTACCGGCCGCGGGGCCTCAAAGAAGATCGCCGCCAGAACCAGACCCTCAAGAAAGCCGAGCCGATCGCCGGCAAGAACCTTGGTGGTAAGAGAGTCGAACCGGCGCGCCGCGCGGTTAACCGCGAACATGGGACTTTCATTGAGAAAAGCATCGATACGCATGATATACGTAGAATATTTGAATCACTTAACTATTCAAAACAATATCGAATCATCGTTGCGGAAAGCTCCTGCTGCAACCAGGATGAAGTCTGAGCCAACTGAATGCCGATTGCAAGACTTTCTCGAATAGCAGGCTGCCTTTGCTTCGCGGCATGCGCGCAAACCGCCTGCGCCCAGAACTCGCCTACAGCTTCACCCACTGTTCTCCCTCGGCCCACTGAGACAATGGTAGTGCTCGGCTCGGCTGTCCCAGTGCCTTTGGCGGAGTCGCCTTCATCGGTGCTGTTGCTGCCGGTGGATACGAAGTCTCTGTGGATGGAGTCGCCTCAGGATCTGCTGCGCGAGGATTCATCCGTATTTCTCGAAGAGCGTGGCGCCGGAGGCGGACAGGCGGATGTGGTTCTGCGCGGCGGCACATTCGAGCAAACGCTGGTGCTGCTCAATGGATTTCGCATCAACGACAGCCAGACCGCACATCATAATCTAGACCTACCCATTTCACTCGACGGGATAAACTCCATCGAAGTCCTGCACGGCGCAGGCTCCACGATTCATGGCGAGGATGCTCTGAGCGGTGTAGTCGATTTTCTAACCGCAGCGCCGTCCGAAAACTCGCTCCGCCTAAAAGCCGGCGAAGGCAGCTTTGAATCGAACGAAGAGTCTATCTTGGCCGCTCTGGCACGCAAGCAATGGAGCAGCCGGCTAACCGCGGATCGAAACTTTTCCACGGGATTTATGGCGGACCGCGACTATCGCAACGAAGATACTTCGGTCGAGAGTTGGGTTGGTTCTCGGCTGGGCGTTTCAGACCTTCTGTTCGCCGGCGGCGATCGCTCCTTTGGCGCGAATCAGTTCTATGGTCCGTATAACTCATGGGAGCGGACGAAGGGATGGTTTGCCTCGGGCCGCCAGGAGTTAGGTAGCCGCACTGTGGCAGCCTTCGGTTATCGCCGGCATACGGACGAGTTTGTACTCCTGCGCAACGCACCGTCTGTCTACGAAAACAACCACATCGACGGCTCCTGGCAGGCCTCTTTGCGGCGGTCTCAGACTATAGCTTCCACATCGGCGCTGCTATTTGGGCTTGAATCGGATGGCGACAGCATACAAAGCTACAATTTTTCACAAGGAGCTATGGGGCAAGAAGTACTCTCGTATGCCCTTGGCATTCATGCCCGAAATCGCGGCGCGGGATATGTCGACATCGACTGGAAGCCCGCAAAGCAGCGCTGGAATCTATCCGCCGGCCTGCGCGAGGAGTTATTCTCAGGCGGCTTTCAGTCCGTCCTTTCCCCCCATCTGGCGGGGAGTTTGCGGCTGACGGATAAGTTAAAGCTGCGGTCGAGCGGAGGTTATGGATTCAGGATTCCGACTTATACCGACCTCTATTACTCCGACCCTGCAACCATCGGAAATCCGAATCTGAAGCCCGAGTCGGCGTGGTCCGGCGAGGGGGGAGTGGACTGGATTCCATCGAGCCGCCTTTCGCTCTCGGCAACGGGTTTCTATAACCGCCAGCACGACACCATTGACTATGTGCGCGCCACGATTCTCCCTAACTCTCTTCTTCCCCCAGGGTGCCCGGCTAACATATGGTGTGCTTCCAACCTCAGCGGCCTGCGCTTTGTGGGCGTCGAGTCCTCCGTACGTTGGCTTCCGGCAAAGGGCCAGCGGGTGCAGGTTGCATGGACTCAACTCGCGGGCGCGCAGGGTTCCTTGCACGGCCTGCAATCGGAGTATGCTCTCAACTACCCGGTCGAGAATGTTCGCGCAACATGGACGGCCTCGCTGGGCCACAGCCTTACGATGATCAACGCCGTGCAAATCGCTAAGCCCTATCAACAGCTGGGCCAGCCGCCGTGGAATGCCTCGCCTTATCCCGTCTGGAACGCTTCGTTGATTCGTGACACGGGAAAGCTCCGCCCCTATCTGCGGCTGGGAAACCTGAGCAACACTGGATACCAGGAGATTAACGGTGTTGCCATGCCGGGCCGATCGATCACCGGCGGAATCTCCCTCTGGGTTGGCCGCTGATGCTGGCCGATTGCACCCATAGTTTCAAGTACAGCCGGCACTGAGTCACTTCGCCCGCAAAACCTTTTCCGCCGGTGATTGCACACGAAGCTTGGAATGTTTCACTTCGCAGCGGACCGCCGCGCGGGGTAAAGCGATTTTCCTGAGTAATCGTTTTCCCGCTTGACAAGCACAGGAGTAAAGCCATTTACTTGACTGCGAACGTCCGCGGCCTTTGCGGGCGAATTCATCCAAGTTTAGGTGACGGAATGTTCGGATTGGTTCCGGGATCAATCGCTGCTGCCGGTCTTCAGCATTCAACGGCAGCATTGCTCGCGCTCGGCGCCCCTTCGCTGGCGCACTTAACCGTTCTCGACATCGTGGTAATCGCCGTCTACTTCGTGATGGTGATATGGATTGGTTTCTACCTCAAGAGCCAAGCCAATACCAGCGAAGAGTTTTTCATGGCCGGGCGCGAGATGACGGCGTGGATCGCCGGCCTCAGCTTCGTTTCGGCAAACCTAGGTTCGCTGGAATTGATGGGCTGGGCCGGCTCGGCATATCAATACGGCATTCTTGCGGCGCATTGGTACTGGGTCGGCGCTATTCCCGCCATGCTGTTCCTCGGCATTGTGATGATGCCGTTCTACTACGTCTGCAAGACGCACTCGGTGCCGGGCTATCTGAAGTTGCGCTACGGGCAAGGCGCCAGTATCGTGTCGGCGTTTTCGTTTGCCTTCATGACCGTGTTGATGAGCGGCGTAAATATGTTCGCCATGGCTGAAGTAATGAAGGTGGTGCTGGGTTGGGACCTGAACTTCTCCATCATTGTCTCGTCGCTTGCGGTAGCGGCGTACGTGGCGCTGGGTGGCTTGCGCTCCGCCATCTTCAACGAGGTTTTGCAGTTCGTGCTCATCTGGGGCGGCGCTTTGCTGGTTCCCATCCTCGGCCTGGTCGAGGCGGGCGGGTGGTCCGGATTCAAGGCAAAACTGGCGCATAACATCGCTATAGGCGCGACTGCGCCGGGTGACTACACGCATATGTGGCGAAGCATGGGCCACTTTGCAGACAACCCCATGGGCATTCACTGGACCGGCATTGTCTTCGGCCTTGGCTTCGCCATCAGCTTTGGGTACTGGACCACGGACTTCCTGGTGGTGCAGCGCGTGCTCGCCGCCAATAATCTTCGTTCGGCGCGCATGGCTCCGGTGATCGGCTCGTTCTTCAAGATGGCGGTTCCTTTTATTGTGATTCTGCCCGGCTTGCTGGGTCTGGTTGTGTTGCAGAATCCCGACGGGAGCCTGATGCACCTTGTTGGCCAAGATCAGGTGAATGCGCTCCATCCGCATAGTTACAACGAAGTGCTGCCGCTGATGCTGGTGCGCTATTGCGCTCCAGGCCTGCTTGGTTTGGGAATTACGGCGTTGATCGCGGGATTCATGAGTGGAATGGCCGGCAATGTCAGCGCTTTTTCCGCGGTGTGGACTTACGACATATACCAGCCGCTGATCAAGAAGAATGCGCCTGACGAGCATTATGTGTCAGTCGGTCGATGGGCCACTATCCTTGGCGTGGTCGTTTCCATCGGCACCGCATACTTGGTCATGAGCAAGGCCGGGATCATGGATTATGTGCAGGCGCTGTTCAGCTTTTTCATCTCGCCGCTGCTTGGTGTGGTGCTGATGGGAATGTTCTGGAAGCGAGCCACCAAGCAAGGCGGATTCTGGGGACTGTTGATTGGCACGCTGACCTCGATTGGCCTCTGGGCGTGGGTCCATTTCTACCCCGCGGCTCTGCGCTACGTCGCCATTTCAGCCGAGGCCAAAGACATGGCTGAGAACATGTACCGCGCGCTGTGGTCGGTCATTGTCTCCATCCTGGTCACGTTTGTGGTGAGCATCTTCACCAAGGCCCGTCCGGTTGCGGAATTGAACGGGCTTGTTTATGGGGCAACAAAGCTGCCCGTGGAAGAGCCGGTGCCGTTCTTCAAGAATGAGTATTTCTGGCTGGTGATCGCTATCATCGTGTTCTTCGCCCTCAACATCTACTTCTTCTAATGGAGGCCGCGCATGAAATCGGGACATATCTCAATCTGGTTCTTTATTGGGGTTCTTCTAACGGTCTACGGCGTATTGATACTAGGCTATGGGTTGTTTGAACTGGTAACTAACCAAACGGCCAATGTTATTCTGGCCAACCTTCATGCACCGGTCTGGTGGGGTGGTTTATTGCTGGCGCTCGGTATTTTTTATGGGGTGCGCTTTCGCCCGGGCCGCAACGGTTGATCTGTAACATGCGGTAACAAGGAGCAAGTAACAATGACGGCGACACGTACGATGACATTCGGTGTGGTGGTAGGCAATCGCGGGTTTTTTCCCAGCCATTTGGCTAAGACGGGCCGCGACGAAATCATTTCCGTTCTTCAAGCGGCAGGAGCGCGGGCCATTGTGCTTGGCCCGGAAGATTCCGTGCATGGCGCGGTTGAAACCTACGCCGAGGCCCAGCGTTGCGCCGAGCTTTTCAAAAAGCACGCGGAAGAGATTGACGGCATCATCGTCACCTTACCCAACTTCGGCGAGGAGCGCGGCATCGTCGACGCCATCCGCCTCTCCGGCCTCAATGTTCCGGTGCTGGTGCAGGCCACGCCCGACCGCTCCGACGACATGACCATCGCCATGCGCCGCGACAGCTTCTGCGGCAAAATGAGTTGCTGTAACAACATGATGCAATATGGCATTAATTATTCGCTGACCACGCTGCACACCGAGAGCCTCACTTCGCCCGAGTTCAAGGCCGATCTTGAATGGTTCTCCGCCGTCTGCCGCATCGTGAAGGGGCTCAAGAACCTGCGCATCGGCGCCATCGGCGCGCGTCCCACGGCATTTAACACGGTGCGCTACTCAGAGCGCATCTTCGAGACCAACGGCATCACCATCGAGACGATCGATCTGTCTGAAATCTTCGGCCGCATCAACAAAATGAAGGACAGCGACGATGCCGCGCAGGCCAAGCTGGCCGCCATCAAAAACTACGTCTCGACTTCTGGCATCCCTGACGACGCGCTGCTCAAGATGTCCAAGCTGGGCGCGGTCATTGACGGCTGGATGAAGCAGGCCCACATCACCATCAGCGCCGTGCAGTGCTGGACCTCGATGGAAGAATTCTTCGGCGTGGTGCCTTGCACCATCATGAGCATGATGAGCAACAACCTCATCCCTTCGGCCTGCGAAGTGGATGTGCCCGGCACGCTGAGCATGTATATGCTGGCGCTGGCCTCGGGCACTCCCTCGGCGCTGCTCGACTGGAACAATAACTACGGCAGCCATCCTGACAAGTGCGTCTGCTTCCACTGCTCCAATTTGCCAAAACATTTCTTCAAGGATGTCCGCATGGACTATCAGGAGATCATCGCCGGCACGGTGG